>JAYWDX010000001.1:0-3016 GCA_043779675.1 Tenderia sp. (SeqCode)
GCGGGTGATACAAAGATGCCGGTGCCGATGGCGCCGATGATGCCACCAATACCGTGGATGCCAAACACATCCAGACTATCGTCGTAGCCCAGCATCCGCTTCAGGCCAGTGACACCCCACAGACAGGCCACACCAGCAATCGCACCGAGGACGATGGCGCCCATCGGGCCAACCAGACCAGCGGCAGGTGTGACTACCACCAGACCGGCAACGACACCAGAGGCAATGCCCAGCATGGAAGGTTTACCACGTACCATCCACTCAGCGATCATCCAGCTCATACCCGCAGCAGCGGTAGCCAGAATGGTGTTGATGAAGGCCAGTCCTGCACCACCATTGGCTTCAAGGTTAGAGCCGGCGTTAAAGCCGAACCAGCCCACCCACAGCAATGAGGCGCCGATCATGGTGAACGGCAGGTTGTGCGGCGGCATGGCATCGCGGCCATAACCGAGACGTTTACCCAGCACGATACAACCTACCAACGCTGCGATAGCCGCATTGATATGCACAACGGTGCCGCCTGCAAAATCAAGATCCCCGGCTTCAAACAGATAACCGCCAGCTGCCCAGACCATGTGGGTGATCGGCAGGTAGGAGAAGGTGAACCAGAGTGCACCGAAGATCATCAGGGCGGAGAATTTTACCCGCTCGGCCAGACCGCCAACAATCAGCGCCACGGTGATGGCGGCAAAGGTGAGCTGGAAGGCAACAAATACCAACTCAGGGATCACCACACCGTCAGTAAAGGTGGCTACCGTGCTGTCGGCAGTGATGCCAGCCAGGAACATTTTGGATAAGTCCCCAATCACCCAGTTGAGGCTACCGCCATCACCAAACGCCAGCGAGTAGCCGTAGACCGCCCACAGGATCGAGATCATGCAGAAGATCGCCATCACCTGTGTCAGCACCGCTAGCATGTTTTTGGCACGCACCAGGCCACCGTAAAACAGCGCCACGCCCGGAATGATCATCAGGATCACCAGCAGGGTAGAGATCATCATCCAGGCGGTGTCGCCCTTATTGGGAACCGGGGCAACAACCTCAGCAACCGGTGTTTCGGCAGCAACCTCAACCGCCGGGGCAGATATTTCGACACTCTCCACCATCACAGTGACATCTTCTTCCGCCAGGCTTAGTGGCGAAACCAGCAACAGCACACTTAGCGCCATCCATCTGAATAGTGTATTCATCTCTTTTACTCCCACAACTTACAGTGCTTCAGGACCGGACTCGCCGGTACGGATACGGATGGCCTGTTCCAGGTTGACCACAAAGATCTTGCCGTCACCAATCTTGCCGGTGTTGGCGGCCTTGCTGATCGCTTCGATCACCTGATCCACCATGTCTGCCGCGATGGCGATGTCAATCTTCACCTTGGGCAAAAAATCGACCACATACTCAGCACCACGATAAAGTTCGGTATGCCCCTTCTGCCGACCAAAACCCTTCACCTCGGTGACAGTGACACCCTGTACACCGATGTCTGAAAGGGCTTCGCGCACATCATCCAACTTGAATGGTTTAATAATTGCCGTTACCAATTTCATTATCTTCTCCTCTACTTAAATCCAAACCCTGAGGCCACTGGCCCATCTGCCTATAGTCACAATCCATTTGTAAATGTTGTAGAGCACAACCTGTGCCAACGAAAAAAACACCACAACTTCAGCAATATAAACAAAACAGACAGGGTGGCTGATAGCCGCTCGCACCAAAGTAATTCCAACGCAACGGGGCGGCGCACCATAATGGAGCGCTCATCTTGCGATTAAAATCACGTACACTTGGCTAACAATATTTAGGAGAGACCATGGTGATAGATCCAAAGATGTTTGATGACCTGACCCGCAAACTGGCCGATGCCGTGCCGCCAGGGCTCAAAGGGCTACAGAGTGATCTGGAGCGTAACTTCCACGCCATCTTGCAGAGCACCTTCAACAAACTGGAACTGGTCACGCGTGAGGAGTTCGAGGTGCAGAGCACACTCCTGGCCCGCACCCGCGCCAAGCTCGATGCGCTGGAAAAGCAGGTGGCGGCGTTAGAACAGAGCCACAGCAACCCCCAAAAAGCACCCCAGTAATTCATGTCACTGGCGGTCGTTTACAGTCGCGCAGGCTCTGGCATCGATGCCCCGCTTGTCACCGTCGAGGTGCATCTGGCCAATGGCCTGCCAGCACTCGCCATCGTCGGCCTGCCAGAGGCGGCGGTAAAAGAGAGCAAGGACCGCGTCCGTGGTGCCCTGCTCAATAGCCGGTTTGAATTCCCGGCGCGACGTATCACCATCAACCTCGCCCCTGCCGACCTGCCCAAAGAGGGGGGCCGTTTTGATCTGCCCATCGCCCTTGGCATCCTTGCTGCCTCGGGGCAGATCCCCAAAGAGGCGCTGGAGCAGTACGAGTTCTCCGGTGAGCTGGCGCTGAGTGGGGCACTACGGGTGATTCGTGCCGTATTGCCCGCAGCAAGCCAGTGCCACAGTGCCGGACGGATCATGGTCCTGCCACAAGAGAATAGCGCCGAGGCAACACTGGCCGGCGACATCGTGGTGCTTGGCGCCAATCACCTACTGGAGGTGTGCGCCCATCTCAGCGGCACCGCACTGCTCACACCGCAACCACGCATGGCGCTGCCCGACAACCCCCACACCCATCTTGATATCAACGACGTGCGTGGCCAGCACCACGCCAAACGGGCGCTGGAGATCGCCGCCGCCGGTGGCCATTCACTGTTAATGGTTGGCCCGCCCGGCACCGGCAAGACCATGCTCGCCAGTCGCCTGCCCAGCATCCTGCCGACCATGACCGAAGCAGAGGCGCTGGAGAGTGCCGCCGTACAGAGCATCAGCCAGCGTGGCTTCGACCCAGCCAACTGGAAACAGCGCCCGTTTCGCTCACCCCATCACACAGCCTCCGGCGTCGCGCTAGTGGGCGGCGGCAGCACCCCACGTCCCGGCGAGATCTCACTCGCCCACCACGGCGTCATGTTTCTGGATGAGCTGCCCGAGTTTGACCGCCGGGTA
>JAYWDX010000002.1:0-14266 GCA_043779675.1 Tenderia sp. (SeqCode)
CCTTTTTCGCGCACTGGTGAGTATCGGTTCTATCTTTTCAAAGGCCTCTCGGCTGATATCGCTTCGGTATATTTTTCTCATCCATGCAATTTAATCGAATCCCCCCCTTCAGGGCAAAAAGATTTTGAATAGGCTCTTAAACAAAACTGAACCCAACTTTTTACCAACTTACTATTACTACAAGAGTAGTCCTATAAGATCGCCAACGACACCTGCGCCAGAAATCACCTCTCTGCGTAAACGCAGGGCACCAGCGCCTTTACTTTTTTCCGGCAACCACCACTGCCTGACGTACCCATACGACACAACACCAAATGATAATAATTATCACTTGCATCACAAATATGGCCCGTGTAAGATCACATCACAATCAATAATGATTCTCATTAACAAGCCAATAGGATCCGCACCATGTTTAAGAAAAAGCCGTTAGCTATTAGCATCATCACCGCCCTTTTCAGCACTGCCGCCCTGGCCGACGCCCAACTTGATGATCTGCAACAACAGATAAAAACCCTGCAATCACAACTTGAACAGACCAGCAGTAGCGTTGATAACCTGATGCAAACGGGCTCCAGCCAGGGTGCGACCTCAATCGGTGGTTATGGTGAGATGCACTACAACAACCTAGACAGCGCCAAGGAGATTGACTTTCACCGTTTTGTGCTGTTTTTCAACCATGAATTTTCCGACCGCCTGCGCTTTTTCTCGGAGCTGGAGCTGGAACACTCTCTGAGCGGCGAAGGCAAGCCAGGCGAGGTGGAGCTGGAACAGGCCGCCATCCAGTTCGACATCAATAACAATCTGGCTGTCACCGGCGGTCTCTTCCTGATGCCTGTTGGCATCATCAACGAGACCCACGAACCCGCCACTTTTTATGGTGTGGAGCGCAACCCGGTTGAGAGGAACATCATCCCTACCACCTGGTGGGAAGGTGGCGCCATGATTTCCGGCAAACCCGCCCCGGCCTGGAGTTATGACGTCGCCGTCACCTCTGGCCTGAGTGTGCCGACCAGCGGCAGCAAGGCCTACAAGATTCGCGATGGCCGTCAGAAGGTGGCATCAGCGCCCGCTGAAGCGTTGGCCGTGACTGGCCGCCTACAATGGCAACCGCAGGCAGGCACGCAGATTGGGGTGACAGCGCAGCAGCAGGACGACATCACCCAGGGCACCGCTACAAAAGCCAGCGCCACCCTGTTGGAGGCCCACGCCACCCTCCAGCAAGGACCGTTTGGTCTGCGTGCCCTCTATGCCGCCTGGGATATCGACAGCACTGCCGCCGAGGCAGTTGGTCGCAACGAGCAGACTGGCTGGTATCTCGAACCCTCCTACAAACTCTCGCAACAATGGGGAGTGTTTGCCCGCTACAACGCCTGGGATAACGAAGCAGGTGATAATAGCGACAGCGCCCAGAAGCAGACCGATATCGGCATCAACTACTGGCCCCACCCCAGCGTGGTGATCAAGGCCGATCTTCAGAACCAGCACGGCACCATCGGTAATGATGGCTTCAACCTGGGCCTTGGCTACCAGTTCTGATGCCGGCAGCATCACTAAAATCATCACTGGCGATGCTGTTGTTCGCCCTGGCGTGGCTGCTTGCCGCCACGCCAGCGGCGGCACGTGGCACCTATCTGCCACCCGTCGACTTCATTCAGCAGAGCTTTGCCAACCAGCCACCCACGCCACAGCTACTATGGCTCGATAAAGAGCTGCAAAAATCGGTGAACACCATTCTTGGCCATGACTATCCGGCACTGCGGCTACGTTATTGGCGCCAGCAACAGCGCAGCGTCTGGGTGCTGGAGGAGATTGGCAAGGAGCAACCCATCACACTAGGCATCGTGGTCAACGCTGGCGCCATCGAGGCGCTGGAAGTATTGATCTTTCGGGAAAGCCGTGGCAGTGAAATCCGACACCCCTTTTTCACCCGCCAGTTCGACAAGCTGACGTTGGATAGAGACGGCCAACTGAGCGGCACGGTTGACGGCATCTCCGGCGCCACACTCTCCGTCCGGGCCGCCACCCGTCTGGCACGTCTGGCGCTGCTGTTCCATCAACAAGTGATCAACCAGCCATGAGACGTCGCACCCCCTTCAGGGCACAACTGCGCCCCGCCCCACTGCACCGCCGCCTAGGCATCGGCGCGGCGCTGTTTATTATGGTACTGGCGGTAAGCGGCCTGCCGCTCAACCATACCGACACCCTTAAACTGGACCAACGTCAGGTCGACTCCAGCCTGCTCTTGCAGTGGTATGGCATCGACATTCCCGACCAGGCCAGCCACTTCGACAGCGGCAGCAACCGCGTCAGCCAGCTCGGCGAACAGCTCTACTTCAACAGCCAGCCGTTGTTAAGCAGCAAACAGCCATTGGTCGGCATTACCAGCAATGAACAACTGACAATAGTTGCCCTCAGCAACACCCTGCTACTACTTTCGAACGAAGGTGAACTGGTGGAACGGCTCGATACCCTGCCACAAGGCATGGACAAGATCGACGCCATCGGCAGCGACACTGACGGCAACGTCGCAATCCGTCAGGGAGAGCAGATTACGCTGGCTGACCGCGAATTGCTCAACTGGCAGAAGGCAGGACCGCAACAACAGATAGAGTGGTCACAATCCATTCTGGTGGAGGCCACCTACAACGAACGCCTGCTCTCAAACTATCGCCAACAGACTCTCGATTATGAACGGGTACTGCTCGACCTGCACAGTGGCCGTCTCTTTGGCCAATGGGGTCCCTATGTGATGGATGCAGCGGCCGTGGCCATGGTGCTGCTGGCGCTCACTGGCCTCTGGCGCAGCCTTAAAGGCCGCACCAGAAAGCGGCACTAAGCCATGCGCTTACGCATAAAAGCGTAGTACATCACCGGGATTACCACCAGTGTTAGCAGGGTGGAGACCAGGATGCCAAAAATCATTGAGATCGCTAGTCCGTTGAAGATTGGGTCATCAAGGATGAAAAAGGCGCCAATCATTGCTGCCAGCCCGGTGAGGATGATGGGCTTGGCGCGCACGGCCGCCGCACGAATCACCGCCTCTTCAAATACCACTCCCTCTCTGAGCTGCTGATTGATGAAGTCCACCAGCAGGATCGAATTGCGGACGATGATGCCAGCGAGTGCGATCATGCCGATCATTGATGTCGCCGTGAAGTTGGCCCCCAGCAACGCATGGCCGGGCATAACACCAATAATCGTCAGCGGTATCGGCGCCATGATGATGATAGGTGCCAGGTACGAGCGGAACTGCGCTACCACCAGCAGGTAGATGAGGATCATGCCAACACCATAAGCAATGCCCATGTCGCGGAAGGTCTCGTAGGTCACCTGCCACTCGCCATCCCACTTAAGGCTGTAGAGATAGGGATTCTCCGGCTGGCTGATCAAGGTCTGCTGCACCAGCTCACCGTTAATAGGTGTATCTTTCAGCTGGCCGAAGATATCAAACATGCCGTAGAGCGGGCTGTCAGTATGGCCCGCCACGTCGGCGGTGACAAAAACGACCGGCAACAGATCCTTGTGGTAGATGCTGTACTCAACGCGGCTCTGCTCGATGGTAACGATCTCGGAGAGCCGCACCAGGCCATTGTGGCCACGCACCTTAAGGTCAAGCAACTGCTGGGCATCGGCCTTGTTGGCCACCGGTAGTTCAATACGCAGCGGTAGCGGGTACTTGACCGTAGTACCGTGCAGATAACCGATATCCTCGCCACCCAGGGCGGCGGCCAGGGTCGCCACCACCGTCTCCTGCGCCACGCCGAGCAGGGCGGCGCGCTGGCGATCAACCTGCATGATCAGCCGCTGGGCAGGGTGCTCGACGCTGTCATCCACATCCACCACCTCGTCGGTTTTTTCAAAGAGATTGCGCACCTGCTTGGCGACGCTGATCTGCCCCTCGTAATCGAGACCATAGATCTCCGCCACCAGCGGCGACTGCACCGGCGGACCGGGTGGCACTTCAACTACCTTGACGTTGGCGCCGAAGGGTCGGCCAATCTCCTGCAATTTGGCGCGCACTGAGCTGGCAATCTCATGGCTCTTGCGATCACGTGCATGTTTGTCGACCAGATTAACCTGGATGTCACCCACATTAGCGCCGTTGCGCAGATAGTACTGGCGCACCAGACCGTTGAAGTTGATCGGCGCGGCGGTACCGGCGTAGAGCTGGTAATCGATCACCTCAGGCACAGTGGCGATATGGACCGCCAGCGCCTGCAGTACCCGGTTGGTCTGCTCGACTGTCGTCCCTTCCGGCATATCGACCACAATCTGGAATTCAGATTTATTGTCGAAGGGCAACATCTTCATGATCACCAGTTTGAAACCGGCAAGACTCACCGCCAACAGGATCAACACCATGATGCCGCCAAACAGCAACCAGCGTGACTTGCGGCCAGCGTCACTGCGCAGCAGCGGATCCATGATGCGGTGGAAGAAGTTGTAGAGGCGCACACCGCTCTTACCCTCTCCGCCCACCGCCTCATCACCGGCATGGTGTTCGGCGTGATGTTTTTTGAAGACGGCATAGGTGAGCCACGGTGTGACCACAAACGCCACAACCAGCGAGATGAGCATGCCCATGCTGGCGTTGATGGGGATGGGACTCATGTAGGGTCCCATCAGACCACTGACAAAGGCCATCGGCAGCAGCGCCGCGATAACAGTAAAGGTCGCCAGAATAGTCGGACCACCCACCTCATCCACCGCCACCGGGATCGCCTCGAGCAGATTAGTCTTACCCATCTGCATATGACGATGGATGTTCTCCACCACCACGATGGCGTCGTCCACCAAAATACCGATGGAGAAGATCAGCGCAAACAGCGAGACGCGATTGAGCGTAAAACCCCATGCCCAGGAGGCGAAGAGCGTGATGGTGAGTGTGATCACCACGGCGGAGCCAACGATAAATGCCTCACGTTTGCCCAGGGCAAAGAAGACCAGCAGCACCACGGCGGAGGTGGCGAAGATCAATTTCTTGATCAATGTCATCGCCTTGTCGGTAGCAGTCTGCCCGTAGTTACGGGTCACCGTGACGTTGACGCCATCGGGGATGAAGGTGCCACGCAGCTGTTCGATACGTTCGATCACCTGATCAGCGATGGTGGCAGCGTTGGTGCCGGGCTGTTTGGCGATAGCGATGGTGACTGCCGGGAACTCGCCCTTCACTGTTTGAGTAGTGGCAGGGCCGGTGCCGAACCAAACAAACTGCTCGGGCTGATCGGCGCCACGTGTCACCTTGGCCACGTCATGGAGATAGACCGGATTGCCCTTGTGCATGCCTACAATCAACTGCTCAACCTGCTCCGGTGTCGTCAGGAAAGTACCGGCCTGCACTTCGATCTCGCTGTTATTGGTCACCAACGTACCTGCCTCACGGGTGGCGTTGGCCGCCATGAGCGAGGCACGCAGATCATCAAAACTGATGTTGTAACCGGCCATGCGCTGCGGATCGAGCAGCAGATGGACCACCTGATCGGGGCCGCCGATGGTGTAGATGTCACGGGTGCCCTTGACCCGTTTCAACTCGGCCTCAAGGGCGTGGGCCACCTGTTGCAACTCGAGACTACCTTTCTGCTGATCCTCGCTCCAGAGCGTCAGGCTGACGATGGGCACATCATCAATCCCTTTCGGTTTGATAATCGGCTGACCAACCCCGAGGTTACGCGGCAGCCAGTCCTGATTGGAATAGATCTGGTTATAGAGATTTACAATACTCGGGGTACGCTCTTCACCCACCAGAAACTGTACGGTGAGGATCGACATGCCGGGACGCGAGACCGAGTAGACGTGCTCCACCCCCTTGATCTCGGAGAGCACCTGTTCGGCCGGGGTGCTAACCAGGCTCTCCACCTCCACCGCCGTGGCACCAGGATAAGGGATAAAGATATTGGCAAAGGTGACATCGATCTGCGGTTCCTCTTCACGCGGAGTGACCAGCACCGCAAAGATGCCCATGAGGATGCCGACCAGCGCCAGTAACGGCGTGATCTCGCTACGCAAAAATTTTTTAGCGATGGCCCCAGAGATTCCCAACCGTGTGTCACTCATCTCAGCGTGCCTGCTGTTTTAGTGTGATACCTGCGGCGATCGGATCGAGCGCCACCTTCTCACCACTCTCCAGACCGGCGAGCACCTCGACCTGATCGCCACTGATGCGTCCCAGGCGCACTTGTCTGAAACCGATACGACCATCACCACCAATAATATAGAGTGCGGTCAGCTCACTACGGTGAGCCACCGCTGCTGCCGGAACCTGAATCGCCTCACTCGCGCCAGTGACAAAACCGACCTTCACGAACATGCCGGGGTAGATACCGTGGTCACCGGCAGGCAGATTGACACGCACATTGACGGCGTGGCTGCTCTCATCGGCGTAGGGGAAGATGCGCATCGAGACAGCCTCAAGACGCTGGCCATCGGCCAGCTCAACCGCCGCCTTGCCGTGGGTTCGCATCGCCTTTACAAAGGCTTGCGGCACAGTGACGACGACGCGCAACTGCTCCAGTGACATGCCCGCCATCAGCGGCTGACCAGCGTTGACACTTTCACCCAATTCCACAAAACGGTTGGTGACAATGCCACTGAAGGGGGCGCGTATCACCGTATAGCCCTGCTGCTCCTGGGTCTCGCTTACCCGCGCCTTGGCCTGCTCCAGCCGCGCCTTAGCGGCATTGAAGGCAGCCTCGGCCCGGTCCAGCTCAGACTTCGCTATCAACCGTTGTGCGTAGATATCCTTGATACGTTTGTAATCCACCTCGGCTTCTTTGTAACGCGCCTCGGCCTCGTTCAGACCCGCCTGGGACTGCTGCAGCCGCGAACGCTGCTCGCTGTCGCGGATGCGCAGGATCACCGCCCCCTTGGGCACAATGTCATCGACGTCGTAGTTGATTTCAGTGACACGACCACTGGTCTGAGCCGAGACCGTCGATTGATTAACCGCCTCGATCACCCCGTCAAAGAGCCGCTCCTGCAGCACTGCCTGCTTCTGCACTGTAATCGAGGCCAACTCGGCAGCCGAGGCAACACCCGCTGCGGCGATTGCAGCCAACCCAATCAACCACTGTTGCGGATAGTTACGCATTCTGAACCCCTCATCATTATCAATAATAGATATTAGCTACTATATAACAGAGATTATATTAGCATATTCTAATATACAAACCCTTTAAAAACCCCCTTGCGGGGGGCTCGCTCTGCAAATGGCGTCACTAAGCCATATCGCAAGCAGCAATCAAACATAGAGGGTGATATTTGCATCACCGGCAAACTCCAAAAAGGAGGCGGCTCCGGCATACTCAACACCCTCGATAAAGTCCTCTTTGGCAAAATCAAATAGATCAACCGTCATCTGGCAGCCAATCATTTTTACACCACACTCCATGCTGATCTCACGCAGCTGTTCAATGCTCGCCACCCCTTTGGACTGCATCTTCTTTTTCATCATCATCGTCATCATGCTCTGCATACCGGGCATTACCTGAAGAATCACTGGCATGGGAATTGGCATCGGCATGCCAGGATTGCCAAGCGAAGTGACCTGAAGATCCAGATCCTTGCGCAGCAGTTGCAGGCCATAAAAGGTGAAGAAGATACGGGCGTCGTAGCCCAACGCCGCAGCGGTTGAAGCCAGAATGAAAGGCGGATAGGCCCAATCAAGACTGCCTTTGGTGGCGATGATAGCGATCTTTTTTTCCGACATTATTTCTTCTCTACCACGTAATAAAATTTGCCCGCCTCGGCCCGTGACTCAACCAGGCGATGGCCGGTCTGCGCCGCAAAGGCAGCAAAATCAGACTGCGAACCGGGATCGGTAGCGATCACCCGCAGACGTTGACCACTCTCGATGGCACCCAGCGTCTGCTTCAAGCGCAGAATCGGCATCGGACAGCTCAAACCGCTGGTATCCAGCTCTTTTACAACAACTTCACTCATTACAATCACCCTTTATCCAGATCACTTCAGCCCCTTCGGGGGCGGCAATGATAACATTACTCACAGGAACTCCCTACCCACAGCCGTGTCTGAGCAACCGTGAAAACAATAAAAACAAATCAACGCCACCTCGCGCTTTTGCTCTCCCTGACACTTCTGAACAGCGCACCTGTTAATGGGGCTGGAACCGGTCTCAACCTGCCGGAGATGGGCGATGCCTCCACCACCATCCTCTCTGCCGACGAGGATAAAAGACTGGGTCAGGCCTTTATGCGCAACATTCGCAGCCAGGTACAGCTTGTCGAATCGCCAGAGATCAATACCTACATGAACGCATTGGGGTACCGGCTGTTGGGCAGCGCCAACAGTCAACAGCCCTTCACTTTTTTTGTGGTGGATGATCCCAGCATCAACGCCTTTGCCGGCCCCGGCGGTTATATCGGCATCCACACCGGGCTGATCCTGGCCGCCGAGTCTGAAGGCGAGCTGGCAGCGGTCATGGCCCACGAAATCGCCCACGTTACCCAACGCCACCTGGCCCGCGCCTTTCAAAAGGCCTCAGCGGGCAGCTTGCAGACCGCCGCCGCCATTCTTGCCGCCATCCTTATCGGCAACCCTAATGTGACCCAGGCTGCCATCGCCCTTAGCACCGCTAGCAACATCCAGCAACAGCTCAATTTCACCCGCGACCACGAACGCGAGGCGGACCGGGTTGGCATCGAGATCCTGGCCCAGGCCGGTTACGACCCACGCCAGATGCCCGCCTTTTTCACCCGCTTGCAGCAAGCCAGCCGCTACATGCAAAGCGATCTGCCGGAACTGTTGCGCACCCATCCGGTCACCCCCTCGCGCATCGCCGACTCCAGCAACCGCGCTGAACAGTTTCCGCCCGTCAAGGTACAAGAGGGCGACGACTTCTATCTGGTTCAGGCGCTGCTACATACTCACCATGACGAACGCCAGGAGCGTCTCAAGGCCCTGACGGCAAACAAAGAACCAACCGTCGCACAGATATATGAGCAAGCCCTCTGGCAGCTCGGCGCCGCTAATCTGCCACGGGCCAAAGCATTGAATCAGGAGCTGCTCAGCAAGGCTCCAGAGAAGGATCTGTTTATCGCCCTGCAGGCTAGGATTGAGTTGCAGCAGAACAATCTGGCGGCCGCAGAAGAGCGGCTAGCAGCGGCGCTTAAGCTCTACCCCAACCATCCATTGCTAACGGTACTGCAAGTCGAAACCCAGCTGCGCCAGGATAAGGCCTCGGCGGCGGTGGCACTATTACGCCAACTGATCCTGCAACAGGAGCGCTTCCCCCTCCCCAGCTACTATCAGCTGCTGGCCAAGGCCGAAATGGCCAACGGCCGCGACAGCGACTCTTACCAAGCCCTGGCTGAATATTATTACCTGATTGGCCAAACCCGTACCGCCATCGAGCAGCTTAAAATTGCACTTGAGCGCACCGACAAAGAAGATAGTTTCCGCTGGCAACGGCTGAATAGCCGTCTCATAGAACTGCAAGGTGAAGTATTGGAACTGGAGAAAAAAGAGGGGAAAGAGAAGGCTCATTTGACCTGAAAATAACGAGGGCGCTGTCATTCACATGACAGCGCCCTCATCACTACCACACAGCGGATTGTTTAACGACCCAATACATCCTTACGGGTACTCTCGGCAATCGCCGCCGCTTCACCAATCAGGTCACCCGGCACACCCAGCTCGGTCAGGGTGGTGCCAAGGTGCTCCATCACTGCATCAAAGTGGCTGTCGTTCAGCCCCTTGGCAACAAGCGGGGCATGAGCTGCACGCATATCCTTACCGCTGTAGTTGTGTGGACCACCCAGCGCCATGGTCAGGAAGGCCTTCTGTTTGGCCGCTTGTCTTTCCATATCAACTGTTTCAAAAAACTTGTTGATACGATCATCAGCCAACACCTTACGGTAGAAGACATCCACCGCAGCCGTGACAGCAGCATCACCACCGATACGCTCAAAGAGACTCTTCTTACTAGCCATCGCCGCCTTCTCTGCCGGGGTATAACCGGCCAGCACATCTTTACGTACGCTCTCGGCAATCGCCGCCGCTTCACCGATCAGGTTACCCGGCACACCCAGTTCGGTCAGAGTGGCGCCAAGGTGCTCCATGACGGCATCAAAATGGCTGGTGTTCATGCCCTGCTCTACCAGACGGGCATGACCCAGACGCATATCTTCGCCTGTGTAGTTACTAGGTCCACCAAAGGCCATGGTCAGGAAGGCCTTCTGTTTGGCCGCCTGCTTGCCCATATCAACCCCTTCAAAAAAGTGACTGATGCGTTTGTCAGAGAGCACCTTACGATAAAAGACATCGACGGCGGCATTGACAGCACCTTCGCCACCGATACGCTCATACAGAGACTGCTGTTTTTGTGGCTCTGAATCACCGCCGAAAAGTTTTTTCAAAAATCTCAACATAATTTCCATCTCCTCAAATAATTAATTATTTCACCTAGGCATGCTACCCACTAAAAGATGTATTGTAAATATATCTTGACATGGGCACTCAGGCATCTCATCCCCTCACGGTCAAGTCTGTCGATCTAACCGAAGCCAATCTTGCGACACAATACGACTATAAAGCCAACATCCTGGTCAAAAATACCGAGGAGCACACATGGATGAGGAAATTTATAGGAATACCGCAGGAACCACGGCAATTACTGGTCAGTTCTAGTTCACACCGGAACGCACATTTATAGAATAGATCAAGACGGCTAATCTGAAGTGCCACCACGTCGCTCCCGCAAACGCACAAAATCTTTGTGTGAGACATAGATAAGGTCACACACCCGGCGAATAAGGTGCTCTTCGTATTTGTCTTTATCAAGGATGGCAAAGGCAACCTGCCATAGGTTTTCAACCACCTTAAGTTTCTGTTCATGGTCAAAATGGTCGTTGACCAAGCGGGTGAACTCGTACAGACAGGTGGCATCCTCCATCTCACTCTCGGCCAACGCCACCAACTCAGCCGTCTCCTGCACCGACAGCCCAAACATCTCCTGCACGGAGCTGGCAATCACATGCTGCTCATCCCTTGCTACATGAAAATCGGCACGGGCCACCTCTAGCAGCAGTGCTGCCGTTGCCAGTTGCAGTGCCCGTTGCGGACTCTCATGACGACGGCCACCACTGACCGACTGAATATGGGTATCGAAAAATTGGCGTATGCTTTTAATCATAATATGCAATCACTTACTCTGATGTTTTCGTATGATCAGATCAACTTCAGCATTATCATCCACAGCTCCCTGCTTTACCGTGACTTGTGCCGTCGCCACTGACTTATCTGGACTGAGGAGCCGCACAATGTTGTCATAACCATTATCACGGGCCTCATCAATAGCACGTTTGCCGTTGGCATTGGTCACGGACGTCTGCGCCCCAGCCTTGAGCAGTAGCTCTACCGCCGTCTGATGACCACCACGAGCGGCAAACATCAGCGCCGTCATGCCGCCACTACCATCACTGTCGCGGGCAGAATCCAAATCGGGACGTTCGATGACATTGATGTCGGCTCCTTTATCCAGTAACGCCTGAATCAGCCGGTGATTACCACTCTTGGCAGCCTGCATGACCGGAGTGATACCGGCAGCACTGGCCTGACTGGCATTGGCGCCATTTTTCAGCAACATCTCAGCCATACTTACGCGCCCCTGCTCTACCGCCGCGTAGAGCACACTCTTACCCAGGAAGCCGCGATAATTCACATCGGCCCCAGCCTTAATCAACAGTCGTACCACCTCTAGATGGCCCTGCTCTGCCGCCCGGATCAACACGCTGTCACGACCCATGGCACTTTTGGTCTGTGACAGAGGGCTGCTACGACCTTCATATTCCAGTGTATTGGCATCGGCACCGTGAGCCAACAACTTTTCCACCAAGGCATTATCGCCTCGGGCAGCGGCGATAAAGAGCAGTAATTCACCTTGGCGATTGGCGATATCAAAACGACCGTTATGTTTAAGCAGATAATCAACCACCTCGATATGCTGCGCCCGACCGGCTGCGATCATGGCGGTATCACCGCGTGAGGCCACTGCCATCACTTCACGATCACTCAGCGGTGCGGAGGAACGGCTCATCGCAAATTCACGCAGCCCCAGCGGCACAAAGTTGACTTCGGCGCCTGCCGTTACCAACTGCTCCACCATTGGCAGCCGCCCCTCGTGGGCAGCGGCCAGCAGCGGCGCGACACCATTGCGATCGACATAATTAACATTGGCACCACCACTCAGCAGCTGCCCGCCTTTGTATACATCACCAAGACGAGCGGCCTTGATCAGTGCATCATCAGACCCCAGGCCAACATAGGCCTGCTCATCTTTGGCCCCCGCCCGCTTTAACATTGCAACGATGACTGCATCCTGCCGTTTGTTGGCAAAAACCAACGCCGACTCACCATGGATATTGTTGAGATTTGGGTTGGCGCCATTGTCCAGCAATAACTGGGCGATGGCAGGCCAGTCCACGGGCTCTCGTGTCAGGCCATGAGTAGTGGCGTACATCAGCGGCGTAAAGCCTCCATTGGACTTGTTAGCGGGAACTGTATTTTGCAGATTGGGATTGGCAGCAGCGTTAAGCAACACCTTAACTGTGCTCATATGGCCATACTGCGTCGCCAGGAACAGTGCACTCTCCCCCAGGTTATTTCTGACATCGACCGTCGCGCCAGCCCCAATCAACGCATGAACCAACTGATAATCACCACGCGCCGCCGCACTCATCAACGCCGTATGGGCCTGATCATTGGTCAGATTGATCTTCGCGCCACGTTCGAGCAGCAGTTGCACAATAGCAGTCCGGCCGTTACCGGCAGCGGCAATCAAAGCGGTGTCGCCATAGGGATCTTTGCTGTTGATATCCATGCCACCATCGAGCAAGTATTTAAGCACCAACTCTTCACCGTAACGGGCCGCCAGCACCAACCGCGCAGGGGTGGCATCCACCAATTTTGATGAATCTGCCGCACTCTGCGCAACCAGTGCCACTACGGCGAGTTCGCCAACAGGCACAACAACCTCAGCCACGGCAGGTACCGCAACGACCTGCTGCGCAACCTGACCCGGTGCGGCACAACCGATTAATAAAACCCCCATGCCACCAAGCAAACCCCAGCCGCTCAACGGCATAAATTTAACTAAATGTTGCTGCATACAAATCCCCCTAACATGTAGCACTCCTTCGGTAACGTCGACCAATCTTTGAGGTCATCCATGACACGAGGCTGGCGCAATATCTGACTAAATTATTCCTCCGAAAGTCATGCTACACCATCCCCGCTTTGGCGCAAGACACGAGCCATTATTCGAGTAGATTGCACCTGGTGTGAGAGGTACTATTTGCCTGAAAATATTAGCCACCACTAGACAGCTGCCATTCACGCAGCAAGAGCCGACCCCACACAACGCGGCGAAACCAAAACAATCAGCCCTAACACTGAGAGATGAGCTCAGGCGGAATAGGGGCAGGGACATTGCTAGCCGACAAAGACCTCGATGCCGCTGTGCTGCTGGAGTCCATGAAAAAAAATGATGGGTACTTATCCAAGGAACATCGCTTGATTGAATGTTTTTCTGGCAGTCTTACAACACACAAAACATCCAGCCTCAGATAATTTCATAAAACCATTTCCATTCAGGACGCATTCAGCCGCCCACCTCTAATGTAATAGTCAAGTAAGAAGTTCTCTCTCTTAAATTTGTTTGCTAGGGGGGAGCGGAAGTCGGCGCCAACCCACAAGGGTTGATCACACTAAAAGTAGCAGGAGAACTATCATGAAAGCATTAATTGCTGTTGTAGCCCTCGCCTCTGCCGTTATCGCTACCCCCGCCATGGCTGATCTGGAGCTTGCCAAGAAGAGTGGTTGTCTGGCGTGTCATAGTGTTGAAACCAAGATCGTTGGTCCCGCCTGGAAAGATGTTGCCGCCAAATACAAGAGTGATCCTGCTGCCCGTGGCGCATTGATCACAAAAGTGAAAGCGGGTGGAAAAGGTAACTGGACTGCCGTGACTGGTGGTGTGCCAATGCCCCCTTATTCACCACGTGTTGCTGATGCAGGTATAGAAAAGCTTGTCGATTTTGTGCTCGCGCTATAAATAAATAAATATCTGGCGCTAACAAGCGCCTTCATCGAATCCCGAGTTGCCGCATTCTGCTGCACTCGGGGTTTTTTATGCCCTAAATAAATTCAAGCAACCGCTGGCGGCCATGGATAGCGAAGCGAGGGCCGCTAGTCCCGGATAGGCTACGCCGTCTGCCCTTTCGTAGTTAGGAGCGCTAGCGAGTGACGGAGA
>JAYWDX010000003.1:0-1869 GCA_043779675.1 Tenderia sp. (SeqCode)
CCTTTTTCGCGCACTGGTGAGTATCGGTTCTATCTTTTCAAAGGCCTCTCGGCTGATATCGCTTCGGTATATTTTTCTCATCCATGCAATTTAATCGAACCCCCCCTTCAGGGCAAAAAGATTTTGAATAGGCTCTTAGACCAGCGTTAGAAACCTGGGAGGATATTTCTAACGCCAGTCTCAGGCAACCTGGCCCGCCAAGAACTTGTAGAGTGGCAGCTGTGTAGCAACCGCCACATTTATAACTGACACACTACTCTTCGTAACGTTTCTTTAGCTCTTTGGTTGAAAATTGCGACGGTACCGACTCATCATCGCCACGAGCCACTGACGTGGTCTGACAACACTCCTTATAAAGATTTTGATGCGACTGTTTTTTCACCTTCACAATATGACTACTCGCCTGCTGCTTGGCGGCAACAACATCTTGAGCGGCAAAACTAAAACTCGGGGTAGAAAATGCAACTAACGGCAACACAACCAGGGCGGCTTTGGCAATAAATGACTTCATTGTATGTCTCCTAACGGGGGGAATGAGAGTGTCCGATGACACATCGACATCTACCTATCAGCAATTGGCGAGCCAATTTCTGAAACCCAGAAGAAATACGGCATTGCGGCTAAATATGAAGAAAATTGAATGGTGGCGCTGGTGCATTACAACCACCAGCGGTGGTAATGCACCATCACCGGCTTAACAATCTGCTGACTTACAAAATCTGCCCCAGAACCCGCCCCGCGTCGTGCTTTAGGCATCGCCACCTAAATCCCCCGCGACAGCAGTAAACCTGGACTTGCCATCAAGGACATCATTGAAAATAAAAATGGCCAGGAGGAGTCGCGCCTGACAGATTGCCAATCCTGACTCGCGCGAGCAAATGTGATCATCTAGTGATACTTCCGTAAACATTAACCTCCACTATCTGTGAGCCACGAAAATCCGGAACCATCCCTGGCTGGATTTTCTTTCACCCATAAAGAGGAAATTTTATGAACAAGCTTTTCCCATTGAAGATGATTGCACTGCTGGCTGCGTCCAGCCTGCTGAATCCAGTGTTGGCCGATAACAATAAACAGCGTGACGATGACGACAAACCTGTACGTATCACCGTTCTGGCGCCTGAAGATGGTTACAAAGCAGGTCTCGGCAGCCGCGCCTTTCTGGTCGATCTATCCATCCAGTTCAGAGGCGACCTCGCCTCCACCGGCGTCACGCCCGAGCTGACCGGCCCGGGCGCGATGCAGAACAGCGGCCCCTTCCCCGGCACCTTCGGCCTGGGCACCAACCACGACCACTTCCCAAGCCTGGTAGTACTGCTCAGCTCCACCACCACCGGTGCAGGGGCGGGACAGAACCTCTCCAACCTCTTCAACATCAACACCGTCACCAACCAGGATGAGTCGGGCACCGAAATCTGGTCGACCTGGATCGTCGGCGCCCCCAACGCCTTTGGACGGGTGGGCGAACAGCCCCCATCACAGCTCTTTGTGGCGGTGGTGGAAGGGACTGCTCCGGATGTGGTGATCGATATGGACAGCAACGGCAAGATCGACAAAAAGGACCTGAAGCTGATGGGCTACAAAGTGATCTCTAACACCCCGAAGGTGGACTTTGTCGTGAACGGACTCTGATCGTGAATTGAGCACAGGGGTGGCGGCTGGATCAACGGCCACCCCTGCCTGCGCTTCGTCATCACCAAGTAAAAAAATATCCACCATACACACCAAACAGACCCTCGCCGCACTCTCCGTGTCACTTCTGCTGGGATCATTGGTGACGCCGCTACAGGCGGCATCGTTGCCCAACGGCACCGTGCCCACCATCAACGCCGGCTTCAATAATGCGACCTCGTTCGGCTGTTACACCGG
>JAYWDX010000004.1:0-2656 GCA_043779675.1 Tenderia sp. (SeqCode)
CGCAGGACGGTCCGGGCAAAAGGAATCAGCTGTCGCGTAA
This sequence comes from Tenderia sp. (SeqCode), assembly GCA_043779675.1. Classification (GTDB taxonomy): domain Bacteria; phylum Pseudomonadota; class Gammaproteobacteria; order Tenderiales; family Tenderiaceae; genus JAKFXL01. The sequence goes on from JAYWDX010000004.1 coordinate 41, forward strand.
GCGAGTCAATTTATGGCATGGACGCCATAAATTGGTCACGAGGTAGCGACACGATCTCATTCAACTTTGTAACTTCTAAAAAATCGTTCGGTCGGGGCATTATGCCCAAAGCACTTCGTACCCAAAACGCTTGCCCAAAACACTACGTACCCAAAGCGCTTCGCGGGGTAGGCTCTGGGGCAGACCCTCCCAACCGTTGCCACGACGACTCATGCCTTGTGTAATACGATAACGCCAGTCCTGACTGCGATAACTGACCCGCTATCGTTCTGGCGCCTGCTGAGCCTCTGTTGGCGGTAGGTATTACCACTGCTTTCTCCCGCAACGTCTCTCGCTCAGGATCCCTTTTGTCGTTATGCTTGAGCTGATAATGGTAGCGGCTGTGGGGCGCATCCAATAAGTCGCATAATATTTTTGTTCGACCCTGCGCTTGTGATAACGCGTGAATGACATCTATTTTTTCACGCTGTCTGACATCATTTTCCGAAGCCGTCAAAAAGTGTTGGGGTCAAACCGTGACCGTGCAGATTGCCAAGCGCAATGAGCCGCATACATTCGCCTAGCCAAAAGTAGGGGCCTGGCCTAGAGGCCCCTACTTTTGGCTAGGCCAGGCGCCTACTTCTGGTCTGGTCATTCCCAAGCATTGGATTGTTGAGCGCTCACTTTCATGGCTGGAGAAATGTCGGCGTCTCTGGAAAAACTGCGAGAGAAAGCTCAATACCCGTTTACAGTTTGTCCATTTGGCTTTTTTGGCGTTACTGCTCAGAGGATCGTGAACAGGTTCTAAAGAATACCAATCTTGCCTATGGCTATCGATTCATTAAGGTGGAAAGCGTAGCCCCAACATTGGAGAACGTATTCAACTACTACTTCAGTTGGAATGAAGGTACTGCGCTGTGGCGTACTCATGCCGCCGGTGGCCCAGCTGGCGACAGGCTGACCATCCTGAGCACCATGTCTAGCCGGGGCGGCAAGCCCAGCATCATTGTCTCTGGCAACAGCACCATGGTCCACACCTGGGGGCTAGGCAGTTATTTGTTGATCTACACCAACGGCTATGCACCATCAACCGTATGGAGTGCCGCCAACCCGGTGCTGACTGCCAGCCACGGTACTCCATCCAGCAGCTGCCGTGTGCCGCAGATCAGTAAGCCGTCTGCACTGAAATAATCGTAGTAGGTAGTACAGCAAGCGGCGGCATTTCTCCGGACGCCGCTGCTTTTTTGTCGGTTAATTGCCACAAGAGTCAGACATTTTTCTTTTACCAAAATAATCAAAAAATCTGAAAACAACGCCCCATTCCGTAACCGGGATGAAACATCTGGCAGGCACAATGGCCGCGTTTTCAGTTAACCCCGGAAAGATCACTGACATGAATATTCGCGCATTGTTTGCGGCAGCTTTGATGTTGCTGCCTGCTGTCTCTCAGGCCTGGTGGAGTGAAGAATGGCAGTATCGCAAAAAGCTGACCATCAACACCACGGAAGAGGTTCAGGCGGCACTGTTGCTGGTGCGTCTGCACACCGGCAACTTCACCTATTTCTCCGATGTGAAGCCTGATGGTTCTGATCTGCGCCTTGTTGCTGCGGATGACAAGACCGAGCTCAAATTCCATATCGAAAAATTTGATGCTGTGAATCAGATGGCGATGCTCTGGGTGCAGCTGCCAGACGTTAAGAAGGGTGAGACGTTGTGGCTCTACTACGGCAATCCGAAGGCGGCTGCCTCTGCTGCCAATGTGGCGGGCAGTTACGATACGCAGCAGGCGCTGGTCTATCACTTCGAACCGCAATCCGCCCCTGTCGATGCCACTGCATATGCCAACCAGCCGCAGCAGTTTACGGCGCAGCCGGTGGCGGCGCTGATCGGCGCCGGTGCCAGATTCGATGGCACCAATCTGATTCAGACTGGACCCAGTGAAACCCTGGCGCTCGATCCTGCCAAGGGCTGGAGTTTCTCCAGCTGGGTGAAGCTTGAAGGGGCGCAGAGCAAAGCCGCTGTCATGCAGCTTGGTTCCATTTTGACATTAGGCGTTGATGGTGCATCACCCTATGTCAGTTATGGCGCGACAAAAAGCGCAGTTGCAACAGCGCTTGTGCCGGGCAGCTGGCACCATCTGGCAGTGACTGCGGGTGCTGGCCGCGTGGTGCTCTATGTGGATGGTATGGAGTCTGGCAGCATCGCTGCTGAACTGGCGCCGTTGAATGGACCCTTGACCATCGGTTCGGGCTTCAAGGGTGAGATGGATGAGGTGCAGGTAGCGGCCACGGTGCGTAGCGCTGAGTGGTTGCGTTTTGCGGCGGCGGGGCAGGGGGGGGCTTCCACATTGCTGACACTGGGCGAGGATGAGGCGCGGGAGAGTGAGGGCGGCGAGGAGAGCGCCTCCCACTTCGGTGTGATCCTGCAGAACGTGACGATCGATGGCTGGGTGGTGATCGGCATATTGATGGTCATGGCGGTGATTAGCTGGCTGATCATGATCGGCAAGGGGTTCCTGCTCAGTCGTGTGCGCCGCGATAACAAGGCATTTCTCCAGGACTTTCGCAAACTGGGGCTCGATAATCCAGGTGCGCTCGATGCCAGTGCCAGTGAGGATGAGAAGCTGCTGGAGGGCAC
>JAYWDX010000005.1:0-12869 GCA_043779675.1 Tenderia sp. (SeqCode)
AACATCGAAGGCGCCATTCATCTGCAGAATGACGTACCGCAAGGACTCTCATCCGCCATCTTCACCAACTCCATCCAACACGCAGAGCTGTTTCTCTCATCACGCGGATCCGACTGCGGCATCGCCAACGTTAACATCGGCACATCCGGCGCCGAGATAGGTGGTGCTTTTGGTGGCGAGAAAGAGACAGGTGGCGGCAGGGAGGCAGATTCTGATTGCTGGAAAAATTATATGCGGCGCCAGACCAACACCATTAACTGGAGTGATCAGTTGCCTTTATCTCAGGGGATTAAGTTTGAGTTGTGATGGAAAAATCTGAATAGCGTTTGGTTGTATATAAGACAACTGAACTCGCTCAACTAAAGCCCGGAGTAGGCTCACCATCTCCGGGCTGACTTACTAAAGCTCTACATCTAGTTTCTTATTATCAGTGCTGAACATCAACACAACAGAGTTATGTTAATTACCATCGCTGATATCAACGCCTGGAAAATTTTCCTGGAATTTCTGTTCACTTTCTTGCATTAGCACTTTACCCTCGGTAATTTTTTCATTCCCTTTTTCGACTCGCTCACGACCTTTTTCGAGATCGCTTTCTGCATTTTTAATTATATTTTCTCCGCTTTTTACCAAGTCCTCACCCGATTTTACTAATTCTTCACCTTTGTCCCAATCCTTGGCTAGCTGACCTTTTACCTTAACTTGAGCATGCTGCTCAGAGGCATCTTCTCTCATAAAATCAGATGCAGTCGGTACACTCGAACAGCCTGCAAGCATCACCATTACAACTCCAGCGGCCAAACAAACAGATACGTTTCTCATTAGTCACCTCTTTTATTAATCCATTGACTCATTCAGTCTAACATACACGACTATTTTAAATAATTTTGAACTCTATTGAACCAGTATAGACCCTAGTAAACATATTCTGGCATAAAGTTGCACCTGTTTCAGTCGTTACCCTTTAACGACTATCATCGAATTACTCCTTATCATAAAAGAAGCGGATGTTATGAGTGTAGACCCTGCCAAATGTATTGAACAGAAAACTGCTACTGATCTAAGCCCAAAACGAGTGGCCGATCTTATGGGCCATGTGCTTGAATGCGCTGAACAAATAATCCTGGGTAAGAACCACCAGTTACGATTGGCACTGGCCTGTTTGATGGCGCGTGGCCATCTACTGATTGAAGATCAGCCAGGCATGGGTAAAACGACACTGGCCCATATGCTGGCGCGTATATTAGGTTTGGAGTTTCAGCGCTTGCAGTTCACCTCCGATCTTTTGCCGTCGGATATCATTGGTGTATCGATCTATAACCGAGATTCGGGTAAATTTAACTTTCATCGCGGACCAATTTTTACGCAGCTATTGCTGGCAGATGAAGTGAATCGTGCGACACCAAAATGTCAGAGCGCCCTGCTGGAGGCGATGGAAGAACAACAGGTAACCGTGGAAGGAGCGACCCATGCACTACCTTCTCCTTTTTTTGTAATTGCGACACAAAATCCGCTACACCAGATCGGCACCTTTCCGCTGCCTGAATCACAGCTCGACCGTTTTTTGATGCGGCTGACAATGGGTTATCCCGACCACAAGGCCGAACGTGAATTGCTGGCCGGGTGTGATCGACGTGAACTGATGGTACAACTAACGCCGGTGCTATCTACCATGCAGCTGTTGGCGATTCAGGCACAGGTAACAAAGGTACATGTTGCCGCACCATTGCTCGATTACGTGCAAGCACTACTGGCCTTTAGTCGACAGGCGCCGGAGTTTATCATTGGGCTTTCGCCACGTGCTGGATTGGCAATGTTACGCGCGGGCCAGGCGTGGGCGCTACTGCACGGTCGTAATCATCTGTTGCCGGAAGATATACAGACAATTCTTGCCGCAGTAGCGGGTCACCGCCTACAAGGGCGAGATGAACAGAGTGGCCTGTCGCCGGAGCTGTTGGCGGCGCGTTTGGCGCTGGTACCCATACCGTAGTTTTGACGACTAGGTTATGACTGATTTTACCAATCATATTTATTCTTTATTCAATGATGATGCCATCGACACCTAATGAATATTTCACTGCAACGCTGCCTTGATGCACTACCACCAATATTGCGGCCACGTGGAACACGTTATCACCCAGCCTCTACTCATCACTCGGCCACACTGCTGGGAAAGCGTATCTTTTTTTTTCCCACAAAACAGGGGCTGATCTTTATCACACTGCTGCTGGTAATGCTGCTCGGGGCAACCAACTACAGCAATAACATGGCCTTTGCGCTCACCTTCCTGCTCAGCAGTATGCTGATCGTTTCAGTACTGCATACCTATCGCAATCTGGTTGGTTTACAGGTGCGGTTAGCGCAAGTAAATGACTGCTTTTCTGGCAGTGAAGCGGAGTTTGTAATCGAGTTGATTAATCCAGATTTACGAATACGATATGACATCGAACTTCATTGCCCTGGTAGTGCCACCGTATTAGTGAATGTAGCCGGACGTGATCAGATACACGCACCAATGGCATTAACTGCGTTGCGACGTGGGCGTCTACAACTGGGCCGAATGACGCTAACAACACGCTATCCATTTGGACTATTCCGTGCGTGGTCCTATGTAGATGTTGAAGGGGAGGCCTTGATATATCCGCGCCCGAGTGTAGCCGTTGTGATACCACCCAGAGCAACGGCGGCAGGTGATGGCATGGCAACAGCAGAACCGGGCAGCGATGATTTTCATGGTCTGCGTAACTATCAAAGCGGTGACTCGATGCGTCATATCGATTGGAAGGCGTATGCACGTGAGCGTGGTTTTCTAACCAAACAGTTTCAGCGTCACCAGTCACCGGAGTTATGGTTTGAATGGCACGCCACTACTGGCGCAGATATCGAAAAACGATTGGGCCAACTCTGTCGCTGGATACTAGATGCCGAGCGGCGTCAACAACGTTATGGATTACACTTACCAAACATCGAGATCGCTCCAGATGTAGGCGTCGCACAACAACAACGCTGCCTGCGACAACTGGCACTCTTTGGAATTGATGCATGACTGTTGGTGTGATTGATCATCGTAGCCTGTTACTGCTCTTATCAGTAATGCTGTTGGTATTGGCACCACATTTTTTCACACTGCCATGGCTAGAAAGTATAGCAGTGATCACTATCGGGCTATGGCGCTGGCAAGTGTCACGACTCGGCTGGCGTCTGCCCGGCGCCATAGTGCGGGTAATGCTCACTGTGCTGGCGCTAATTTTTATCTTTGCCAAATTTGGCAGTGTGACAGGACGTGATGCGGGCATTGCTTTACTTGTTGCCATGCTGGCGCTGAAATTAATTGAGTTACGCCAACAGCGCGATTTTTTGGTATTAATTTTTATGGCTTATTTTGTTCTCGCAACCCATTTTTTATATCACCAAACCATTGCAATTGCGACCTATGTTTTTGTCATGAGTGGCTTACTGATGGCGCTGCACATCCAGCTCACACACCACCATGCACAACCATTGCGATCAAGCCTAAAAACTGCGGCGTTATTAATAGGTCAGGCGTTGCCATTGATGTTGGCGCTTTTTATTCTTTTTCCACGACTGCCTGGTCCAATATGGAGTCTACCCAAGGATGCCTATGCGGGCATGACTGGATTGAGTGACTCGATGAGTCCCGGCAATATCAGTAGCCTGAGTCAATCTGATGCAGTGGCTTTTCGTGCCAGCTTTAGCGGTACGGTGCCGCCACCGCAACAGCGTTACTGGCGTGGCCCTGTGTTAACACTCACCGATGGCCGTAACTGGGGGCCAATAACAACATCATATAATGATATTAGTGATGTGCAATGGCGCGGCACTCCCATCAACTATACCGTGACACTTGAACCGCATAATCGTAAATGGCTCTTTGCACTCGACCTTCCCGCCAGTTTTAATAAAGACAGCCAGATCAGCAGTGAATATCAACTACTCGCAAACAACAATGTTAGGCAACGACTACGCTATGAGATGGTCTCATATCCTGAATATAATACTGGCGCACTCTCACCCCTTCTCCGGCATGTTGCGCTGCAATTACCAAAGACTACTAATCCAAAAACCGTTTTATTGGGGCGCTCACTTCGGCGCGATTATCACACCGATGTGGCCATCATCGGGCAGGCGCTGGCGCTCTATCGCCAGCAACCCTTCACCTACACACTGCAACCGCCGCTGCTGCGCAGCAGTAATCCCAGCGATGAGTTTCTGTTCGAAACGCGGCGCGGTTTTTGTGAACACTTCGCTTCGAGTTTTGTGATGATGATGCGCGCCGCCGGAATTCCCGCGCGGGTCGTTACCGGCTATCAGGGGGGTGAACTCAACGCCGTCGGCAACTATTTTGTCATCCGCCAGCGCGATGCCCACGCCTGGGCCGAGGTGTGGCTCGATGGCAGTGGCTGGGTGCGTGTCGATCCTACTGCGGCGGTGGCGCCGGAACGGATCGAGCACGGCATCGATCTTGGCGCCAGCAATGCGGGTGGCGCGGTGCTGTTTACCCTGCCACCGAGTGAAGCGATGATCGGTTTATGGCAGCAGCTGCGCCAGAATCTCGATGCCATCGACAATCGCTGGAACCAGTGGGTGCTCGGTTATGGTCCGGAGCAGCAGGCGGAATTTCTGCGTAGTCTTGGACTGGATATCAGATCGTGGCGGCAACTCGGCTGGACACTTGCGGTTGTGGTCGGCGGGACATTTATCATCATCACCCTGCTGGTGCTGATTAAGCGCCCGCCAGATGCAGACCCGGTGCAGCAGCAGTATCAGCGATTCTGTCGCAAGCTGGCGCGGCGCGGCGTGGTGCGTCAGGCGCATGAGAGCGCCAATGACTTTGCACAGCGCATCACAACAGCTCGCCCCGACCTGACCGCCAGCGTGGCACTCATCACCCGCCTCTACTCACAGCTGCGCTACGGCCCCATCGCCACACCGCAACAGCTGCTGCAGCTGAAAAGAGTGGTGGCCGACTTCAGGCCGTAGGTGCTAATTCATTCGCACCTACGAAACTCCATTTTTGGAGTTATAGTAATAACGTGCACATCTAAAAAAGGAGTTTAAAAATGAGCGAACAAAAAACCGACCTGCCCTTCGCCACCGCCACCATGGAGGCCCATGTCAAAGAGGTCTTCCCCACCGACATCGACCCCGAAGTCTTCGCCGCCCACGATGGCGCAGGCTGGCTCAACTTCACCTTCAACGACTACCGCTTTCAGGATCAGCAGCTGGACCAGTGGATCCACGCCGTCGGCGCCATCATCCGCGACCCCGCCAAGCTGGAAGAGGTGCAGCGCAAATATCTCTCCACCGCCGAACAGATGCAGATGAAAAAATATATGGAGGATGATCTGGAGGAGGAGGATGCGTAGGGGGAGAGGCAATTCCTTCCCGGTAAGGGATGAAGGCTGTCTAGTCAACTGTAGGACTCACGAAAACACATGTCCGCGCTCGTCACTTGGTTGAAAGCAGCTCCTGAAGGGGCGGTTGCCCTGACCACCGCGATACTTGCTGCGCTCGTAGCCGTATTCATCACGGTTCTCACGCAGTGGATTCTTGGTCGTCGCGCAAGAACAGAGCTTCTGACGAAGAAGCTTGAAGAGCTATATCTGGCACTTAACGACGCATCGGCCCACAACGTCGCTCGGACGAATGCTGCAATGCCACTGACTACTGCAACACCCTTCAATCGACAAAACGTATCTTCTACCCCCGTTGAGGCAGTCGGACTAGATCTTCACAAAAAAATCATCATGTACGTTCGACTTTACTTCCCACAGCTTGCCGCAGCACACCAAGAAGTCTTCATCCACAACCGCGAAGTCAACATGCTCATACACGAAGCGGAGACCGGTCCCCAACTCTCTGAAGAGCGCCTGATGGAATTCTCGTTCAGGTACATTGAAGCGCTGAAGTCCATGGAAGGAGAGATCATCGTCAACCGCAGTGTGCTTGTGAAAGACACGCTGTTTCCTCGGCGGTACCGGCGCATGGACATAAATGGGACAGCGAGATAGCCCAGATGAAGTGAAGCGTAATCTGGGGCCGATCTCTAGAGAATCGTCTGACTTTGTAATTTATTTTCAAAGCAAGTATAACTAAACAATCACCGGCTAAAAGCCGGTGATTGTTTATCGAATAAATAAATTTTGATCATAGCTTATGAAACTTATATTTATATTAATTTTGTCTTTTTTAATTGTTGGATGCAGCTCCGATTGTGGAGATGATCCAGAATGCGACTATAGAGTTTGCTTAAAAACGAAGGAAATGATGCTGAAGCAAGGTAATCCAGTTGGTGAGCAGATGCAGTGTTTTCCACCGTAAGTATGGAGATTGCCAAAATTACGTCTAACAACTGAGTCAAGTTGATGCATTCCGCAGTGCCCTGCTCCATACGTAACTTTCTAAGTTGTTGAGCATCGCGGAGGAATCATATAAGCATCATATGTAAATTGGGCCGTCTATTTGTATAGCAACCCACCGAGGAAACATGAATGCCCAGGACAATACGTTCTCGAAACCTTGACCTCATCCGCTGGCTCAACTTCGGACATGAGAGTACGGCCAAGAAGCTATCATCGGTCATCAATGCGAACTACCTTTCAAAGATGGCGACCGGCGACATGGAGATAGGCGACCGTAAAGCCAGAGCAATTGAACGAGCGGTTGAGCTGCCAACTGGCTGGCTCGACCGCGACAACATTGCAATGCTCAGAATCTCTCCTATGGAGTCACAAATTCATCAGTTCATTACCAAGCTGCCGGAGGAGAAACAAATGGCTCTGCTGGCACTCTTATCGCCCGAGAAACATTGACACTCACCGCAAGAGGTAACAGCCATGCATTTACCGTCACTTTTATCCCAAGTCCTAATTGCAGCAGCGCTACTGTCTAACAGTACCAACGCATTGGCCAATTGGACAAAGGTGGGAGAGTCTGTTGAAGCAACTGTGTTCTATGATGCAAAATCTATTCAACGGAGCAATGGCAGAGCCATGATGTGGGTTCTCACAAACTTTCCAAAGCCCGTAAAAATCGAAGGAAAGAAGCATCAATCCTCAAAAACTCGATTTGAGTACGACTGTGCAGGTGAGAAGAGCCGTGTAGACGGCACATTTTTCTATGCTTTACCCGATGGGAAGGGCGCAGTGACGGCAGCCGAGTCATCAGGCAATGAGTGGTTCCCAATCTCTCCACAATCCATAGCTGTTCCTTTATGGAAGGCTGCATGTAATAGGTAACCCGCATAACGTGGGCTATGTAGCGAGGTAGCCCAGAGGGCCTGCCCCACGAAGTGATTTGGGCATGAAGTGAAGCGTAATCTGGGGCCGATCTCCCTGGATTCCACTTCGTTGCATCCAGGCTACATTTTATTTTCCGATGCAGAACGAACTGAATATCCGCCCCAACAGATCATCGGAGCTGAACGCGCCGGTGATCTCGTTGAGCACCTCCTGCGCCTGACGCAGGTCTTCGGCCAGCAGCTCTCCGGCCTGATGCAGTTGCAGCTGCTGCTGGCCGTGCAGCACTAATTCCAGTCCTCGTTGCAGGGCGTCGACATGGCGGCGGCGGGCCATGAAACTCCCTTCTCCTGCGCTTTGATAACCGACGCACTCTTTCAGATATTGGGTGAGCAGTTCTAGCCCGGCACCGGTTTTGGCGGAGAGGGCGATCTCGTTGCCAAGCGGGCCGTTGCTGATTCCTGCGCTGTTGCCACTCAGGTCGATCTTGTTGCGGACGACGGTGACGGCGATGGTGTGGGGCAGCCGTTCGATGATGGTCTGATCTTCGGCGGTGATGCCGCTGGCGTCATTCACCAGTAGCAGGATGCGGTCGGCCTGTTGAATTTCGTTCCAAGCGCGCTGGATGCCGATCTGTTCGACGGTGTCTGTACTTTCGCGCAGTCCGGCGGTGTCGATGATGTGGATGGGGAGGCCGTCGAGGGTGATTTCGTGACGCAGGGTGTCGCGGGTGGTGCCGGCGATGTCGGTGACGATGGCGAGTTCGCGCTGCGCCAATCGATTTAACAGACTCGATTTACCGGCGTTGGGCTGTCCGGCGATGACGACGTTCATCCCTTCGCGCAGCAGGCACCCCTGTTGGGCCTGGGCGAGGATGTTTTTGAGTGTGGTGACGATGTCGCGCAGTTGGTCGGTGATGGCGCTGTCGGCGAGGAAGTCGACCTCCTCTTCGGGGAAGTCGATGGCGGCTTCGACGTGGATGCGCAGTCTGATCACTGCTTCGACCAGTGAGTGGATACGTTGTGAAAACTCACCTTGCAGTGAGCGCAGGGCTGAACGGGCCGCTTCGACGGATGAGCTGTCGATGAGGTCGGCGATCGCTTCGGCCTGGGCGAGGTCGAGTTTGTCGTTGAGGTAGGCGCGTTGTGAAAATTCGCCGGGCTGGGCGAGGCAGGCGCCGAGCTGGACGACACGTGACAGCAGCATGTCGAGCACGACGGGACCGCCGTGGCCTTGCAGTTCGAGCACATCTTCGCCGGTGAAGGAGTTGGGGGCCTTAAAAAAGAGGGCAATGCCTTGGTCGAGTGTGGCGCCATCGCCGTCGCGGAAGGGGAGATAGGTTGCCAGGCGGGGGGCTGGGCAGTCGCCCAAAACAGCAGCGGCAATCGCGCGGGCCTGGGGGCCGGAGATGCGGATGATGCCGACGCCGCCCCGTCCGGGCGGGGTGGCGACTGCGGCGATGGTGTCTGTCTTGGATTGCATAAGGAAGGATGTGGGTAAAATTGAAAAGGGCGCCAGTGGCACCCTTATAATTTAGCTTTTAGCTGCCGCCGCTGCAGTCGCTTTATCGACCTTGGCAGTTATATACCACTGCTGAGCGACTGAGAGCACGCTGTTGGCCAACCAGTAGAGCACCAATCCCGCCGGGAAAAAGGCAAAGAAAAGTGTGAAGATGATCGGCAACGCCATCATCACCTTGGCCTGAATAGGATCAGGCGGCGCCGGATTGAGTCTCTGCTGGATGAACATGCTAACACCCATCAAGAGCGGCAGAATGTAGTACGGATCCTTAATAGAGAGGTCCTGAATCCATAGGATAAAGGGAGCCTGACGCAGCTCGACACTTTCGAGAAGTACCCAATAGAGGGCAATAAAGACCGGGATCTGCACAATCATCGGCAAACAGCCACCCAGGGGATTGATCTTCTCTTTTTTATAGAGCTCCATCATCGCCTGACTCATGCGCTGGCGATCATCGCCATAACGCTCTTTGAGCTGCTGCATCTTAGGTGCAAATTTGCGCATGTTGGCCATGGAGCGGTAGCTGGCGGCCGAGAGTGGAAGGAAGGCCAGCTTGATAACCAGGGTGACCATCAAAATAGCCCAACCCCAGTTATTCACCAACGCGTGGAACCAACTCATCACCCAAAACAGCGGCTTGGCGATAACGGTCAACATGCCGTAATCGACCGTCAGCTCCAACCCTGGTGCCAGATCCGTCAGTACGTCCTGATCCTTTGGACCAAGATAGAGACGAGTAATGAAGCTGTCGCTCTGGCCTGGCTGAATGACCTTGGCAGGAGATACCAGCCCCATCACAAAACGGTCGTCACCGGGTGCCTTAGTATAAAAATTATTATTCTCATCTTGGGCGGGAATAAAACCTGCCAAGAAATAATGCTGAATCATGGCACCCCAACCACCGGTAATACCACGGCTCAGATTGCTCTCAGCCATATCATCAAAGTCGATTTTTTCATACTTCTCCGCTTCGCTATAGATCACACCACCGGTATAGGTATGAATGAAGAAGGAGCTGTTGCTGCCATCGGGACGGCTGCGTTGAAGCTGACGATACTGACGGCCACTCCAGGCCTCTGTCGAACCATTTTCAACCTTCTGCTCAATATCAATAAAGTGATTGCCGCGACTGAAGATCAGGGTCTTGGTCACCTTGACACCATCAACACCCTGCCACACCAGTGGGATTCGCAGCTCTTTTTGGCCATCGGCTAGCGTGTATTGATCCTTCTCAGCGCTAAACAGCGCATAGTGATCCGGTGCTTCAGCATTAGAAAGCAAGCCGCTTTGAGCCACAAACAGATTGGGCAAGGTATCCTTCATCAACTGGAAGGGTTTGTCTGGCTCGCTGCTGGAAATGGGATATTTGAGCAGATCGACTTCACGCACATCACCACCGCGACCGTCGATGATGACACTCAGGGTATCTGTTGTTACGTGTATCCGCTGACTCGTTGCTGCATCAGCTATTGCTGCCTCTGGCGTGGCAAGTGGAGCAAGCTCGCTCAGCGAGGATTTTTGCGTGGCTGGCACATCACTGGGGGCATCAAGGGTACGCGGAGAAGCTGATTCGCTAGTCGCAACAGCTGCTGTTTGCGGGGCATAATCCTGAGTCCAGGATTGCCACATCAAAAACAGCACCAGAATAAGTCCAAAAAATAGCACTAAACGTTGATTATCCATAATTATTTTCTTACTTGTCCAACTGTTCGGGCACGGGGTCCAGACCCCCTGAATGCCAGGGATGACAACGGCCGATACGCTTTGCTGCCAACCAGCCACCTTTGACGGTTCCGTGGCGATCGATGGCTATTACAGCGTATTCGGAACAAGTGGGGTAATAGCGGCAATTATTGCCAAGGAAGGGGCTCAATAACAAACGGTAGGCCTTTACGGCCATAATCAGGACTTTTTGCACCGTTGCAACTCCTTCCATTGCCGACTTAGCAGTTCAAGCAGCTCTTGATTGGTCTTTTCGACCGCTGCACTTTTGCCAATCACTACCACGTCGAGACTGGAAAGATCCTGTTGATTATGTCTGAAACTCTCACGAATCAATCGTTTAAGTCTATTTCGCTGAACTGATGATTTGGCGCAACGTTTGGAAATAATCAACCCCAATCTGGGGCCTTCCTGGTCGTTTAGCCTGACTAAAATCGTAAAACAACGATTTGCAGATCGACCTGGACTAGCAAATACGTGGTCGAATTCGCCCGCCGACTTTAATCTGAGGTCTTTATGAAACCCCTGTTGGCAGGCGTTCAAGAATTGGCTCGCACAGAGACTACACGGCCAGACGCTTACGGCCCTTGGCGCGACGATTCTTCAATATTTTACGGCCATTTGGAGTGGCCATACGAGCACGAAAACCATGAACGCGCTTACGCTTCAAATTACTGGGTTGAAATGTTCTTTTCATTGCCTAATCACTCAATTGTGTTTTCAAAAGTCTTCCGCCACGACGGGGGGACTCACCCATCTCAGCGAAAGCCCGCAAGGATATTCGCTAATAGCAGTTTTTGTCAACAGGAACCACGTAACGACTTGTGTATAAAATTGTGGATAGGGGTGTGGATAACTACAATGAAGCAGTATAGACTTGCCCGCTCTCCCAGCCCCCACATTAGTCAACCGCCAAAAAAAGGTACAAAGCAGGTATGTCACTTTGGCAACAGTGTCTTGAACAGCTGGAAAGCCAGTTGAATGCCCAGCAATTCAACACTTGGATTCGCCCACTACAGGCAGTAGAGGATGGTGATGCCTTGCGCCTACTAGCGCCGAACCGTTTTGTTCTAGATTGGGTTAATGAGCGTTTTTTCGAAAATATTCAAACTATCATCACCCAACTACGTAATGGTAAACACCACCGCGTTACGCTTGAAATTGGTTCCCGTCAAAAATCAACACCGGTAGTAGTGGCAAGTGTGGAAGACCGCAATACCAAAGAAGAAATAACTACTCCTCCCAAGCAAACTCCTATAATAGATCCTAGCATCCCTATATTTCGCCGCCACGAAGATACAAACACATTAAAACACGTAAGCAATTTACGTAATGAATATACATTTGCCAGTTTTGTTGAAGGTAAGTCCAACCAGATTGCCAAAGCTGCTTCAGTTCAGATCGGCGAAAACCCGGGTGTGGCGTACAATCCCCTGTTTATCTATGGTAGCGCAGGTTTGGGTAAAACTCATTTGATGCACGCTGTAGGCAACCTCATGCTTCAGAAAAACCATACTTCCAAAATCGTCTATGTTCATTCAGAACGTTTTGTAGGCGACATGGTCAAAGCTCTGCAACATAACTCTATGAGCGATTTTAAACGATATTATCGTTCTGTTGATGCCTTACTTATTGATGATATTCAATTTTTTGCTGGTAAAGATAGATCACAAGAAGAACTATTCCATACTTTCAACGCACTCATTGAAGGGCATCAACAGATCATTATCAGCTGTGACCGCTACCCCAAAGAGATTGATGGGTTAGAAGAACGACTCAAATCCCGCTTTGGTTGGGGGCTGACCGTTGCCGTAGAACCACCTGAATTAGAAACGCGCGTTGCTATCCTTATGAACAAAGCTCAACAGATGCAGATCGTACTGCCTCATGAAGTAGCCTTCTTCATTGCTAAACGTGTGCGTTCAAATGTTCGTGAACTGGAAGGAGCATTACGCCGTGTTATTGCTAACTCCCGCTTTATGGCAAAATCAATCACTTTGGATTTCACAAAAGACGCTTTACGTGACTTACTTGCCGCACAAGACAAACAGGTCACAATTGAAAATATTCAAAAGACTGTTGCCGAATATTACAAAATACGCGTGGCTGACCTGCTTTCAAAAAAACGCTCTCGCTCAATTACTCGTCCACGTCAACTTGCAATGGCATTAGCTAAAGAGTTAACTAATCATAGTCTTCCAGAAATTGGAGATGCTTTTGGTGGTCGTGACCACACAACCGTCCTGCATGCCTGCAAAAAAATCAATGAGTTGCGTGATGCAGATGTGCGAATGAATGAAGATCATCAAAACCTGTTAAGAATACTGTCCACATAATGTAGAAAATCTGTGAATAAATTTTACCTGT
>JAYWDX010000006.1:0-6882 GCA_043779675.1 Tenderia sp. (SeqCode)
ACAGCCCGCTGTCGACTGCTGAAATGGGTTTTTCACTGTTTGCCGCAAACCAAGGCTTGTTGGATGATGTTGATGTGAAGAAGGTTGTTGATTTTGAAGCAGCCCTTCACTCTTACATCAATGCTAATTGTGCTGAGCTGGTGAAGCGTCTTAACGATACTGCTGATTACAACGATGAAATCGCTGGTCAGATGCGTAGCGCCGTGGAGAAGTTCAAGTCCACCAGCACTTGGTAACGGGAGCCTAGCTATGGCAGTCGGTAAAGAGATCCGCACGAAGATCAAAAGTATTCAAAATACTAAAAAGATCACCCGTGCGATGGAGATGGTTGCAGCAAGTAAGATGCGTAAAGCGCAACAGCGCATGCAGGCATCTCGTCCTTACGCACAGAAGATTCGCGCTGTGATCGGACATCTTGCTCAGGCCCATCCCGAATATCCACACCCTTATCTGCAGGAGAAGGGTGTGGTCAAACGTGTTGGTCTGATAGTTGTTACCAGCGACCGTGGTCTTTGCGGTGGTTTGAACACTAATCTGTTTAAGCTAACTGTTGCTGCGATTAGAGATTGGCGTAATAAGGGTGTTGAAGTTGATTTGTGCCTGATTGGCCAGAAAGGCATCACCTTCCTTAAACGTCTCGGCAATGTTCGCGCCTCCATCGGCCATCTTGGCGATGCGCCTAGCATCACTGATTTGATCGGTAGCGTTAAGGTAATGCTTGATGCGTTTGATAGTGGTGAGATTGATCGTATTGATGTTGTATACAATCAATTTGTAAACACGATGACGCAGAAACCTTCGATTGAACAACTGTTGCCAGTGCAGGCAGATGTGATCGATAACGAGCTTCAGCATAGTTGGGACTACATCTATGAGCCGGATGCTAAAGAGGTTTTGACAGAGCTGCTGGTACGTTATATTGAGTCGCAGGTTTATCAGGGTGTGGTTGAAAATATCGCCTGTGAGCAGGCAGCCCGTATGGTCGCGATGAAAGCCGCTTCCGACAATGCTGGTGATCTCATCGACGATCTGAAGCTGGTTTATAACAAGGCTCGCCAGGCAGCGATTACTCAGGAAATTTCCGAGATCGTTGCTGGTGCTGCGGCAGTTTAGTTGCACCGGTCCGGTTTATAGTGGAATTTAAAAGACTTAATATTGCCCGAATTTTATATTGCTAAGAGGAACTGAATCATGAGTTCAGGAAATATCATCCAGATCATCGGCGCTGTAGTGGACGTTGAGTTCCCAAGCAACGCGATGCCAAAGATATACGATGCTCTGTTGGTCGAAGAAGTAGGTTTAACGCTGGAAGTTCAGCAACAGCTGGGTGGCGGTATTGTGCGTACTATCGCTATGGGCGGTACGGACGGTGTCAAGCGCGGTATCAAAGTTACCAACACAGGCTCTGCCATTTCAGTCCCTGTTGGTGCCAAGACGCTGGGCCGCATCATGGACGTTCTCGGTAACCCTATCGATGAAAAAGGTCCAATCGGTGAAGATATCAGGTGGACCATTCATCGTAAGGCACCTGCCTATGAAGATCTGGCTGCATCTACTGAGCTGCTGGAGACTGGCATCAAGGTAATCGACTTGGTTTGCCCGTTTGCCAAGGGCGGTAAGGTTGGTCTGTTCGGTGGTGCCGGTGTTGGCAAGACCGTTAACATGATGGAACTGATCCGCAACATCGCCGTTGAGCACAGTGGTTACTCTGTATTTGCCGGCGTTGGTGAGCGTACCCGTGAAGGTAACGACTTCTATCACGAAATGAGTGAAGGTGGCGTTCTTGACAAGGTGTCACTGGTTTATGGCCAGATGAACGAGCCGCCAGGAAATCGTCTGCGTGTTGCACTGACTGGCCTGACCATGGCCGAGTACTTCCGTGACGAAGGTCGTGATGTACTGATGTTTGTTGACAACATCTACCGTTACACACTGGCCGGTACTGAAGTATCTGCGCTGCTCGGCCGTATGCCTTCAGCGGTAGGTTACCAGCCAACACTGGCGGAAGAGATGGGTGTTCTGCAAGAGCGCATCACCTCGACCAAGACCGGTTCTATCACTTCAGTCCAGGCCGTATACGTGCCTGCGGATGACTTGACCGACCCGTCACCAGCAACTACTTTTGCTCACTTGGATGCGACTGTTGTACTGTCGCGTCAGATTGCTGAACTGGGTATCTACCCAGCGGTTGATCCACTGGACTCTACATCACGTCAGCTGGACCCACTGGTTATCGGTCAGGATCATTATGATGTTGCCCGTTCAGTACAGGGTACGCTGCAGCGTTATAAAGAGCTGAAGGACATCATTGCGATCCTCGGTATGGATGAGTTGTCAGAGGCCGATAAGCTGACTGTCTCACGTGCCCGTAAGATCCAGCGGTTCCTGTCACAGCCATTTTTTGTTGCTGAAGTGTTTACAGGTGCGCCAGGTAAATATGTCTCTTTGAAAGAGACGATCCGTGGCTTCAAAGGCATCGTAGCCGGTGAGTATGACCATATGCCTGAACAGGCGTTTTATATGGTTGGCACCATCGACGAAGCGATTGAAAAAGCCAAGAAGATAGCAGAGAAGAAGTAGTCTCTGTTAGGAGGAATTATGGCAATGACTATACACGTCGATATCGTAAGCGCAGAGGCAGCGATCTTTTCGGGGACCGCTACCATGGTTTCTGCGTCAGGTGTGATGGGGGAACTTGGTATTCTACCTCGCCACAGCCCACTGTTGACTAAGCTCAAACCGGGTGAAATCCGTGTTGATCGTCCTGATGGCAGCGAGGAGTTTTATTACGTCTCTGGTGGCATGTTAGAGGTTCAGCCGCACTGCATTTCGGTGCTGGCCGATACCGTAATTCGTGCCAAGGATTTGGATGAGGCGTCAGCTATCCAAGCCAAAGAGCGTGCCGAGCAGCTGTTGAAAGACCAGGGCAGTAATTTCGATCTGGCTCAGATTGAGCGTGAACTGGCTGAGGCTGTTGCCCAGCTCCAGGCGATTCAGAAGCTGCGCAAAAAACGTTAAGAGAGGCCATTAGGCTGATCTTTATAAGGGGAAGACCGCAAGGTCTTTCCCTTTTTTGTTTGGCCATTATAGTCATGTGCTACTTATTGTTGAGTGCCGTCGGCGTCCTCAATAATTGTTACACTAAGCGATCTTCATCACACTTGATCAGACAGGCAGATCCAAAACTATGTTGAGTGTCATCATTCTCGCAGCCGGCCAGGGGACTCGAATGTATTCGGCGCTGCCCAAGGTATTACATACACTGGCTGATCGGCCGCTGCTGGAACATGTGATCGATACCGCCGAGCAACTTGGTGCTGATGAGATCCATGTGGTCTATGGCCATGGTGGTGAGTTGCTGCCAACTACCCTTGCGCACTGTAATGTCACTTGGGTAAAGCAGGCGCAGCAACTTGGTACTGGCCATGCGGTTGCCCAGTCGATGGCCCAAATTAAACCAGGGCGCCAAGTACTGGT
Source organism: Tenderia sp. (SeqCode) (assembly GCA_043779675.1). Classification (GTDB taxonomy): domain Bacteria; phylum Pseudomonadota; class Gammaproteobacteria; order Tenderiales; family Tenderiaceae; genus JAKFXL01. The sequence goes on from JAYWDX010000006.1 coordinate 3,478, forward strand.
TCTTTATGGCGACGTGCCACTCACCTCGGTGCAGACACTCAAACATCTTTTAAAAGTCGCGGCCAATGATGGGTTTGGGCTGTTAACGGTAAAGCTTGTTGACCCGAGCGGTTATGGCCGCATCATTCGTGATAGCAACGATGCCGTAGTGCGGATCGTTGAAGATAAAGATGCAAGCGCAGCAGAGCGGTGTGTGGATGAAGTCAATACCGGGATTCTCATGGCATCAAGCGACAGATTGGCTGGCTGGCTTGAGCGCCTTGATAACAATAACGTTCAAGGTGAATACTACCTTACCGATATTATTGCCATGGCGGTGCAGGATGGCTTAACCATTAACACCGTATCGCCAGTAGATGAAAACGAAGTACTTGGGGTTAACAATAAGCGGCAGTTGGCAATACTCGAACGCCATTACCAGCGCTTGCAGGCCATCCGTTTAATGGATGCCGGCGTCACGCTACGTGATCCGTCCCGTCTCGACATCCGTGGCGCTATCGAGTGTGGCCGTGATGTGGTGATCGACGTAAATGTGATCCTGGCAGGTAAGGTCACGCTTGGCAGCAACGTCAGCATCGGTCCCAACTGCATCATCAGCAACAGTACCATTGCTGATGGTGTCACCATTCTTGCCAACAGCATCATTGACGAGGCGGTGGTTGGCAGTGGTAGTCGCATTGGCCCCTTTGCCCGCCTGCGCCCAGAAACCATACTTGCTGAAGAGACACATATCGGTAACTTTGTTGAAATCAAAAAAGCCGAGATTGGCAGAGGCTCCAAGGTCAACCATCTCAGTTATGTAGGTGACGCCAAGGTTGGCCAGAACGTCAACATTGGTGCTGGCACCATCACCTGTAATTATGATGGCGCCAATAAATATCTGACGGAGATTGGCGATAATGTCTTTGTTGGCTCTGATACACAATTGATCGCGCCGATTAAAATAGGTGACGGGGTGACCATCGGTGCAGGCTCGACCATCACCAAGGATGTGGAGCCAGAGGTGCTGGCGCTGAGCCGAAGCAAACAACAGACCATCACTGGCTGGACGCGGCCGGTTAAGAAAAAGTAGGCGGAGACTCAAAACGATGTGTGGAATTATTGCAGCTGTAGCTGAACGTGATGTAGTGCCGATCCTGGTTGAAGGGTTGCGGCGTCTCGAATACCGCGGCTATGACTCCGCCGGAGTTGCGATCATCGATGCCGCTGGCGCTATCGATCGGGTTCGTACCGCTGGCAAAGTGAATGAGTTGGCCGTTGCCATTGAGGCCAACCCGATCCGTGGTTGCACCGGCATCGCCCATACCCGATGGGCCACCCACGGCAAACCTTCACAGGCCAACGCCCACCCACACATCTGCCGTAAAACGGTGGCGGTGGTGCATAACGGCATTATTGAAAATCATGAGGCACTGCGCGCCCAGCAGCGTGAGCAGGGCTATGAATTTACCTCTGAGACCGATACCGAAGTGGTGGTACATCAGGTCTATCACTATCTAGATCAAGGCAAGGACTTGCTGGATGCCGTTAAGGCAACCGTGAATGATCTACATGGCGCCTATGCCTTGGCTGTTATCACCAATCAGGATCAAGGTCGTATTATTGCCACCCGTCGTGGCAGCCCGCTGGTGATCGGTGTGGGTATCGGCGAAAATTTCATCGCCTCAGATGTGGCGGCATTGTTGCCGGTGACACAACGTTTCATCTTTCTGCAGGATGGCGACGTTGCCGACATTCGCAAAGACAGCCTGACCATTTATGACGCCGAGGGTGATGTGGTTGAGCGGCCACTGACCGTGAGCGAATTGAGCGCCGACGCCGTTGAGCGAGGTCAGTATCGCCACTACATGCTTAAAGAGATATTCGAACAGCCACGCGCGATTGCCGATACCCTTGAAGGCCGCCTCAGTGGTGACCGAGTTTTGGAAGAGGCGTTTGGCCCCGGCGCCAGTAAGATTTTTGATGGTGTTCAAGGCGTACACATCATCGCCTGCGGCACCAGCTTTCATGCCGGTTCGGTTGCCAGGTACTGGTTTGAATCGCTTGCCCGCATCCCCTGTTCGGTTGAGGTTGCCAGCGAGTTCCGTTACCGCAACCCCGTCGCCCGCAAAAACTCCCTGGTGATCGCCATCTCGCAGTCGGGTGAGACCGCCGATACCCTCGCTGCACTGCAAGAGGCCAAGCGGCTCGGCTTTGGTCCCTCCATGGCCATCTGCAACGTCCCCGAAAGTTCTATGGTGCGAGAGACCGATCTCTGCCTCATGACCCGCGCTGGTCCAGAGATTGGTGTCGCCTCCACCAAGGCCTTCACCACCCAACTCACCGCGCTCATGTTATTGGTGATTGTGCTTGGCCGTCGTCATGGCATGGCGCCGCAGACTGAAACAGATCTGGTTAGGCAGTTGCGCAGTCTCCCTGCCCGCGTCGAGAGTGCGCTGGAGCTGGATAAAGAGATTGAGACACTGGCCGAGTTTTTCGCCCATAAAGAGCATGCTCTCTTCCTTGGTCGTGGTGCGCAATATCCTGTCGCCATGGAAGGTGCGCTCAAGCTCAAAGAGATCTCCTACATTCACGCCGAGGCTTATCCTGCCGGTGAGCTCAAGCACGGCCCCCTGGCGCTGGTCGACGCCGATATGCCGGTCATCTCTGTCGCTCCCAATAACGCCCTGCTGGAAAAACTTAAATCCAATTTGCAAGAGGTACGTGCCCGTGGTGGTGAGCTGATCGTCTTTGCCGATGAAAAATCGGGAGTGGAGTCAGAGCCAAATGTACGTGTTATCAAGGTCGCCGCCACCGACGACCCCATCGCCCCGATCATCTTCACCATCCCCCTGCAGCTGCTCTCCTACTACGTCGCCGTGCTCAAGGGTACCGATGTCGATCAGCCCAGAAATTTGGCCAAATCGGTGACGGTGGAGTAACGGCTTCAGCACCATCTCACAGTGATCGCCCGAGTCTCTGAGATGGCTGTTGGGCCGCTATCCTATGCGACAATTTGTCACGCTGTCCGTAGGGCTAAACTGCGCTACTATTGAGCGCAACATCAGCAACCAATGCCAGTATTAAAAGCCAGTATTCAATGCCAGTCCAGACGGGTTCAATGGATAATACAACAACACTCAACCTCAAACGTTTGCTGCTACTGCGCAGCATCGCCATCGCCTGTGAATTGTTGGCGCTGCTTTTGGCGAGTCAATGGCTACAGATGGATTTTCCCCTGCTACCGATGTTGCTGGTGATCGGACTGCATGCCGTAATTAACATCATTACCTGGTTACGGCTTAAACATGCACGTCAGATTTTTGTAGCTGAGTTTGCCTTGCAGTTGGCGCTGGATACGTTGGTCCTGGCACTGCTGCTGTTTTTTGCGGGGGGCTATACCAATCCGTTTGTATCGTTGTTTAT
>JAYWDX010000007.1:0-2283 GCA_043779675.1 Tenderia sp. (SeqCode)
ATGCCACCATAATGATAAATATCCAAACCATCCCTGCCTTTTCCGACAATTATATCTGGCTGATCCTGTTAGGCGACCGACAAGCAGCAGTGGTCGATCCGGGCGACGCCCACCCTGTCATAACGGTGCTGAAACAACAAGGGTTAAGACTCAGCGCCATACTCATTACCCACCACCACCACGACCACATTGATGGTATCTGGACCCTGCAGAGCCACTACCCCGAGGCGACCACCTACGGCCCCGCCACGCAGCAGATCCCCCAGATCACCAAAACGGTCGTTAATGGCGACACTATTATATTGGGTGAAGGCGAAGGAAAAATCGAACTGACCGTACTGGAGGTGCCAGGCCACACCGAGAGCCACATCGCCTATTATGGCGAAAATGCGCTCTTTTGCGGCGACACTCTGTTTACCGCTGGTTGCGGCCGGTTACTCGGCGGCAGCGCCGCACAACTGCACAAATCCCTAAACAAAATCAAAAAGTTACCGATAACCACTCAGATCTACTGCGCGCATGAGTATACCTTATCAAACCTGTTATTTGCCCGAACAGCGGAACCAAATAACCAACAGCTACTCGAACGGCAGTTGTATGAGACGGCCAGACGGCAGCACGGCGCAGCCACCGTGCCCTCAACCCTGGCGCTGGAGTTAAAGACAAACCCCTTTTTGCGTTGCAACGAAGCGACGATTAGGGCGGGCGCGGAGCAGTTTTGCGGCCATCCGTTGCCAACGGAGGCGGAGGTATTCAAGGTGCTGCGCTACTGGAAGGACACGCTTGACTAACCCATCCCGGCAACACCGGGATATACTTCTGTCACCCAATCACAATATTAAAGGTAACAATCTCCATGGGGAAAATGAAAAATACCGTCGTCAGCAGCTGTTTTGGCGTCACCTTATCCATCATCATCACCGGCTGCATGGGCCACGCCAGCCCATTAAAGCCTAATGCCCATGTTGGCACACCATCAACCTCCAGCCTCTCCAGCAAACCCACTCAAGCGCGGCCCATGGTCATCGGTGATAAGCGGCGCGTCCTGGAAAAGAACCTGAATACAACGCGATCTGCCGAAGATATCACTCTCGGTGACGATGAAAATATGCCCGATGAAGATAGCAACAACGCCGTTGAAGATCCCACCGCTGAGGATGAGGGAGCCGTCGGCGAAGCGGTACTAAATGCCGCCCAACATCTACTCGACGAAAATGAACTCAATGCAAGCAACAACATCTGGCCACGGGTTCGAGCTGGTTTCAGCCTGCCAGATCGCGATCATCCCAATGTTCAACCCGGTCGCGAGTGGTTTGCCAACCACCAGGCCTATCTCGACCGCACCTTCACCCGTGCCGCCCCTTACATGCACTACATTATCGAAGAGGTAGAGGCACGCCAGATGCCGCTGGAGATCGTCCTGCTGCCCTTGGTTGAAAGCGCCTTTCAGCCCTTTGCCTACTCCCGCAGCCACGCCGCCGGTATCTGGCAGTTTATTCCCGGCACCGCCACCTACTACGGTCTGAAGATCAACTGGTGGTACGACGGTCGCCGCGACATCCACGCCTCGACCAACGCCGCCCTGACCTACCTGCAGAAGCTGCATAAACAATTTAATAATGACTGGCTGCTGGCGCTGGCCGCCTACAATTCCGGCGAAGGGACCGTCGGCCGCGCCATCATTGCCAACCAGCACCGCGGCCTCGGCACCACCTTTTGGGAGCTGGATCTACCGCAAGAGACCCGCAACTATGTGCCGCGTCTGCTGGCGATTGCCACTGTTGTCGCAAACCCTGAAGAGTTCGGCCTCACCCTGCGCCACATCCCCAATAAACCCCTGCTCAAGCAGGTCAGCATAGTTTCCCAGCTTGATCTTGCCATCGCTGCGGAGATGGCCGACATCAACCTGGAAGAACTCTACACCTTCAATCCGGGCTTCAACCGCTGGGCCACGGCCCCCGATGGCCCACACACGCTATTGCTGCCACTGGAAAAAGCAGATGCCTTTGAGGCCAAGCTATCGGCACTCACACCCTCACAACGCATGGCATGGGTCCAGCATCAGATCAGACACGGCGACAATTTGGGTCAGATTGCCAAAAAATATGGCGTCAGCATCGCCGCCATTCAGCGTGCCAACAAACTCGACAGCAACATTGTCCAGGCAGGTCAGACACTAACAATCCCAACCTCCAGTCGCGCCTCCCAGGAGTACCTGCTAAGCGCCAATCAGCGTCTCGATGCCAACAAACGGAGCGGCACCAAAGAAAAACAGAAGATCAT
>JAYWDX010000008.1:0-15420 GCA_043779675.1 Tenderia sp. (SeqCode)
CAGCGCAAGGCAAAACTGGCCGAAAAAGCGCAGCATACAGGTAGTATGTGAGCATTTTGAGGCCAGTTTTCCTCGGTACCCCCTTGAGGGGTGAACGCCGCGATGCGCCCTTCAGCGAGATAGTAAACGGGTTCTAAGGCGGGTTAATTTGCCTCGAGCGCCACCTGGATATCCTCCCGCAGCTCCTCTGCCGCTACCACGATGGCGTCGCCCTCTTGGTTGGGGCAGACCGCCGCCAATAGATTGTCCTCTTCCATGCCGGGTAGCCATTTTTCCAGCCACTCGTCCAGCGCCACCGCTTTGGGTTGGCAATCGGCAAACTCACCCGCTGCCCACTGTAGCGCCAGCTCGGCGTGTGACCAGATAGGGAAGTGTTCCTCGCCCTCGTCTGGCAAAATCACCCAGCCATCATCACTAGAGAGGCCCCAAACCTGTTTTAATTCAGCGCATTGGCTAATGAAGTAGTCATAACGCTGCTCAGCAGACATGGCGTTGATGGCGTCGATTTGGATGGGAGTGAGCGCTGCAGTCATGATTAATGCCTTTGTAAATGTGGAGGGCGTGAATAGTGAGATATGCCGGGCTATTTGTGAATAGTTATTTGATCTTTTTCTTGCGTAGTAGCGCCAGCACTGCCTGCTATATAAATCGTTTTTATAAATATGTTAAATAAAAACCATTCATTGGATTGATGTGTATGCCATCCCTATCATTGCAACCGTACCCAGTTTGGTACGCAACCATTAACCCATGTTAGGAGATACAAGATGAGAAATGTAATGGCAGCAGCAGTATTGGTAATGGCATCCGGAGCGACCATGGCAAAGGGCTTCTCTAACGGAAACGTCGATCTGGCTGATTGGGTTGTTGATGATAAAGCGACGGCGTCAGCAGCGACTCCAGTCCAAGTGGGCGGCAGATACAGTCGTGGCAATGTTGATCTGGATGGTTGGGTGGTTGAGAACCAGTCAGCGCCGAGTGTCAGCAAGGGTAGCGTCGACCGCTCTGATCGCTACAGCATCAGCAAAGGCAACGTCGACCTGTTTGGCTGGGTTGTGGCCGATGTCATGGCGGAGTAATTGATGAGTGCTGAGGGTGGCGGGGGGGTAACCCCCGTCACCGGTTGGTGCCATTGATCTCTATGCGGCCACTTTTTAACACACGCTACCCCCTGCCCCGTCGTAGCAGCCGCAACAGCGGCCTGCCATCTACCCAAAACGCCACCAGCAGATAGCTACCGAGCAACAGTGACCCCGTTAGCCACGCCTGCCAGTGGGTGGCCAGCATCAGCGGTGCCTGTAACAGAAAGAGCCCCCCCCCCAACACGATATAACCGAAAATCCGTTTCAAGTCGTAGTTGACCGGGTAGTACCGCTGTCCCAGCAGATAGGAGACCAGCGCCATGCTGCCGTAGCAGGCGAGTGTCGCCCAGGCCGACCCCATATAACCAAAAAGTGGTATCCACCAGACATTCAGCCCAATCGTAAGCAGCGCGCCACCAATGGCGACATAGGCCCCCAGCAGTGTTCTGTCCGTGAGCTTGTACCAGATCGAGAGGTTGACGTAGATGCCGAGGCAGAGATTGGCCAGCAGCAGGATCGGCACCACGGCCAATCCTGCCCGATACTCGGCAGCGACAAAATATTTGAAGAGGTCGATATAGAGTGTCACCAGCAGAAAGATGCCAACACAGAAGATGACAAAATATTTAAGCACGTCGGCATAGACCTGGCGTGCATCACTCTTATCGGCGTAGGCGAAAAAGAAAGGTTCGGCGGCGTAACGGAACGCCTGGATAAAAAGTGTCATCAGGATCGAGAGTTTGTAACAGGCGGAGTAGATACCGAGCATCGTCATGTTGGTCTGCAGGTCATAAGGCAGCAGATATTTAAGCAGGGCGCGGTCGAGCATCTCGTTGATGACACCGGCAAAACCGATCACCACCATCGGCAGCGAGTAGCGCCACATACGTGCAAAGAGCTCACCATCAAAGCCCCATGCCAGCCCGCGTAGCTGCGGCAGCAGCAGCACAAACTTAAAGACCGAGGCGATGAGGTTGGCGATAAAGACATAACCGATGCCGATGGCGGGATTGTAGACCAGGCTCACCCAGCCACCAGGATCGGCGGCGTAGAGTTTTGGACACCAGACGATAAAAAAGAGGCTCAAGCCCACCGTCATCAAGATCTCGGCGATCTTGATGGTGACAAAACGCAGCGCCTTCTCCTCGGCCCGCAGCCGCGCAAAGGCGATGGCGGCCACCGCGTCCATGGCCAGAATCAGCGCCAGCCACCAGATATATTCCGGGTGATCGGCGTAGTGCAGCGTTGTTGCGAGTGGTGCACTTAATGCCAAAATTAGCGCCAGGAATCCGAGGTTGGCGCAGAGTACAAAGATCAGTGCGGTGGAGTAGGCGCGGTCGTGCTGGGGGGCGTTTTTGTCGCGGAAACGAAAATAACCGGTCTCAAAACCAAACAGCAGTAGTACGGCAAAAAATCCGGCGTAGGCGTAAAACTCCGCCACCACGCCATACTCGGCAGCGGCAAAGGAGTAGGTATAGAGCGGCACCAGCAGATAGTTAAGAAAGCGGGCAACGATGCTGCTAGCGCCGTAAATCGCCGTCTGTGATGCCAGTTTTTTTAAAACACCCAAGGGAACACCTTCTTGCCACCGCTGCAACAGCGGGCTATTAGACCATAGCTGGCCCTTGTCTAGACAGCTGACGATGGAGGGTTTTGTCGGTAGTTGGCGACGGTTGGCCAAACCACTGCAAACCCTATAGACTCCGCCGCGCAGAACATTCAATTAAATCGGATAACGAGGCTTCATATGCACCATTCACACAAAGTCAGCGCCATTGTCGCCCTGTTGGGCTGCGTCTTGGCCGCCCCCGCCCTTGCTGCCAAGCAGCCTAAGGCTGGGCCCTTTTCATACGATTATGTCCAGCTCTCTTATGTTGATCTTGATTCCGGATTTGATGGCTTCAAGCTTGATGGGTCACTCGATATAAACCCCCGTCTGGCACTGACCGCCTCTTACATGGCGACGGATGCTAATTACAACCTTGATTACGACCTCTTCACGGTTGGCCTCGCCCACCATCAGCGGTTGGTTGATCTGCCAAAGGCTGATCTGGTGCTGCATGGTGAATTTCAGCGCGCCTCGCGCGATGATGGTCACAGAAATCACAGTCACAGCGACGATGAAACCGGCCTGGGCTTTGGCGCCATGCTCCGTTACCAAGTGCAAAAAAATATCGAGACCTTTGGTGATCTCTCCTACAGCAGTCTCTACAACAATGACCTAGCGCTGACGCTGGGTGTGAATTTGGCGCTGAATCAGCAGTTCTCACTGGTTGGAGCTGTAAATCTGAGCGACGATGACATGTTGTTGCTGGGTCTGAGAATACAGCTGAAGTAAACAGTTGGTTTTTCTGGGGAGTGCGAGCGCACTCCCCGTTTCTTCAGCTCCGTGCCAGCAGATGTACGTAGCGTCCGAGTGAGGCAAAGGGTTCTTGACGCGCCAGTTGTCGTTCCAGCATCAATACATCTTCCAGTGACCTGCTGCTACGGGCATCCGGCCACATCATGTCGTAGAAAAAACGTACGCCACTTTTACGTATCACCCGCATTCCCTCCTCCAGCCAGCCACGTACCTCATCGGGATCCTGTGGATGCGTGGGCGCGAGACTGCGCGGGTCGCCTTCATACTCACCCGCTGCCACCTCGCCTGGAGGCGCCTACTTTTGGTGCGCAGATTGCCCTTGATCAGATTGAGATAGGTCAGGGCGTGATGATTATAAAAGAGCAACGATAACGCGCCCGTTGGGCGACACCAGCGCAATACCTCAGGCAGGGTTGTTTCAGGCTCTGCCAGCCACTCCAATACCGCGTGAAACGGCACCAGGTCGAATTGCCCCTCCAGATGTTCATGCAGCCGCTGCACCGGCGCGTGGATAAATTGCACATTGGCAGCGGGCAATTCAGCGGCAAAAGAGTGCTGTGCCAGTTGCAGCATCTTCAGCGAATGATCACACAGCACCACCTCGTGACCCAGTTTGGCCAGGCGCAGTGCAATCTGCCCCATGCCAGCACCCGCATCCAGGATGCGTAGTGGCGCTCCTTGCAGTGCCGGCAAACACGCCAGCAGATCTTCCCAGACCACTTCAAGGCGGACGGTCCCTTTGGGGCTGCCATAGATCTTGCGTTTGAACCTATGCGACAGATCGTCGAAATTGCGGTCTTGTTTCATTGCTGATGGCGAGTGGTCTGCATGTTTATTCGTTTGCGCGGCACCGTTTGTCTCCCACTCGGCTCTTTTCTGGCGTGAGCTCCGGTTTGGCGGCTTCATCCGCAGCAGAGTAGGTGATCACCCAATTGGGTCCTTTAAGTGCTTCACGCCCCTTGCGACTAGTGAGGCTTACCATGTCGAGGCGTCCACACGTGGGGCAGGTGGTCTTTTTGTAAACCAGCAGGTGATAGATGGTCCAGACAATCGGCACAATCATGATGGGGATGAAGGTGCTGAGCAGGGCAAAGCTGCCAAAGCAGAGCCAGATCAGCGCATCCATAAAGAAACTTTCGACCCCCTGCGTGGTGGGCGTGCCGACGTAATAACAGGAGGTACACACTCTATCTTTCATCTACAGACTCCATTCTTTGTTGCTCTTAAAGCCACTCCCCATTATGGCATCATACCTACCTTTGATCGGCGCTAATCGAACCGGCAAGCACGGGTTTATATTCAATTACCTTTGATCAGCACACTCTGTTTTTGCTGTTTTTTTGGTGTATGCTTGGACCGCTGTCTGCCTGTTTGCGACGCCGTGTGCAAACCGGGACATACGCAATACGACAGTAATAAACACTAACTTGATCTGTATGCCAGATGGAGATGAAACCATGTCAAAAGAGCAACGTCCTAACAAGGAAGATAAGAAAAAATCCGAGCTGACCTTAAAAGAGAAGCGGGCGATAAAGAAGGGCAAGAAAGAGAAGGGCAGCTAAATATCACGCTGCTGGCGGGGCATGAACGTGCCCCGCTGTTAGCATAGAAACGAGGAACCCAGGAATTACAAGCCATTTTGTTACTTTGCTTTTCCATTGCTATTGGCATCTTGCGCAAGTATGTACACGCAGCAAAATGTGAGAAGTATTTCCCTGTTGGAACCCGGGATGGGTCAGTCCAGCGTGATTGAAATCATGGGAGCACCATCCAAAGTTGAATTCAGTGGTGAAAACAAAGCATTACACTATTGCAGTACGGGCTATCGCTCAGATGAATATGCCGTTGTTATATTGACGTCCGGTAAAGTCGTGGCAGCCAAAAACTATACCGTAACCGACGCAGCCGGTGATTGTAGCCTATTCGTAAAATCCGTAGATTTGCAGCAAGCAGACTTTGTCCATGAAATTCGATTCAGATAAAGCCAGCAATCCACCATCAGCGAAAACACAAGCATCCAGAAAGACATGATCGTAACGAAACGTACAAAATACTCTTTATGCCAGTTCTTGGATTTGCTTGCTCATGATGTTGTGCAAATTCTATTGGACAAGCATGGCATTAATACTTGGGGTCATATGCAAACCGAGATTAGTGAGGCTTTGTCTGCAGCAGACCAATATTCAATAGGCGCACTGATTGAGGAAGTAGTAAGTAATAATGGTGATTTGCGATATCGAGTAAGTCCACGATATCGATTTGATGAGCGCTGGAGTGATTTTGAGAAATGTTTATTGCTTGATGGATTTAAGATAGAAGAAAAAGCAGTGCTAAGATTAGAGCCAGTGATTGAGTCTGTAGATCCTTTAGAAGACGATCTAACAAAAGAACTAGAAGCCTCCAGCTTGGCATTGATAGAAGAAATCATTCAGCACATTAAACTCTCCGCTGAGTCATTTAAAAAATCAACCCCTGATTACAATGCCTGCTTGTCCCATGCTCGCATTGCACTTGAAACAATCGTGAGAACAATCGCCAGTACACATGGGATTGAGAACGCTATAGATAGTAAAGCGTGGGGTAAATCTCTATTGCATATTAGAAATGCGGGGTTTTTAACCAGTAAAGAAGAAGACGCGATTGCCTCAACGTATACATTTATTAGTGATGGCGCTCACATTCCAGTCGGTTTTACTGAAGAAGAATTTGTACGGTTTGGTAGAAATCTGGCAATGGCTATGTGCTATTTCATCATCAAGAAATTTAATGGTTCATAAAATGCTAACAATCACATGCACTCGGGCAGCAAAAAGCGTCGTTCGTTCCTCGCTTGCTTTTTGCTGCCTGTGATGTGAGGCGTTATATCCCCCCGTACTAACTCAACCTGATCCCATCCTCTTCAATAGTGATACGCCGTTTTTTGTAGAGAATGCCGATGGCGCTCTTGAAACTCTTTTTGCTTTCGCCCAACAGTTTGTAGATGGTTTCGGGTGAGCTTTTGTCGTGTACCGGCAGGAAGCCATCATTTTTGGTCAGTATCTCGAGGACTTTATCGGCAACAGCGCCGAGCTTCTCGTGTCCTGGCTGGTGCAGTGTCAGATCGATCTTGCCATCTTCGCGGATTTTTTTGATGTAGCCTTTTATCATGTCGCCGAGCCAGACATTTTTAAATAGCTCGTTCTGGTAGAGCACGCCCCAGTGGCGGTTGTTGATGATCGCCTTGAGCCCCAGGTCGGTGCGGTCACAGATCAGCAGATCAACCTCCTGCCCCTCTTTATAGGTGACGGGCCACTTGTCGAGAAACTTGTCGATCTTGGAGCTGGCGACCAGACGGCCCTCGTCATCAAGATTGATGTAAACAACGTAGCGGCGTGCCTCCTGCATCCGTTCCTTCTGTTCGCTGATAGGTACCAGTAGATCCTTGGGCAGTCCCCAATCGAGAAAGGCACCAATCTTGGTGACAGACACCACCTTGAGTGCAACAAACTGCCCGAGCATGGCGCGGGGTCGGGTGGTAGTGGCCGCTATGCCGTCCTCATCGTGATAGACAAAAACCTCAACCTCATCACCAATGGCAACCCCATCCGGCGCCTGTTTACGTAGCAACAGAATCTCGCCATCACGGCCGCCATCGAGGTAGAGGCCGTAAGGCGCTTCTCTGATCACACGAAGTCTATTTAATCTGCCGATCTCTGCCATCTGTTGCTCTCGATGAGGTTTGTGCTAAGGCTCGGATTATAACGAATGCTGCTCATCGCCTCACAAACAATATTCCAGACCGGTTACAGCTTGACCTCATCATAATTGAGCGCGGCAATGATTCTGTTGAGGCGTCCCTGTTCACCGGCCTCCAGCGCCAGCGCCGAATTAATATTGCCAGCACTGCGCGCAGCAAGTTCAATACGTTCGACATATTGCCGACTGCATTCGTTGATCTTGGATTTAAGCAGTGCCAGAAACGGGGTGATCTCGTCTGCTGTTCGCACGTACCCCTCAATATAGAGACCTTCGCTCTCTTTGATTTTGGGCGCGCTGGCGTGTTTGGCCAGCAGGTTATTAAAGGCGTAGCACCACTCTGCAGGTGCCTGGTGCGATAATTTGAAAACAATATCGATGTAGGGCTCTTTCCTGATTTTTGGCGGGCGCGTCTCATCAATGCCGACGATCCTGATATCACTGATACCTTCCACTAAGTTACCCCTTTACATGTAATTACAACGCAATAGGCGACACGGCCACATCAACATACCGATCACAGCAGATGCGGAAGAAAACAGGGTAGCCGCCACTTTTAGGTTAGCGACCGGTACACGCTTATCAGCAGTGCCATGCTGCAAATGCAAACATCGCCCTAGCAGCCAATAGCCATCTGGAGCGCCTTTGCGGCGTGCTGTATGCCAGCGGGCCGCAGTCGTTTCCCGTATACTCTAGCCCTTATGAGCCTTGCGACATAAGGTCACCGAATTTTCAGTAGGGAGTGCCCAAATGAAAGATGTCCTGCGGATGTTTGCCTATTCGGCGGTTGGGATTGCGATGATTGCCCTGCTGCTCAAGGTGACATCTTTCAAGATTCCCGCCGGAATGGAGGTCGCGTTGGCGTTAGTGGTGGTGGTGGTTCTGCCCTTGGTGATTATGTTCGCCGTTACCCGCCGCAAAAAAGCCTCGTGAGCACCACCGTCACCTGCTCCACCTGCCATGCCAACTGCTGTCAGTTGGAGGTGTTTTTGATGGACGATCGCAATGTGCCACTCTACTTCACCGAATGGAATGAACATGGTGCGCTAGTGATGCAGCGGCTCGATGATGGCTGGTGCGCGGCACTGGATAGAAACACCATGCTCTGCACCATCTATGCGTTGCGGCCACAGGTCTGCCGTGATTACGAAGCAGGGGCGCCGGAGTGCCTGGAGCAGCGCCAGGTTGATCCCTGGCAGAAGGTGCGTTTCGAGTAACCGATCCGCGCCGTTCTGGCGCGGGCCGCAGTAACCCCTACTTGATCTTGATCTCGGTCCAGAGCTTGTTGAGCAGGCGGCGATCCTTGGGTGAGGTTGCCTCCAGCGTCTCCAGCTTAGCCATGGCTGTTTTGTCAGGGAAGATCGCGGTCAGTTTTTTGATCTCAGGCTTAATAAAGGCCGCTGCCGCCGTATTGGGATTGCCGGCGCCAATGTCGTTGGTCAATCCGGCAGCGTTTTTGCCATCCATCATGAAGTTGATGAACTGGTGCGCCAGCTTTTTGTTTTTGGATGATTTGGGGATGACCATGTTGTCCAGCGCCAGCACCGCCCCCTGTTTGGGCAGTACGAAGTTGACGCTGAAATTACGCCCGGCCGCCTTGGCATCGTTACGCGCCTGCACCATGTCGCTGGAGTAGCCGTGCGCCACCCAGATGTTGCCCACCGTCAGCTCCTTGATGTAGCTCGACGAATTGAAGGCGGCCCAGTAGGGTTTGGCCGCCATGATCACCTTTTGCGCTTCACGCAGATGTTTCTCGTCGCGATCATTGGCGGAGTAGCCGAGGTATTTGAGGGCGGCACCAAATAGCTCTTCGGCGTCATCCATCACCGTCACCTTGCCACGAATCTTCCCCAAGACCTTAGGATCGAAGATCACGGACCAGTCATCAGCGGCCACGCCAGCTGTCGCCAGACGCTTTTCGTTGTAACCGATCAGCGTGGTGGTGAAGGCGTAGGGCACGGAGTAGCTGTTGCCCGGATCGTAGCTGCGGTTCAGAAACCCAGCATCCTCATTTTTGAAGTTGGGCAGCGCCTGCTTGTCGAGTGGTTCCAGTGTTCCTTGTTTAACCAGTGCCTGTACCGCATTTTGGGTCGGGATCACTACGTCATAACCACTGGCGCCGGCCTGCAACTTGGCCATCATCTCCTCGGTGCTGGAGTAGTAGTCCTGCACCAGCTGACAGTTGCATGACTTTTCAAACGCCGCCACGGTCGCTTCAGAGATGTAGTCGTTCCAGTTGAACAGGTGCAGCTGCGGTCCCGCTGCGGCGGCCATCTGCGCCGCGCCCATCAGTAGCACTGAAGCCAGGAGTTTTTTCATGAAGTAATCCCTCTCGGTTGAGTGTTTGAGAATCTTAGTTGCCACGCAGTGCGCCGGGTGACAGCTTGGTAGCCAGCGTAATTAGCAGCAGTGTCAATACCATCAGCAGGGTGGAAATGGCGTTTACCTCTGGAGTCACCGCCGTCTTGACCATGGAGTATATCTGCAATGGCAGTGTTGAGCTGCCAACACCGGCAACAAAGAAGGTAATGACAAAGTCATCAATCGAGAGGGTGAAGGCCATCAGCGCCCCGGCGATGATGCCGGGCGCCAGCAGCGGTAGGGTGATCTCGCGGAAACAGAGCCACGGTGTCGCCCCCAGATCACGGGCCGCCTCGGTTAGGCTTTTATCGATGCCCGACATACGCGCCTGAACCGACAGCGCTACAAAGCCGATGCAGAAGGTGATATGCGCCAGCACGATCGACACCAGCCCCAGGGTCATGTTGAGGAGGATGAAGAAGAGCAGCAGGCTGACACCCATGAGGATGTCGGGCATGGCGATAGGGGCCATTACCAATCCCGGCAACAATCGCAGACGGAACTGGTGCATCGCCATCCCCGCCAGTGTCCCCAGCGCCGTGGCGATGGCTGCGCTGAGGGTGGCGATGATGAGCGAGTTGCTCGCCGCCTTGAGCATCTCCTGATTATGGAAGAGCTTGTTGTACCAGTCGAAGGTGAAGCCCACCCACTCGGCATTGAGGCGCGAGTCGTTAAAGGAGTAGACCACCACGATCACCAGCGGCAGATAGAGGAAGGCGTAGACCGCAAAGGCGGCCAGCTTGAGTGGTAGATAACGCTTATGCATGGGCCACCCCCTTCTGCGCAAATCGGGCGCCGATCAATACCACCAGCACCGCTGCCGCCGTGACCACCATCGACAACACACTGCCGAACGGCCAGTCGCGCGACTCAACAAACTGCTGCTTGATAACGTTGGCGATCATGATGCCGTCGGTACCGCCGAGCAGCTCGGGGATCGCAAACATGCCCAGCACCGGAATGAAAACAAGGATGGAACCGGCGTAAACCCCTGGCAACGATAGCGGCCAGGTGACGTTCCAGAAACGGTGCCAACCGTTGGCACCGAGATCCTGGGCGGCATCGAGTAGCGCCGCATTGTGTTTCTCCAGATTGGCGTAGAGCGGTAGCACCATGAAGGGCAGATGCACATAGACCAAGGCGACAATCACCGCCGTGGCGCTATACATCAGGGTGATGGGCGCCATGCCAAAAAAGCCGAGCACACTGTTGATCATATTGGTCAGCGCACCGGAGGGGCTGAAGATGATCATCCAGGCGTAGATGCGCACCAGAAAGTTGCTCCAGAAGGGCAGGATCACCAGCAGCAGCAGCAGGTCGCGGCGCCTCTTGGGGCTGCGCGCAATCATCAATGCCAGCGGATACCCCATCAGGATACAGAGCAGGGTGGTGAGCAGCGCATAACCGATCGACTTGAGGAACAGCAGCAGATAGATGTCGGTCTCGAAGAGGCGCTGCCAGTTCTCCAGCGTCAGGTCAAAGGTGAGCCGCCTCTCCTCGCCCGTTCCTGTATAGGAGTACCACGGCGCCAGCCCGCCATACTCACCGGCATAGCGGAACGAGGCGAAGAGCATGATCAGTGACGGCACTGCAAAGAAGATCAGCAGGTAGGTCATGGGCGGCAGGGTCAGCAGCCGCTTTTGCCATTTTTGAAGTTGCATCTGTTTAATCCAACACCAGATGGCCGACATCAAAACGCCACGCCACCTCCACCTGGTCACCCACTTCAAAGAAGCGGGCACGACCGGGGGCCGAGTTGGGCAACAGCGCCTCGACAATCATGCCGTTGGCCAACTCCACCTTATATACAGTGACATCACCGAGATAAAGCATGTCGTGCACCACCCCTTTGAAGTGGGCCTCGTCAGCCTCTTGGGTCAGGGTGGCGGAGATGCGGGTTTTTTCCGGGCGCAGGGTCAAGGTGCAGTGTCTGCCCACCTCAATCCCACCATTGGACTGGATGATGGTGTGGATCGGGCCGAGGCCATCGAGTTCTATCAGCGCACGATCTCCCTGCAACTCTTTTACAACACCACCCAACAGGTTGCACTGGCCGATGAAGTCGGCAACAAAGCGGCTGTTGGGAAAACCGTAGAGGCGCGAAGGTTCATCAATCTGGACGATGTTGCCACGGTTCATCACCGCAATGCGATGCGACAGCGCCAGCGCCTCGCCCTGATCGTGGGTGACGTAGATAAAGGTGATGCCGATCTCCTTCTGCAGGTTGATCAGCTCCAGCTGCATCTGCTCGCGCAGCTTGGCGTCGAGGGCCGAGAGCGGTTCGTCAAGTAGCAGCAGGCGTGGGCGGTTGACCAGGGCGCGGGCGATAGCAATGCGCTGCTTCTGGCCGCCGGAGAGGGCACTGGGAAAGTGTTTGCCCTTGTCGGGCAGACGCACATCCTCAAGCGCCTCGGCGACGCGGCCCTCGATCTCATCTTTGGCGCAACCGGCCATGCGCAGCGGGAAGGCGATGTTCTCCGCCACGGTCATGTGCGGGAAGAGGGCGTAGCTCTGGAAGATGGTGTGGATCGGACGTTTTTCCGGTGGCGTGGCAATAATGCTCTTGCCATCCAGCAGGATGTCGCCACTGTCCGGTTGGTCAAAACCGGCGATCATGCGCAGTAACGTGGTCTTGCCGCAGCCCGATGGGCCAAGCAGGGTAAAGAACTCCCCCGCCTCAATAGTCAGGCTGACCTTGTCGAGGGCCACGAAGCTGTCGAAGTTTCGTGAGACTGCTTTAATTTCTAGCAACTTAATTGTATCTCCATCAAAACATCCGACGACCGGAAAGTCTTCAAATTCCAGCAGGAGGGGCTGGTTTCAAGTGGCTTCGGAAAAGTGCGCATATTCTTTATCCAGGCGGGCTGGCGGTCAATAGCAAAGCGGCGCTGTGACAAAATTTTTCCCGTGTCCGTAATGATCGGTTTACACGCCCCGTGATTAAGCTCCATTTCAGTCACGCTGGCTAGGCTTGGGGTGAACAAGGGACAAAAGCCCTTGCCGAGGGGAACCTAACCAGCACCAGCAGCGTATTTAAGGTTGTCAGTACACACCATTACACAGAGGATATCTATTATGAAGACAGAGCATTTATTCTGCTGCCACTCATCGCCAGTTTGGTTGCCTGTGGCGGCAGCGATGTTACCACCAGCAGTGCCACCAGCACCGGCACCGGCACGGTCTCGCTGCTGGTCACCGATAATCTGACCCAGAGCTACTCCGAGGTGTGGGTCAATATCAAGTCCATTACTGCAACTGATGCCAACAATCAGAGTGTGACCTTGTATCAGGACGCCACTGGTCAGACCCATAACTTGAGCCAGCTCGCCAATGTAGGTGCTCTCGTCGATACGCAGTCTGTTGTGCCTGGAACCTATACCTCATTCCAGATCACCTTGACCAACAGCATCACGCTGATGGATCTGAGTGGCGTCGTTACCAACGCTACCTTTGACCAGAGTGGCAACCCAACTTACACCATGACTGTCCCGGGCAACCTAACCGTCGACGCCAATCAGCTAGCCACTCTGGCCCTCGACTTCAACCTGCAACAGTTTACCTATGACGCGGTTACCAACACTGTCGCCACCGCTCGGGGGCAGGTGCAGCGGTGGTCAGTCCAACCAAGATCATCCTGACGCCAGCCACAGGTGGTGCCAACATCACCATCAATCTGCATAACAGCGCCACGGTCGTCAGCTCCAGCACGGGCGCAGTGACGACCGATACCACAACACTTCAGGCCGGCATGTCGGTCAAGGTCTCCGGCAGCTATGATGCCAATACCCTGACGATAACCGCTGCCTCAGTGCTGATCAACGACGGTGCAGTGGTTATTCGTGACGAGATTGAAGGCATTATCACCTTCTTCGATGGAGCTGCCCTCACCGTGGACGTAAGGGAGGAAAGTTTTGCTCCTGACAGCAATATCATCAACGTCACCAATTTCGACGCAGCAAAATTTAGTCGTGGCACTTTGGCGTTGCTGACTGTGGGTCAGAAGGTGGAGATAAAGGGGAGTCGCAACAACGGCAACTTCAGTACCGCTATCATCGAGATCGAGGGTGGATCGCGTAACTCCGACAATAGCAGTCATGTTGATGACTATGCCGAACTTAAGGGGCAGATCATTGCTATGAGTGGCACAAATTTGACTATTATCGTTGCAAAGTACGAACATGTTAATGGTGTTAGTAATGGCAGTTCAGTCATCATCAATAGTGCCAATAGCTGGATCAGTAAAGGTGACGGTAGCTGTTTGGTGGTAGGTGCCCAGATTGAAGTCAAAGGCACCATGAGCGATGCCGCGATCCTGGATGCTGCCAGGATTGAGATCGAGAGCGGTTGCGCTAATGGTGGGAATGCAGAGGCGCAAGAAAATGAGGAAGGTACAGCATAGGGGTGATTGAGCGCCATTTTTAGAGATGTCTGACGTTTGTAACGTGATGTCACATATATAGGTATTGCCTATGAAACAAAAAAGCCGACCATTAGGTCGGCTTTTCGGCTGTTCAAACTACGAACAGAGCGCTGCAGCAATTACTGAGCAGCTGGGGCTTCTTCAGTTGGGGCAGCCATTTCTGGAGCAGCCATTTCTGGAGCAGTCATTTCAACAGCAGGAGCAGTTATTTCAACAACAGGAGCAGTTATTTCAACAACAGGAGCAGTCACTTCAACAGCTGGTTCTTCTGATTTGCTGCAAGCAGTTAAAGAAAGGGCAACAACAGCGGCTGCAACATATACAAAATTACGCATGGGATTAAACCTCGAAAGGATAGAATTAAAGGGTTGTGGGACTCGTCTGCAAGAGATATAGGGAGCCTCTGGCAGAAGCGCGAGTATTTTATTGTAAAATCAGCGGCTTTGCTATGGAAGTACTATAAATATTTTTCGTTATAAATCAAATGGATAGTTTTTTTGGTCTGTTAAGTGCGAAAAACAGCACTATAAAACGACCGCTTTTTCTCTTAAATGCGCTGATTGCGGTGTCCGATTACCCGGTGCCTCCAGGTTGAGCCCTGCTATATATTTCGTGATGGATGAAAATAGATCGTGACAACGCTTTATTTTGGTGATATCCTGTACCCGTCTGCATGTAGTTAACTGCAGGCATTAGTTAGTGGTCGTATGGTTATGACCGAGATAGTATGTCCGGACCCAGCATCGCAAGTAGTGCCATCCTCTCATCCTGCCTTCATAACATCACGCACGCATAGTTTAGTAAAATTTAGTTTAAGGAATAAATTCTAGTGAATACTGGTACAGTTAAATGGTTTGACGCCACCAAAGGCTTCGGTTTTATCACTCCAGACAACGGCACTAAGGATGTATTCGTACATCACTCAGCCATTCAGGGAACAGGTTACAAGAGTCTGGAAGAAGGTCAGAAAGTGACTTTTGAAATCCAGAATGGCGCCAAAGGCCCAGCAGCTGCAAACGTTAAGGCAGCGTAAGGCGCGGCTGCTTTAATGCAGCCCCAAAAAAACCCCGCTTCGGCGGGGTTTTTCGTTTTGGCCCCGAAAAATATGAAAAAATCTCCTGACTCCCCAGTTTCATCTCCTTGTGTACGTAACTGTTGCCTGAACAGTGATGATGTTTGCATGGGGTGCTTTCGTTCTTTGGCGGAGATTGTACGCTGGGGTGGTGCTAATAATCAGGAGCGTCAATTTATTTTAAGCTGCGTAGCTCAGCGCCGACTTGACGCTGACGAAGCGGGGATAGGTGTTGCTGCTCTTGTTGCGGATAGATTTTGCAGTAACGGCCGCTAACTATTATATGTTGATTCCGTGCTTATCGGGTTGTCACACCCGCCCACTAGATGTAGTGGATCGTGATTTTGCGGCGTAGAGATCGGCATAAGTTGGTGCAGTGACATCGCCC
>JAYWDX010000009.1:0-20055 GCA_043779675.1 Tenderia sp. (SeqCode)
GGTGGCTGTGACGGATGCGCTTACTCATATTTAAACTCGTCAAGTGGGTGCAGAGGTGGTGATTTTATCACGTTGTCGGCAACTGTTTTATGGCCGAAAAGAGAGGGGTCCGTCTCTATCTTGAAGGTTCGTGAGACAGTTATGTAGGGGCTGTATAACAAATCACGGCCCAATGTTAGACGTGGATAGGGTGTTAAGTCAATCATCAGGCCACCTTGTCCGTTGTCTGTCTTAGAAAGTGTGGGTTTCTTCCTTAATATAACGTAGCGGCGGTGTGATTCTGCATCTGCATCTATAGAAACTGTGATCGGGTTCACGCTTTATCTGGATTTATTCTGGGTTTATGGTCAGGATTGTCTGGTTTCGGTGTTGTTGTTTTGGTGCGCTCTGTACAACACTTGATGTGGTTGTGTCGTTTTTTTAATGGGATGGCAGGGTCTACCCGATACGGTAGTGAAAGGCGTCTATCCAAATGTCTGGTGGCTGGGGATGAGCCCCGCCCGTTCAGGATAGAAACAGGGCTATAGATGGATACATTGGGCGTGATCAACTGGATTGTTGTCATCTTGGGGTGGATGGCGGGGCTGGTAATGGTGGCGATTCTGGTGATGTTTGTTCAGGATGTCACCCAGAAGCAGCACGCCGTGCGCCGCAATTTCCCGGTGATTGGGCGGATGCGCTACTTCCTGGAGGGGCAGGGCGACTACTTTCGGCAATATTTTTTCGCCAATGAGCGCGAAGAGCTGCCCTTTAACCGCGCTACCCGCAACTGGGTCTACCGTACGGCCAAAAACATCGGCGGTACGATTGGTTTTGGCTCCACTAATGACCTGCGTGAGCCTGGCACTATCCTGTTTGTTAATGCCGCTTATCCGGTGCTGGAGGAGGAGCTACAGCCGACGCCGGCGTTGGTGATCGGCCCCGGCTGCGCTAAACCCTATACTGCGCCGGAGATCTTTAACATCTCCGGCATGAGCTACGGCGCCCTGTCGGCTCCGGCGATTCGTGCGCTCTCCAAGGGGGCTGCCGCCGCTGGGATTTGGATGAATACGGGCGAGGGGGGCATGGCGTCTTTTCATCTGGAGGGCGGCTGCGACTTAATTTTTCAGATCGGCACCGCCAAGTATGGGGTGCGTGATGCGGATGGTCATCTCAGCGACGCTCGACTGCGCGAGGTGGGTGAGCAGGTGCGCGCCTTTGAAATCAAGCTGGCGCAGGGGGCTAAACCCGGCCGTGGCGGGGTGCTGCCGGCGGTGAAGGTGAGCGCGGAGGTGGCGCGGATTCGTGGCATCCCGGCGTTTCAGGCCTCCAACAGCCCCAACCGCCATCCTGAGATCAAAAACGATGATGATCTGCTCGACATGATCTGCCGCATCCGTGATGTTAGCGGCCGCCCGGTTGGCATTAAGCTGGTGTTGGGCGGGGATAATCAGATCAGAAGTCTGGCTGAGACGATCTTGCGACGCGGCCCCGATTGCGCGCCGGACTTCATCACCCTGGATGGTGGTGATGGCGGTACCGGCGCCGCGCCCCAGGTGCTGGCGGACCACGTTGGTCTGCCGCTGAGCGAGTCGTTGCCGATTCTGGTGGATGTGCTGCTGGAGAGCGGGTTGCGCGAACGGGTGCGGGTGATAGCCTCCGGCAAGCTGGTCACCTCGGCCCATGTCGCCTGGGCCATGTGTGTCGGTGCTGACTTTGCCGTGACGGCGCGTGGCTTTATGTTTGCGTTGGGCTGTATTCAGTCATTGCAGTGCCACAAAGATACCTGCCCGACCGGCATTACTACCCACAATAAATATCTGCAAAAGGGGTTGGTGGTAGAGAATAAGGCCGAGCGGGTCGCCAATTACGCCCGTTGGATGAATGTGGAAGTGGCGCGTTTGGCCCACTCTTGTGGCTTGGCCCACCCGCGTGAATTCATGCGCCATCACGCCCGCATCGTGCAACATGCGGGGTTGAGTCTGCCGCTGGACAAGTTGTATCCCTATCCGGTCAGAGTTGGCTAAGAGCCTATTCCAAATCTCACTGAAGGGCGCATCGCGGCGTTGGAAACGGGCTCAAAATGCTCATGCACTACGTGTACACTGCGCTTTTTTGCCCGTTTCCGCCTTGCGCAGCATCCCTTGAGTGAGATTTGGAATAGGCTCTAAGAGCTGTTGGCTCTTCGTTACTGGCACCTATAGCCCCCAATCATCCTCAAACGCGGTCTGTACATTGTCATGTTCAGAATGCGGCATCTTCCAGGCGACATCGCGACCAATGTTGCGTAATCAGCCGCGACTCTGCGCTATTTTATTTTCATACGTTGAGAGCGGGTACTATGCTATTGAATAAGCGCCATTGATCCACATCTAATGGCACAACGACTTTTAATATAATGAGGATACTTCGATGCGCATGGATAAACTGACCAGCAAGTTCCAGCAGGCACTGGCCGATGCCCAGAGTCTGGCGGTGGGGCGCGATCACCAGTTCATTGAACCGCTGCACATTATGTTGGCGCTGCTCGACCAGGAGGGCGGTTCGGTGCGCCACCTGCTGACCCAGGCCGACGTCAACGTGCACAGTCTGCGCTCCCAGCTCGGCGAGGCGCTGGATCGTCTGCCGCAGGTGGAGGGAACCGCAGGCGACGTGCGCCTTGGCAACGATCTGGCGCGGGTGTTCAATGTCACCGACAAGCTGGCGCAGCAGCGCAAGGATGAGTACATTTCTAGTGAGCTCTTTGTGCTTGCCTGTGTAATGGAGAGCGGTGCCATCGGCGAGATCATGCGTAAGGCGGGTGCCAGCAAAGGTTCGCTGGAGAAGGCGATTGAGGCGGTTCGCGGCGGCCAGAAGATCAATGACCCCAATGCCGAGGAGCAGCGTCAGGCACTGGAAAAATACACTGTCGACCTCACCCAACGCGCCGAGCAGGGCAAGCTCGATCCGGTGATCGGCCGTGATGACGAGATTCGCCGCACCATTCAGGTATTGCAGCGTCGCACCAAAAACAACCCAGTGCTGATTGGTGAACCGGGCGTTGGCAAGACTGCCATCGTCGAGGGGTTGGCACAGCGCATCGTTAATGGTGAGATCCCAGAGGGGCTGAAGGGCAAACGTGTCCTGTCACTCGACATGGGCAGCCTGATCGCGGGCGCCAAGTTTCGCGGTGAGTTCGAAGAGCGCCTCAAGGCGGTGCTCAACGACCTCTCTAAACAGGAGGGGCAGGTGATTCTCTTCATCGACGAGCTGCACACCATGGTTGGCGCCGGCAAGGGCGAGGGAGCGATGGATGCGGGCAACATGCTCAAGCCAGCACTGGCGCGGGGTGAGCTGCACTGCATCGGCGCCACCACCCTTAACGAATATCGTGAATATCTGGAGAAGGATGCCGCGCTGGAGCGCCGTTTCCAGAAGGTGCAGGTGAATGAGCCAACGGTTGAAGATACCATCGCCATCCTGCGTGGCCTGAAGCAAAAGTACGAAGTACATCACGGTGTTGATATCACCGACCCCGCTATCGTTGCGGCGGCAACATTGTCGAACCGTTATATCACTGATCGTCAGTTGCCGGATAAGGCGATTGATCTGATCGACGAGGCGGGCAGCCGTCTGCGCATGGAGATCGACTCCATGCCGGAGGAGATGGACAAGCTCGACCGCCGTGTGATCCAGCTCAAGATCGAACGTGAGGCACTCAAAAAAGAGACCGATGATGCCTCACGCAAACGGTTGCAGACGTTGGAGGAGCAGCTCAGCAAATTGGAGCGTGAATACTCTGATTTTGAAGAGGTGTGGAAGTCCGAGAAGGCGGCGTTGCAGGGGACTAAACATATCAAGGAGGAGCTGGAGCGTGCCCACACTGAACTCGAAGCGGCGCGTCGTGCCGGTGATCTGGCGCGTATGTCGGAGATGCAGTATGGCCGCATCCCCGATCTGGAGAAGTCGCTGTTGATGGCCAACGATGCTGACCTGCACAAGACCACGCTGCTGCGCATCAAGGTGACTGAAGAGGAGATTGCGGAAGTAGTCTCCAAGTGGACCGGCATTCCCGTTTCAAAGATGCTCGAAGGTGAACGCGACAAACTGCTGCGTATGGAGAGTGAGCTGCAGAAACGGGTGATTGGTCAGAGCGAGGCGCTCAAGGCTGTCTCCAACGCCATCCGTCGTTCACGTGCCGGATTGTCTGATCCCGGCCGCCCCAACGGCTCCTTTCTCTTTCTCGGACCAACCGGCGTGGGTAAAACCGAACTCACCAAGGCGCTGGCTAACTTCCTCTTCGATACCGAGGAATCGATGGTGCGGGTCGATATGTCAGAGTTTATGGAAAAACACTCGGTGGCCCGTCTTATCGGCGCCCCCCCCGGCTATGTTGGCTACGAAGAGGGGGGTTATCTCACCGAGGCGGTGCGGCGCAAACCCTACTCCGTGATCCTGCTTGATGAGGTGGAGAAGGCACACCCTGATGTCTTCAACATCCTGTTGCAGGTGCTTGATGATGGGCGTCTCACCGATGGCCATGGTCGTACTGTCGACTTCCGCAATACCGTCATCATCATGACTTCAAACCTTGGTTCGCAGGTGATTCAGGAGCTGGCAGGCGAAGAGAACTACGACCAGATGAAGGCGGCGGTGATGGAGATCGTCGGCCAACATTTCCGCCCAGAGTTTATCAATCGTGTTGATGATGTGGTGGTGTTCCATCCGTTGCAGAAGGCGCAGATCCGTCGCATCGCCGATATTCAGATCGACTATCTGCGTAAGCGTCTGGCCGAGCGCAGTCTTGGTCTGCAGCTCAGCGAGGCCGCCTTGGACAAGTTGGGCGAGGCGGGTTTCGATCCGGTCTATGGTGCGCGGCCACTCAAACGCGCCATCCAGCAGCGCATCGAAAACCCGCTGGCCCAGGAGATACTCTCCGGCAAGTTCCAACCCGATGATGTGATCGATGTGGAAGTGGCGGGTGAGGGGTTCATCTTCAAAAAGGGGGTTGCCTCCGTTGTTGAGGTGAGCGCTGCTTAAAACGCTCACCTCTGGTGGGTTTTGTTATGGCGTGAGTACCGTGTTCTGCGGCGCACCCTTTTGTTGCTCGGGGTAGTCGAGGGTGTAGTGCAGTCCACGGCTCTCTTTGCGCGAGAGGGCAGAGCGGACAATCAGCTCGGCAATGAGGACCAGGTTACGCAGCTCCAGCAGATCGTTGCTGACCTTGAAGTGGGCGTAGTATTCATCCACTTCGTGCGCGAGTATCTGGATGCGGCTCATGGCCCGCTGTAAGCGGCGGTCGGTGCGGACGATGCCGACGTAGTCCCACATGACACGACGCAGTTCGTCCCAGTCGTGGGAGACAACCACCTCTTCATCCGATTCGGTGACCCGGCTCTCGTCCCACTGGGGGAGTACAGCGGGCATGGGAAAATCCTGAAAGCGCGCGGCGATGTCGTGGCTGGCCGCTTTGGCAAAGACCAGACACTCCAGTAAGGAGTTGCTGGCCATGCGGTTGGCGCCGTGCAGACCGGTGAAGGCAGTCTCGCCGATGGCGTAGAGGTTGCTGATGTCGGTGCGCCCCTTTATGTCAACCATGACGCCACCGCAGGTGTAGTGAGCCGCCGGAACGACGGGGATAGGTTCCTGGGTGATATCGATGCCATATTCCAGACAAGTGCTGTAGACGGTCGGAAAGTGCTCCTTGATGAACTCCGGCGTTTGATGGCTGATGTCGAGATAGACACAGTCAATGCCGAGTCGCTTCATCTCATGATCGATAGCGCGCGCCACCACGTCGCGTGGCGCCAGCTCCTCCTGCGCGTGATAACGCCCCATAAAACGGCTGCCATCGGGCAGTTTCAGTTGTGCCCCTTCGCCCCGCAACGCCTCGGTAATGAGAAACGATTTGGCTTTGGGATGATAGAGGCATGTGGGGTGGAACTGCACAAACTCCATGTTGGCGACACGGCAGCCAGCGCGCCAGGCCATGGCGATGCCGTCGCCAGTGGAGACGTCAGGGTTGCTGGTATATAAGTAGACCTTGCCCGCACCACCCGTGGCGAGAACGGTGAAACGGCTGGCGAGGGTGATTACCTTGTCGTTGGCCTTGTCGAGTACGTAGCAGCCGAGGCACTGTTTTTCGCCGAGGCTGGAGCCATCGTTAGTAATCAGGTCGATGACCAGGTGGTTTTCCAGTATGTCGATGTTGGTATGGTGTTTGAGCTGGTTGATCAACGTGTTTTCAACGGCGCGGCCAGTGGCGTCAGCGGCGTGCAGGACACGTCGATGGCTGTGGCCACCCTCGCGGGTCAGGTGAAAATCGCTGCTGCCGTCGGCGCGGGTTTCGCGGGTAAAGCCAACGCCGCACTCTACCAGCCAGTCGATCGCCTCGCGTCCATGCTCGACTGTGTAGCGAACTACTTCGGGGTCACAGAGTCCGGCGCCAGCACGCTGGGTATCGTCAATGTGTGACTCGATGGAATCTTGAGCATCAAATACCGCCGAGATCCCCCCTTGGGCGTAGAGGGTGGCCCCCTCCTGTAGTGGCCCCTTGGTGATGATAGCAATCCTGGCGCTTTCAGCCAGACGCAGGGCCAAGCTCAGGCCAGCGGCGCCACCGCCGATGATGACGGCATCGTATTGGAGTTGATTCATGGTTGCCCAGAGGTTAAGAGTCTGTTGACTATGGAAAATATCTACAACTGCTTTTTAGCATATAATCAACTTTTTTTGGAAACGTACTGAACCTGTGCGCCATTCCGAGGTCCACGTAACAACTAAATAATGAACATACATAAAAATAATATGGAAGGTCCGCATGGGGGATAGTCAGACGGATCAAGCCCTTGTTGAACGTGTGCAGGGCGGCGACAAGGCTGCCTTTGATCTGTTGGTGCTCAAGTACCAGCATAAGGTCATTAATTTGATTTCGCGTTATGTCCGGGACTCCTCCGAGGTTTACGATGTGGCGCAGGAGGCATTTATCAAGGCCTACCGGGCGCTGCCCAATTTTCGTGGTGACAGCGCCTTTTATACCTGGCTTTACCGCATTGCCATTAACACGGCAAAAAATTACCTGGTGGCGCGTGGACGCCGCCCACCACAGTCCGATATAGATGTGGAGGATGCGGAACAATTCGAATCTGCAGGTGATCTAAGAGAAAACGACACCCCCGAGGGGCTGTTGATGAAGGATGAGATTGAGCGGGTGGTGGCGGATGCCATCGAAAAACTTCCCGAGGATCTGCGCATGGCTATCACCCTGCGTGAGTTGGAAGGGTTGAGTTACGAAGAGATTGCCGATGCCATGGGGTGTCCCGTGGGCACGGTTCGCTCCAGGATATTCCGGGCGCGTGAGGCGATACAGAAGCGGTTGGAACCTTTACTGTAGGATTAAATTCCTGAAGGCGAGTATATGGCAGACGATAAAACAAAAGAGTCACTCTCGGCACTGATTGATGGTGAGATGGATGAACATGAAATGGTGCGTTCCATCCGCGAACTGCAAAATGCGGCAGAACAGCGACAGACCTGGCAACGTTACCATTTGATTGGCGATGCCCTACGCAAGAATTTACCGACTCATCTTGATGGCTCGTTTGCCAGTCGTGTCAGCCAGGCGATTGCCACTGAGGAGCTGCCCTCATCCTCGGTTGTTAAGTTCAGACCCAAATCCAGTGCTTCTCCTCAACTGCGTCCCACTTTCTCTAAGCCGCTGGCCGGTTTTGCACTCGCAGCGTCGGTAGCGGCGGTGGCCTACCTTGGTGTTGGCATGATTGCAGTGGATGAGCCGGTCTCTGCTCCGCATCTGGCCAGTAATACTTTGCCGCTGTCATCGCCTGTTATGCAGCCGGCGGCGTTGGACGGGTTTCAGACCGTACAGGGGCAACGCTGGAATGTAGACACGCCCGCAGTGGAGTCAAGATTGAATACTTATCTCCATAACCACAATAGGTTGTCGAGTGTGACGGCGATGAACAGTCTCATACTGCCGAATGTTCGTTTGGCAGAGACCCAGCCAGTACAGGGTGAGTAATTTGTATCTAAGTTGTTGTGACGGGCTGTTGCGGCAGCGCTTTTCTCTCTCGGGTTTCATCATCGCCAGCGTGTTGTTGACTTCCAGCAGTGCTGCTTTTGCGGCTAGCTCTAGCAATGAGGCACGCAAACATTTGGAACGAATGTCGGTGGCGCTGCAGGAGTTGAGCTATCAAGGCATATTTGTCTACCGTCGCGATGAGGACCTGGCGGCGATGAAGGTTATCCATCTGGCCCACAAAGAGGGTGAACGTGAGCTGCTGCTGACCCTGACAGGGGAAGCGCGTGAGACGGTACGCGATAGCCGTCGTTTTGGTTTTATGGGTCAGCAGGTGGCCGAGCGCTTGGCCGGAGTCGATAGCTACTACCAGCTGGCGCTTATCAGTCGTGATCGAGTAGCTGGACGTGACGCAAGGTTGATTGCAGTGGTGCCGCGTGATCAGTTCCGCTACGGTTATCGCCTTTGGCTTGATGTGAAGACCGGTCTGCTGCTTAAATCAGAGCTGCTCGGTGAGCAGGGGCGGGTTTTGGAGCAGGTGATGTTTACGTCGATTGAGCTGTTGCCGGAGAAGGAGAGGCAGCGGCTATTGGTTGAGGTTAACGCTCAGTCATCTACATCTAAAGAGCGAGGTGCCACCCCAATCGAGCGTTCTGAGTGGCTGGTGACAACCGTGCCCACTGGTTTTCAGTTGGTTACTACCCGTGCTACAACCCCGCAAGGTGGCGTGGCACACATGATTTATAGTGATGGTCTGGCTTCGGTTTCGGTCTTTATTGAGGCGGAACAGACGTCTAAAGAGAAGCCATTTATAGGTGTCTCTAACATGGGTGCGGTTAATGCCTACGGTAATGTAGTTGAGAGACACCAGGTGACGGTTGTGGGAGAGGTGCCGGAGATTACCGTCAAGACTATCGGTCAGTCGATTCGTTATCAGAGGCAGTAGATATGATTGAAGAGCGGGCTAAAGTTGTCTCGGTTGAAGCGGGTTTTGCCTGGGTCGAGACCCAGCGCACCAGCACCTGTGGTTCATGTTCTGCCAATAAAGGCTGTGGCACCGGTGTGGTCGCTAAAGTGGTTGGGCAGCGTCTTAGTCGCGTTCGGGCTATCAATACGATCGGCGCCAATGTCGGTGATGAAATTATTATTGGTCTGCACGATCAAGCATTAGTGCGCGGCTCTTTTGCCGTTTATGCCGTGCCGCTCATCGTTATGTTGTTAATGGCTATGGCGGGTGACTTGCTTGGCAGTGAGTTGCAGCTCAGTTTCAAAGAAGGTCTGACTGTTATCTTTGGCCTCGCTGGCCTGGGACTCGGATTTTTATGGGTGAGGCGTTTCTCTCTGCAAATCGCGGATGATGTTCGTTATCAGCCCGTTATTTTGCGTCATAATCAAGTTGTCCCGGTATCTCAACCCTTGGTCCGACTTCAAACACGTTAGCGTTTTATTGCCTCATTACCTTCTACTTTAAGGAGATTGTGTGTTGAATTTAAAATCGAATTCGATGGTAGCTGCGTTGGTTTTGTCGGTAACCCTGTTCGCCGTGGCTGTGCCCGTGAGTGCGGCAGGGTCTGCACAACTGCCTGATTTTACCCGCGTGGTTGATGCGGCCAGTGCTGCCGTGGTCAATATCAGTACTACTCAAAAGGTTAAACCCCGGAGTGGTAATGGCACACCTCACGGAGGGCGCATCCCGGGAGTACCGGAAGGTGCTCCCCTTGATGAACTGATGCGGCGTTTTTTTGAGCAAGGCCCGGGTAGTGAGCCTGATGATGGGCGTTCTCTCGGGTCCGGTTTTATCATCTCTAAGGATGGTTATATCCTTACCAATAACCATGTGGTCAGCGATGCCGATGAGATCATCGTTCGTCTCAGCGATCGTCGTGAGCTGGAGGCGAAACTGGTCGGTAGTGACAAGCGCAGTGATGTGGCGCTGTTAAAGGTCAATGCCAACGACCTGCCGGTGGTTAAGCTGGGTGACTCTAAAAAGCTAAAGGTGGGGGAGTGGGTGCTGGCCATCGGTTCACCCTTTGACTTCGACCACACTGTAACGGCGGGTATTGTTAGTGCCCTAGGTCGCAATCTGCCGAATGAGAACTATGTTCCCTTCATTCAGACCGACGTGGCGATCAATCCCGGCAACTCCGGTGGCCCGCTCTTCAATCTTGATGGTCAGGTAGTGGGAATCAATTCTCAGATTTATAGCCGCACCGGTGGCTTCATGGGGCTCTCATTCACCATTCCTATCGATTTGGCGATGGATGTGGTGGAGCAGATCAAAAACGGTGGCCAAGTCAGTCGTGGTTGGCTGGGGGTGCTGATTCAGGATGTGACTCGTGAACTGGCGCAGTCCTTAGGTATGGATAAACCAGAAGGGGCGCTGATCTCTCAGGTATTACCGGAGAGTCCGGCGGAAAAGGCTAAACTTAGGGTGGGTGACGTCATCGTCGAATTTAATGGCCGTAATGTCTCCACTTCGGCGGCACTACCGCCGATGGTTGGGGTGACCCCCATCAATAAGCCGGTGAAGGTCAAAGTGATCCGCGAAGGCAAGCCTCAGACCTTGATGGTGAATATCGGCGAACTCCCTACTGAGGACGCCTTGGCGAGTGTCGGCTCTGGGGCGAAGGGGAGTGGCATCGAAGATGGTCGTATTAAACTTCAGATCGACAACCTGACAGCGGAGCAGCGTAAGGCGTTGGGACTGCCCGAAAAGCAAGGTGTAGTGGTGACTCAAGTTAAAGAGGGCGCAGCCTATGATGCCGGCATCCGCGAAGGTGATGTGCTGGTGATGATAAATAACGTAAAAATCACTGATACCAAGCAGTTTCGTGATCTGGTGGTAGGTTTGCCTGCTGGCAAACCAGTGGCTGTGTTGCTGCAGAGACGTGACGGCGCGGTCTTCCTGGCACTCAAAGTGCCTGAAAAATAAACCTTATATATTAAGGTAAGACGAGCGGGGGGCTGATTATCAGCCCCCCGCTTTGTTTTAGGGATGTAAGCCGGGACCGAAATTCGTTAGAATTGCGCTCCAAAAATCAATGCCATAATGGCCATTGTCCTGATGCAGTAACTAAAGAGTCTGAATGAAGCATATCCGAAACTTTTCCATCATCGCCCATATCGACCACGGTAAATCGACGCTGGCTGATCGCTTCATCCAGATGTGCGGCGGTCTTGCAGATCGCGATATGGAGGCCCAAGTGCTGGACTCTATGGACATTGAGCGCGAACGTGGTATCACCATCAAGGCCCAGAGCGTGACCCTGCCCTATACGGCCAGCGATGGGCAGGTCTATCAGTTTAACTTTATCGATACCCCCGGCCATGTCGACTTCTCTTATGAGGTGTCACGTTCGCTGGCCGCCTGCGAAGGGGCGCTGCTGGTGGTGGATGCTTCACAAGGGGTTGAGGCCCAGAGTGTGGCCAACTGCTACACTGCCATTGAGCAGGGGCTGGAGGTGATGCCGGTCCTGAATAAAATAGACTTGCCTTCTGCCGACCCTGAACGGGTGATCCACCAGATCGAGGATATCATCGGTGTTGGCGCCGCTGACGCCCCGCGTGTCAGTGCCAAGAGTGGTCTAGGAGTGGCTGAACTGCTGGAGGCGATCGTCAAGCGCATTCCGCCACCGGAGGGTGATCCCGATGCGCCACTACAGGCGCTGATCATCGACTCTTGGTTTGATAACTACGTGGGTGTTGTTTCGCTGGTACGGGTCAAAAACGGTACCCTGCGCAAGAAGGATAAAATTCTGGTGATGTCGACCGGACGTCATCATCTGGTTGATCATGTTGGTATCTTCACGCCCAAACGTGTTGATACCGCAGAGCTGAAGGCAGGTGAGGTCGGTTTTATCATCGCCGGTATTAAGGAGATCGACGGTGCCCCGGTTGGCGATACCATCACCCGTGCGGATCGTCCCTCCACGGAACAGCTGTCCGGTTTTAAACAGGTGCAGCCGCGCGTTTTTGCTGGACTCTTTCCGACCTCTTCGGAAGATTACGAGGATATGCGTGACGCACTCTCCAAGCTGCGGCTCAACGACTCGGCACTTTTTTATGAGCCGGAGACTTCGCAGGCGCTGGGTTTTGGTTTTCGCTGCGGTTTTCTCGGCATGTTGCACATGGAGATTGTGCAGGAGCGGCTGGAGCGTGAATATGACCTTGATCTCATCACTACCGCGCCGACGGTAATCTATGAGGTGGTGACCACCAAGGGCGAGATTCTGTTGGTTGATAACCCTGCCAACTTGCCCGCTGCAAACCATATCTCAGAAATTCGCGAACCGATTATCGAGGCCCATCTGCTGATGCCGCAGGAGTATCTTGGCAATGTTATTGGCCTCTGCATTGAAAAACGTGGCGTGCAGAAGAACATGCTCTACGTTGGCAGCCAGGTGTCGCTGACCTACGAACTGCCACTAAACGAGGTGGTGCTCGACTTCTTCGACAAGCTTAAATCGGTTTCGCGTGGTTATGCCTCACTCGACTATGAGTTTAAGCGTTACCAATATGCCGATCTGGTGAAGCTCGACATCATGATCAACGGTGAGACAGTTGATGCACTGGCGGTAATCGTGCATCGCGATAAAGTTGAGTTCCAGGGACGCGCTTTGGTGGAGCGGATGAAAGATGTAATCTCGCGACAGATGTTTGATGTCGCCATCCAGGCAGCCATTGGCACCAAAATCATCTCCCGTAGCACCATCAAGGCGCTGCGTAAAAACGTGCTCGCCAAGTGTTATGGCGGGGATGCCAGTCGTAAACGCAAGCTGTTGGAAAAGCAGAAGGCGGGTAAAAAGCGCATGAAAATGGTAGGTAGAGTAGAGATTCCGCAGGAGGCCTTTCTGGCGGTACTGGATGTGGGTAAAAAATAGATGAATTTTGATTTTGCAACTGTAATGGTACTGGCAGTCCTGGTGACGGGGCTGATCTGGGGTGTCGATTCGCTGCTCTGGAAGCCGAAGCGGGATGCCGGGCTAGCCAAGCTCAAGGCGGAGGGGGCTGAGCCTACGGTGATCGATAACAGCTACCGCGAGCCGGTGCTGGTGGAGTATGCCCGCTCGTTCTTTCCGGTGATATTGGTGGTGCTATTGCTGCGGTCGTTTTTGGTTGAGCCGTTCCGCATCCCCTCAGGCTCGATGATGCCAACCTTGCTGGCGGGTGACTTTATTCTGGTCAATAAATTCACCTATGGCATCCGTTTGCCAGCCCTTAATACCAAGGTGTTGGCGATGGATCAGCCCGTCCGCGGTGATGTGGTGGTGTTTCGTTACCCTAAGGAGCCGTCGGTGGACTACATCAAACGTGTGGTCGGCCTGCCTGGTGATACCATCGCTTATTATGGTCGACAAGTTTATGTAAATGGCCAGGTCGTCCGACAACAACAGAGGGGCACT
Organism: Tenderia sp. (SeqCode); assembly: GCA_043779675.1. Classification (GTDB taxonomy): domain Bacteria; phylum Pseudomonadota; class Gammaproteobacteria; order Tenderiales; family Tenderiaceae; genus JAKFXL01. Next base: position 13,396 of record JAYWDX010000009.1, read on the forward strand.
TATACCGCCACAGGGGCCGGATTCCTGGCCGGTGCTGAGTTGCGAAAGGAGAAGTTGGGAGAAGTTGATCACGATATTTTAGTTATTAATGGGCGTCCCACCGTTGAGAGCGAGTTTAATGTGCCTGCCGGGCACTACTTTGTCATGGGGGACAATCGTGACAATAGTAATGACAGCCGTTACTGGGGCTTTGTGCCAGAACAAAATCTGGTAGGGCGCGCCTTCATGATCTGGATGAACTGGGATAGCGTCCAGAACCGGGTGTCGTGGGAACGCATTGGTAACATGATCCATTGATGTCTGATTTTATAAAAGTGAGCCTAGAGGAGACGATATGTCGAATACACTAAAATCACAGCGCGGTATGACAGCCATCAGTGTGTTGATGATTGTTGTTCTGGTGGGGTTTGTGCTGATGATTGCTGCCAAGCTGGTGCCCACCTATTTTGCCCATTTTAAGGTAGAGGCGGCGCTGGAAAACCTAACTGCAGATAACATTGCTAAGGACATCAGCGACAAAGAGATTAAGAGTCTGATTTTGAAAAAACTCAGTGTCGATAACGTCGATTTTGTGACGGAAAAAAATATTGTCATTACCAAAACGTCGGCAGGTCGCACGGTCGCTCTTAATTATGAGGCGCGGGTACCGATGTTTGCGAATGTTGATGCTGTGGTTAAATTCGACAACAACTCGGTTGAGCTAAGGTAGTGGTTGTTTGAATCCTCCGCTTGATAGATTGTTGCGAGTACTCAACTATCGTTTTCGCGATACGGCACTGGTTGAACAGGCGCTGACCCATCGCAGTGTTGGCCATCACAATAACGAGCGTCTTGAGTTTCTGGGCGATGCCATCCTTGGCTGTGTGATTGCCGAGGCATTGTATCGCCGTTTTCCTGACGCCAGTGAAGGTGAACTCACCCGACTGCGCGCTACCTTGGTCAAAGGGGATAGCCTCGCCGAGATTGGTAAAGAGCTCTGCTTGGGTGATTATGTTCGGCTTGGCTCGGGCGAGTTGAAGAGTGGCGGTTTCCGGCGTGGCTCTATCCTCGCTTGTGCGGTAGAGGCGCTGATAGGCGCTGTTTATCTAGATGGTGGTTATGAGGCTGCTGACACATTGATACTGGCGCTCTACCGGGAGCGTCTTGAAAGTATCTCGCCGGAAGATGAACTCAAAGACCCTAAGACCCGTCTGCAGGAATTCTTGCAGTCGCGCAAACTGCCTTTGCCCCGTTATGACCTGGTTAAGGTTGAAGGGGACGCCCATAATCAAACCTTCTACGTTGAGTGTCTGACTGATGCGCTGAAAGAAGGCATTCCCGGTCATGGCAGCAGTCGCCGTAAGGCAGAGCAGAATGCTGCTAAGAAAATGTTAAAGATACTGTCGGAAGCGGCTGGCCGCTCCCTCTCAAATGGATAAATAGATACCGTGACCGAGTTTGAACAGAAGAACCCTAATAATTTCCGCTGTGGTTTTGCCGCAATTGTAGGTCGCCCCAATGTTGGCAAGTCCACCTTGATGAACCGCATCCTTGGGCAGAAGATCAGCATCACCTCGCGGCGGCCACAGACCACTCGTCACCGTATCCATGGCATCGATACCAGCGCAGAGTGCCAGGTGATTTATGTCGATACCCCGGGCCTGCATAAACCGGGTGGCAAGGCGATGAATCGTTACCTTAACCAGGCCGCGACTACCGCTTTGCAGGGGGTGGATGTGGTGTTGTTTGTAGTGGCGGGCAACAAGTGGACCGATGAAGATGAGCTGGTGCTGGAGCGCGTCAAAAATGCAGATGCTCCGGTGATCCTGGTGGTGAATCAAATTGACCGGTTGGAACCAGAGCAGCTTCTGCCCCATTTGGCAAAGGTGTCACAACGTATGGCGTTTCACTCCGTGGTGCCACTATCAGCCAAAAGTGGTGAGAATGTCGATGCCTTGGAGGCTGAGGTTGAAAAGCTGATGCCCATTGGCCCTGCGCAGTTTCCCGAAGACCAGATCACCGATCGTAGTATGCGTTTTCTTGCCGCTGAGATCGTGCGTGAAAAGCTAACACGCCAATTGGGCCAGGAGTTGCCCTATGAGATGACAGTCGAGATCGAGTCGTATGAGGTTGAGGAGGGCATAGTCAATATCGCCGCGTTGATCTGGGTTGAGCGTGCTGGTCAGAAGGCGATTGTCATCGGCAAGGGTGGCCAGGGGTTAAAGAAGGTCGGCCAGGAGGCCCGTCTGGATCTGGAAAATGTGCTGGAGCAGAAGGTGTTTCTACAGCTCTGGGTCAAGGTCAAAGAGGGGTGGTCTGCTGACGAGCGTGCGCTGCGCAGTCTGGGTTATACGGACGAGTAGTGCCTTGGGCACCCAGTAAACTATGGGCGCACCTATTTAAAACTCTGTCCTGATGCCAACTGCAATGGTTGGCAAATATGGCCAGGGTGCGTTAATCAATCTGTGTGGCTGATGTTGCTGGTAATGATTGGGCATTCGATATAAGTCCAGGGCAACATCCTGGCCCTGAGTAACGTTTCTGTGTTGGCGCTCTTTGCGCTTTTTCTGCGAAACATCCTCGTTCTGGTAGTGCCAATTGGTGATTTTCACGCCGCAGTCAAGGCAGTCCCTGCCATATTTAAACACTCATTACCTGCATTACCTACTCTTCAAATTCATAATCGCGAGATTCTTTTGAGTCTGATCGCGGGTAGAACTGCATATTTTTTTGTAATCATAAAAACCCCCAGTCCGGCCTCAAATAAGGGTGTTGAGAAAAACATCATGTAGTTGTTTTGCAAAACATGTCGGCTACTAAAGTTTTAGTTGCGGTGGCCGCTTACAGGACAGTATTCATATATGTGTCGGTAAAACCAGGGACAGATATCGGATGGTAATTGTTGTTATATGACAATAATGAAGCAGTGACACGCGGTATCCATTCAATCGGGACAAATTAAAAGAGAAAATGCTATGACAGAAACGCAGAACCCCCACTCCTTTTTAGGTGCCTTATCCATTCCGACAAAGATGAATATTATTGTCGGAATAGTGTTTCTGGTGGTGATTACTATTGTGACAGGATACATGTTTGTCCAGAACAGTAACCGGGTGCTTGAGGAAGCCACGGATCGTACTCAGGATATGTCCACACTCTATTTTGATGGACTGAATACCATGATGCTCACTGGTACCATGGCGCAGCGCAATATCCTTCAGGATAAAATGAAAAGCCGTGCACAGGTGCTTGATGCACGGGTGATTCGTGGAGAGCCTGTGAAACAGCAGTTTGGTCCGGGATTTGATTCTGAACAGCCGATCGATGAGCTGGACCACCGCGTATTGCGTGGCGAAGAGGTCAAAGAGGTTAGTGAGACACCACAAGGACGTGTGCTGACTGTTTTGACACCGTTCAGAGCGACTGAAAACACCCGTGGAGTCAATTGTCTTCAGTGTCACAAGGTAGAAAGTGGCGCGATCAACGGTGGTATCCGTATCAGTTATTCGCTGGCTGAGCTGGATAAAACTGTCAGAAATGACATGCTGCTTGAGGCAGGGATAAATCTGTTCTTTTTAGTGATTGGATTGATTGTGACCAATCTTTTTACCCGTCGTTGGATCTCATCCCCTATCGGCAATCTGATGGACGTGGTGACGCAACGTACACAAGGTAACAACGATATTAGATTTAAAGTTGTCAACTCGGATGAGGTGGGGCGTGTTGGCATGGCCTTTAATACTATGGCTGATAAGGTAAATGCCAGCACTGAGCGCGAACATGAGGCGGCAGAATATTTGCGGCATAAGGTTGATAGTCTGCTTGAAGTGGTGAATAAAGCGGCTGTTGGTGATCTGACAGGAAAAATTAATTTTGTCGATAAGGGAGCTATCGGTGAACTTGCCAATGGACTTCAGATCATGATCGATAATCTTAATAAAATGGTGGAGGAACGGCGTCGCGCTGTAGAGGAGTTACGTACCAAGGTTGATGAGATTCTTGGGGCCGTGACCAAGGCTGCCGAAGGTGACTTGACAGTTAAGCTCCATATTGAGGGTAATGATGAAATTGGACAGCTGGCGCGCGGTGTCCAGTCAATGATCGACAGCATTAACTTCCTGGTGGCGCAAGTGCAGCTTTCCGGCATTCAGGTGACCTCATCGGCGACACAAATTGCGGTAACGGCGCGAGAACAAGAGGCGACCGTTGCTGAACAAGCCGCAACAGTTAATGAGGTGGTGACTACGGCTACAGAAATATCGGCTACCGCCAAAGAGCTGGTTAAGACAATGGACGAGGTTGCCAAGGTGTCCGAAAGTACAGCGAGTGCTGCTGAGGCGGGTCAGGCTGGATTGAAAAAGATGGGTCTGACCATGCGTCAGGTGGTAGAGGCTTCATCATCGATCGCGGCAAAACTTGAGGTATTGAATGAGAAGGCCAGCAATATTAATACCGTAGTGACCACCATAACCAAGGTCGCAGATCAGACCAACTTGTTATCACTAAACGCCGCGATCGAGGCTGAAAAGGCCGGTGAGTATGGACTCGGATTCTCGGTGGTGGCTACAGAAATTCGCCGACTTGCGGATCAAACAGCGGTTGCAACGTGGGATATAGAACAGATGGTGAAAGAGATGCAGTCAGCAGTGACTGCCGGTGTGATGAGTGTTGAAAAGTTCACCGAAGAGGTTCGCCTCAGCGTTGATGAGGTTAGCTTGATCAGTGCTCAGCTGAATCAGATCATTAATCAGGTGCAGGCGTTAACACCGCGCTTTGAAAGTGTGCATGAAGGGATGCATTTCCAATCCCAGGGTGCAGATCAGATTAAGCAGGCAATTGTTTCGCTGAGTGAGTCAGCCCAACAGACGGTTAACTCTCTGCGTCAGTCACACTCATCTATCGATCATCTGAATGATGCGGCACGTATGTTACAGGGTGGTGTTTCTAAGTTTAAGGTCTCTGGAATAGAAAAACGCTAAGTAGAGGCATAGAGCCATGATGTTGTTGATGTTCAAAGTGAATGGCAACCGCTATGGCATTGATGTAGTGGAAATTGTGGAGGTGGTGCCGCATGTGTTGCTGCAAAAGCTGCCAAAGTCGCCGGCGACGATTGCCGGCCTACTTAACTACCGTGGTCATATCATCCCTGTTATAGACGGCTCCCAATTGTTGGGCGACAGTGATGTCAAAGCATGCCTGAGTAGTCGAATCATCGTGGTGCGTTCTGAGCGGATGAAATCTTCTTGTATCGGCCTGCTGGCTGGAAGTGTAACGGAGACTATCAAAGTTAAGGATGAGCAGTTTACCGATGTCAGCATAGGCGACGGAAGGGGTTCAGTTGTCGACAAAGTAATCCTAGATGAGGATGGGATGATTCAGCACATTAATACCAATTGGTTGATTCCAGATGAATTGCGATTCTTTATGAAGTCTATTGATACAAATAGTGTCACGTCACTGGATGTGACGAATGGCGCACAGTGATATCTATACCTATCTGCATAATATAACCGGTATTGATGCTAACTCTATTGGTGAAGAGGCAGTCGATCGTGTGGTAAAGGCACGAATGACGGTAGGTGGTTATAAAATTATTGATGAGTACCTGTTTTATCTAAATGATTCGTCTCAAGAACGTCAGGCATTTATTAATGACGTCACGGTTCCTGAGACCTGGTTCTTTCGTGATGGTGAGCCGTTTAAATTACTTGAAAATTACGCTACTAAAACATGGGTACCTGCCATTGGAAAAAAATTTAAGATTTTAAGTATTCCTTGCTCAACGGGTGAAGAACCATACTCCATTGCAATGGCTCTTCTAAGTGCTGGACTTTCGCCTAAGTCATTTGTGATTGATGCAGTTGACATAAATACACGAGTATTGGACTACGCCAGCCGCGGTCTATATGGAAAAAACTCCTTCAGAGGTAGCGACTTACTATTTCGAGATAAATATTTCAGTGATACAGGTGCTGGGTACGAGATTGTTGATGAAGTGAAATCAGTAGTTAATTTCTACCATAAAAACATTATTTCACCTGATTTTATGCTAGATGCAGGTCCTTATAATATTGTTTTTTGTAGGAATTTATTAATATACTTCGATCTTGAAACGAAAGAAAAGGCTATAAAATCACTGCATCGCCTGCTGTTGTCTGATGGGTTTATTTTTTTTGGACATGCCGACACTGGACGAATGGTGCATGGACTGTTTGAATCAATGAGACACCCTGGTGCCTTTGCCTATCAACCGGCATATCCTGCCAAAAATGAGATGGCAAAATCAAAAGCGGCTGCCATGAGTGTTGTTACCGCTGATATTTCAGCGGTTGAGATGTTGTTTTCACGGCCAATTATTTCTCGGCCGGCTGTTGATAAAAAATTAGTTGTTGAACAACAACGGGTTGAAGAAAAACATGAGGATGCCCTCTCGATTGATGAGGTTCAGATACTGGCGGATAAGGGAGATCTAGGAAAAGCGATGGAATTATGTGTTGCTTATATTCTGAAAAACCCTCTGGAAGCAGATGCCTATTGTTTGCATGGCATCATATTTTTGGCTCAATCTGAAAACGATAAAGCGCAGGTCTCATTTAAACGTGCGATCTACCTTGATCCATCCCACTACCAAGCTCTGGTTCATTTGTCGATATTGGCAGTCGAGCGTGGTGATTCTCAAGC
>JAYWDX010000010.1:0-4720 GCA_043779675.1 Tenderia sp. (SeqCode)
GCCATGGGGCTCGGCAGGCCGACCCGAGACCATCAAAAATGGCGGCACATCCTTGGCAATGGCGCTGCCCATGCCGACAAAACTGTGGGCGCCCACCACACAGAACTGATGGATCAAGCTGGCGCCACCAAGAGTCACATAATCCTCAACGACGACATGACCCGCCAGGGTCGTGTTATTGGCAAAGACAGTATGGTTGCCTACCTCGCAATCATGGGCGATATGAACATAAGCCATGATCCAGTTGTCACTCCCGATCTTGGTAACGCCTTTATCCTGCACTGTGCCTCGATTGAAGGTGCAGTATTCGCGGATGACATTACGGTCACCAATCTCCAACAACGTCGGCTCACCCCCATATTTTTTATCCTGCGGGGCCTCACCGATGGATGAAAACTGGAAGAACCTATTCTCTTTACCAATGCGGCAAGGGCCGTTGATCACAACATGAGGCCCAACCCAGCAGCCCTCACCAATTTCAACATCGGCGCCAATGATGGCATAGGGGGCAATAGTCACCCCGGCGGCAATACGCGCCGTTGGATCAATGACTGCCCTGGAATCAATGATAGGATCAATCACGCTCAGACTTCCCTCTCCGCACACATCAGCTCGGCACTCGTGACCACCTTGCCATCAACCTTGGCTTCACAGTCAAACTTCCAGACACCCCGCATGGTCTTGACCACTTTAACCTCCAGCAGCAACTGATCACCTGGTTCTACCGGTTGTTTGAAGCGGGCGCCATCAACGCCAACAAAATAATAAAGCGACTTGGCCGTTGGTTTTGAACTGGTAGTCTTAAATGCCAGTATCCCGGTGGCCTGGGCCAGTGCTTCCAAAATCAGCACTCCCGGCATGACCGGACGATGGGGAAAATGGCCTTGGAAGTAAGGTTCGTTATAGGTGACGTTTTTGATCGCAGTCAGATATTCACCGACCTTGTAATCGATGACACGATCAACCAGCAAAAATGGATAACGATGCGGCAGATGCTCAAGCACCTCATAAATATCCATCGTGCTTAATGTGTTTTTGACTTCATCCATAACACAATTCCCGAAGTAATCTACTCTTCATCCAGCCGTCGCTCCAATACCCGCAGACGCTGGGCAATCTCGTTCAGCTGTCGAACCCTGGCTGCATTTCTCACCCACTCGCTGCGCGGCTGCGCAGAAATCCCTGATGAATAGACTCCAGGATGGCTGATATTACCAGTCACCAGCGACATGGCGGTAACATGAACATCGTCCGCGATGGCCAGATGGCCAACTATCCCAACGGCGCCACCAATCTGGCAACGTTTGCCAATGGTGGTACTGCCAGCAACAGCAGCACAACCAGCAACCGCAGTGTGTGCGCCAATACGAACGTTATGAGCCACCTGGATCTGATTATCCAGCTTGACCCCCTCTTCAATCACCGTATCTTCAAGTGCACCACGATCGATCGTAGTATTAGCCCCGATCTCAACATCATCACCGATCACCACACCGCCCAGCTGTGGCACCTTAATCCAACGACCGGCGTCATTGGCAATGCCAAAACCGTCACCACCGATGACCGCGCCTGGATGAATCAACACGGCTGCGCCAATACTAACGCCGTGACAAAGGGTAACCCTGGCCACCAAGCGACTATTAGCACCGATAGTGACATCATGCTCAAGCACGCAGCCCGGTCCAATGACAGCACCGGCGCCAATAGAGCTACCAGCGCCAATATAACAGTGGGCACCAATGCTGGCGCTTGGATGCACATCGCAGTCGGCCTCAATCACCGCTGTGGCATGAACCCCGGCCACTACCAACGGCTCTGGATTTAACAACCGTGCGGCCTTGGCAAAAGCCAGATAGGGATTATTGCTCACCAGCGCGTTAGTGGGTGAAAACGCCAGATCCTGCGGCCAGATAATGACAGCACTGGCTTGTGTCGTTTCCAAATAGTGACGATATTTGGCATTGGCCAGGAACGAGACGTGCCCCACCCCGGCATTTTGCAGCGTGCCAACCGCCGTGATCAAACAGTCTGAATCACCATGTAATTCACACCCAATCTCACACGCCAGTTGTTGCAGGGTGACTCCCATGCGACTGACCTTATTTTGCCTTCAATTTTTTAAGGATGGCGTCGGTCAGGTTAACCCGATCACTGGCATAAGAGACACCTTCGAACAGAATCAGATCATACCCTTCACTCTTGCCGTACTCCTGAATCGAGCTACGTAAGGAGTCCATCACCTTGGCTAGCTCATCATTGCGGCGGATGGTTAGATCCTCCTGAAACTCCGTCTGCTTCATGCGCAGTTCACGATCAGCCGTAGCAAGCTCACGCTCTTTTTTCTGTTTATCGGCGGCACTCATAAAGGCGCTGTCCTTGGTCAGACGCTCTTCCCGTTCGCGCATCTGCTCCTGTGCCTTTAGAATTTCGTTTTTACGTGGTTCAAACTCCTTGGCAAGACGCTCAGACGCAGTCTTAGCCTGCGGGGCCTCCTGAGACAAGCGGGTGCCGTCCACAAAACCGATTTTCAATTCATCTTTAGCAACCACCCAGGTCGGCAATACCAACCCCGCCGCCAGCACCATGCTCATAGTCAATTTTTTCAAAAGCATACCCTCCTCTACTAAAAAAACGATCCTAATGTGAACTGGAATTTCTCAAGCCTATCTCCCGGCTTGTCATTCAACGGCTCCGACAGACTGAATGATAGTGGTCCCACTGGCGATAACCAGATCAATGAGACCCCAGCCGATTGCCGTAATTGCGCACTGTCGAAGCTATCAATATCAACAAAAACATTGCCAACATCCCAGAACAGACTCATGCGCACCGCACTACTATCCGGCGAAAAGGGTGGCGGGAAGACTAACTCACCAGTACCCGCGACACGGAAATTACCACCCAAGTTTACTGTATTATCCTTGGGGCCAAGTGTATTTGCTCGGTAGCCGCGTACCGACTGGGCACCGCCCGCATAGTATTTCTCAAAAAATGGCACATCGGTAGTATCCTTAAAGCTACCACTGAGGCCAATCTCTCCATCAAGAGAAGCTGTCAAGTTTTTGGTCAGCGGATAGAGCCACTTGGTACTGGATGAGAGCTTATAAAAATTCAGATTACTGCCAGGAATCGTCGTTTCAGCTGACAGGGATTGCATTACACCATCGCTGGCGAATACTGTTTTGTTACGGGTGTCGTGACTCCACCCCACTGTCAATTTGGTAGTATAAAACTTATCAAAGTTGGCGGCCAAATAAGCAAGATAGGGCTGCGGAGTTTGAGCAGTGGTCTTTATCTCGGTGGACTCATAACCAAGCCCTACCCTAGCGGTATTAAATTCCGACAACGGAATTCCATAGTTCAAGGAGCCGCCCCAAACATCGGCAATATAACTGGCCAGATTGGCCCGTGAGGCGTCCGTCTGACGATAAGAGAAACGCATGCTCTGACTCACACCATCCAACGTGAAGTAAGGATCGGTATGAGTGAAACTATACACTGTGTTGACCTTGCTCGAATTCACTTCAGTGCTGACACGTTTGCCGGTACCAAGGAAATTTTCTTGACTGACACTGGCGTTGAGCAACATTCCATCGCCCCCTGAATATCCAGCACCAACCATCAATGAGCCTGAGGGACGTTCATTCAGGGAAAGGTTCACATCCACTTGGTCTTCACTGCCTGGGACAGGGGGAGTGTCGAGTGTGACTTGATCTACATAACTTAGCCGTTGAATACGCACTCGTGAACGGTTAAGTTTGCTGGTGGAGAGCCAAGCCCCCTCCATCTGTCTGAACTCGCGACGAACCACCTCATCCTCAGTCTTCTGATTACCACTAATATTGATATGGTGTACGTATACCCGCTTACCCGGATCAATAAAAAAAGTCAAAGCGACGTCTTGCTTAACTTCATCTATTTCAGGCACGGCGTTAACATTGGCAAAGGCATATCCCGCGTCACCCAACCGCTCAGTAATGGCAGTAGTAATATCAGTCACCGAGCGTCGTGAGAAGGTATCGCCCGGTGTCAGAGTGATGAGATCAAGCAACTCTTTTTCAGCAACAATCAATTCACCAGAAAGAGCTACCTTACGCAGTTTGAACTGTTCACCCTCATGCAGATTAATAGTAATAAAAACAGAGTTTTTATCAGGCGTAATGGACACCTGAGATGAATCAATGGTGAAGTTGATGTAACCACGATCAAGATACCAAGAGCGCAGTGTTTCCATATCTGCCGCCAGTTTTTGCTTTGAGTACTGGTCACTACTGCTAAAGAAGGCGTAAAAAGGTGGAATGCCCAGTTCAAACTGGCTAAGCAATTCATCTTCATCAAAACGACTATTACCAACAATGTTGATCTGTTTGATGGTGGCAACCTCACCCTCACGAATTTTAATTTTCAAATCGGCGCGATTATCCTCCAACGGAGCAACTTCAGTCTCAATCTCAACGGCATAATAACCACGCACAAAATATTGCCGTTGCAGGTCAAGCTTAATTCTATCGAGCAGCGAGCGATCGAAGATTTTTCCTTCGGCGAGTCCAGCTGTCTTCAAACCGGTTTTTAGATCCTCCGTCGACAGCTCGTGATTCCCATCCAGAATAATCGTTGCAATCGAAGGACGCTCCTCCACCTTAATGATGAGCGCACCAGTACCAGCATCATGGTAAAAATCAATATTGTTAAAGAAGCCGGTCTTGTAGAGGGCCGCTAA
>JAYWDX010000011.1:0-11971 GCA_043779675.1 Tenderia sp. (SeqCode)
GCTGTCACTGGCCAACAACGCCAGCAACGGCATCGAGCCGAGCTTTGCCCACCAGTATTCACGCAATGTCATCCGTGAAGGCAAGAAGTCCAAAGAGAAAGTCGACGTCTTCTCCTACGAGCTGCTGGCCTACCGCGAGCTGATCAACACAAATGCCTCCCCGTATACTCAGGAGCAGGCCAACCAGTTGCCGGACTACTTTGTCACCGCCGACAACATCAAACCCAAGGCCCATGTTGATATCCAGGCAGCGGCGCAGAAGTGGATCGACTCCTCGATCTCCAAGACTGCCAACGTACCAACCGACTTCGCCTACGAAGACTTCAAAGACATCTACCTCTACGCCTACGAGCAGGGATTGAAAGGCTGCACCACCTTCCGTTTCAACCCCGAGGCGTTCCAGGGGGTGCTGGTAAAAGAGGAAGACCTGGCCAATACCACCTACCGTTTCACCCTTGAAGATGGCTCTGTCGTTGAGTTCAAAGGTAACGAAGAGGTCGAGTACGACGGCGAGATCCACAGCGCCGCCAATCTCTACGACGCCCTTAAAGAAGGGTACTACGGCAAGTTTTAAAGCCGGGTCAACAGGAATCAGGAGCGAAATCATGGCTAACAAAATCACCAAAAAGATCAGCAGCTACAGCGTTGTTAAAAAAGAAGACGTGGCGCAACCGCGCGAGGAAGCGATAGAGATACCCATCGCATCCAACGTGGTTCAGATGCACGAAAAGGTCGAGCGTCCCGAAATGCTGGTGGGATCCACCTACAAGATCAAGACGCCACTCTCCGAGCATTCACTCTATGTCACCATCAACGACATCATCCTCAATGCTGGCACCGAACATGAGTTGCGCCGCCCCTTCGAGATCTTCATCAACTCAAAAAACATGGACCACTTCCAGTGGATTGTGGCGCTGACACGTATCATCTCGGCGGTCTTCCGCAAGGGTGGCGACGTCACCTTCCTGGTCGACGAGATGCGTTCGGTGTTTGACCCGCGCGGCGGCTACTTCAAGCGCGGCGGTCAGTTTATGCCATCACTGGTGGCCGAGATCGGCGACGCCATCGAATCACACCTGCGCATGATCGGCCTGATCAAGGATGATGGGCTGGATGAACATCAACAAAAATTGATCAACGAAAAACGGCAGCAGTTCGAAAGCCTCTCCAAACGTGCCACAGAGAGCGAAAGCAGCGACTTTCCCGAAGGCTCCCAGCTCTGCACCAAGTGCAATACCAAGGCGATGATCAAGATGGACGGCTGCATGACCTGCCTCAATTGCGGCGATTCGAAATGCGGCTAGAAAGCAGTGTAAAGAACCTTGTGGGAGGTATTTGTGGCCATCAATCATGAACCCATCATTGGCGCCTGGTACATCAACCTAAGCCGCCAGTTCCTCAGCGTATGGGGCATGGTCTATAAAAACGGAGAGCTGCAAAAGATTGTACTGCGGTATCTCAACGGACTGCGCCTCATCATTGAGCTGGAAGATTGGTACGCCTTGGACCTGCTCCGCTACCCAGAAAAACGTACACAACGTAGCGACGCAACCTTGGCCTGATTTGCCACAAATTCAGTCGGTCCGCGCAAAGGGGCGTGGACCAGGCCGACACCATCAAACAGTGTCGGCTTTTTTTATTCCGGCCCCGGCATCACTTCAGCGCCGCCACAACCGCCACCAGCGCCAGACATTAAACAGGCTCGCCAGCGACGCTGCCAGATAGGTCAAGGCACAGGCTCGCAGGATCTGCCGTGCCGCCCGCTCATCTTCCTCACCGATATAACGCCCCGCCTTGAGCAACGGCAAGGCCCGCCCAAAGCTGGCGTCCAGCTCCACCGGCAACGTCACCAGATGCACCACCGCCATGGCGGCGATACTGATCAACCCCACCAAAAAGGTCACACCACCCGCAGCGGGCGAACGGGTCAGCAGCACCACCAGCGGCAGCACCATCATAATGCCCGCCCCCATCTTCTCGGTCTTTTGCGCCAACAGCACCAGCTGACTGCGCCAGCGCAACGGCCCGTAGCCAAGGGCATCCTGCAAGGCATGACCAACCTCATGGGCCGCCACCGCCACTGCGGTAAGCGATTTGCCATTAAGCTTGTCCGGTGTCAGGCGCACCACTTTAGCCAAGGGATCGTAATGATCCCCCTGCAGCGCAGTCTCCACCCTGACCTCATGCAATTCAAATTTATCAAGCAGATGGCGGGCAAACTCACCGCCCGTACCGGGATAATCAGGCCGCAGCCGACTGTGGCGGCGCAAGACGGCCTGCGCCCACCACTGCGGCCCAAAGAGGAGTGACAACAGAAAAACGAGGAGAATAATCAAGGGCATTAATGCAGCTCACAGGGCGATGGCAGCAACGTTCAGGTTCAGCGCATGGCTATGGGGGTCGCCTTCGCCGCGCCGGTCGCCCGCAAAGGGGTTTTGATCTGTTGCACATCGAAAAGACTAATACTTTCAGGGATAAAAGTTACCCCACGAAACTCGCCGTCCACCATCTTTGCCAGGATGAAGTAGGTCTGCCCCGGCTCGAGATTGAAGCTCCGAGTCTGTTCCATCTCTGTCACCTCCCAGCGGCCACCTACCTGGGTCTGGTTCTTCATCGTTACACTGATATCACGCGCCTTCAGGCGCACCAGGGTGTACTCACCCACGCCAAGACGCATCAGCCGTTCACCGTTCACTTCGACAGCGAGCGGATTATCGGCAAACCCTAGTGGATGTTCGGTAGTGGGACGAATAAAATAGACATTGGCATATGACTCGGCGGCATCACTCTGAACCAAGCTGTGCCCCCGATCAACGCGGGTCACGGAACAGGCCGACAACAGCGCCGCCATCCCCAGCACCAACAACCCCACCGCCACCTTTACCCCACCGACCATCTCTCTTCTCCACTTAATAGCGCTACCACAGTCTACGCCAAACCATCATGCCGCATCCAGCAAGGGCCGCGCTTAGAACCCGTTTACGATCTCGATCAAGGGATGCAGCGCAAGGCAAAACTGGCCGAAAAAGCGCAGCATACAGGTAGTATGTGAGCATTTTGAGGCTAGTTTTAACGCCGCGATGCACCCTTCAGCGAAATCGTAAACGGGTTCTTAGAAGGTATCTTTGACACCGACATACAGCTTGCGCTCGGACAAACCAAAGGCATATGCGTAGTCGGCGCGTAACTGTAGATTTACAAACGCCTTGAATTTATAACGTAGGCCCACGCCCATACTGGCTTCCAGATCCGCCAAATCGACCAGCCGGTTATCGGCATAGGCGTTGCCAACATCCAGAAAGATGACACCGCGGGCAGCGGGGTGGCTAAACAGGGGGTGTAGATATTCAAGATTGGCAGAAAAATAGGACCGCCCCTCAATGCTGCTCTTGTCATAACCACGCAACTCACGGCTGCCGCCAAGCCCGTAGGGGTGCTTATCAATGGGCACATCCCCGCCAGTCACCCCAAGGCGCAACTGGAGATCCAGGTTGGTATGGGGAGTACTGCCCACGGAGACGTATTGACGATAATAGAGCTGGTTGCGGCTGTACGGGGCATCGGAACCCAGCTGCGTCACGCCGTGTTCTGAGCTGATACCAAACTCCACGCCGTTGCGACTGTAGAGCAGATCGTGAACCTTGGTGTAGCCCAGTGACACCTCAAACCCCACCGCCTTTTCAGGCCCAGCGATGAGCGGCACGCCACTCTGCTCGGAGTAGGTCAAGTGGCGCCAAAAAAGAGAGGAGCCGATACTCCAGCCTGACGAAGGCCCCTCACGCCCGAGCCAGTGCGAAAGGCTAATCCCGACAGCGTCCAGTATCCGCTGATATTCAGAAAGTGCATTGCCCAACAAGTCAGCATTACTGTCCGGCTTTGCTTCGTGGCTCACCCGCATGCCCAGCCCGTAATCGCTGCCCGCCACCCGCGGGTACTCATATATTAGAGAGTAGGTGCTCACTGTGCCGCTGTTCTGACAACATCCACGCTCCGCCTTGTAGACCATCCTGAATTTTTGGTTCAGTCCCCACAGGTTATCCATCGTCAGTTGCCCGCCATAACTGACATCGCCATCAGCAGAGCGGTCCAGCTTTGGCATAGGGATGATGTAATATTTTTCACTGACGGTTATCTCAAGCGCGGTCCCTTGCGTCTCCGGAACCTGCACCAGATCAACGGATTTAAACAACCCCAAATCCATAATGGCCTGGCGCGACTGCTCAATCCGATCAGAATCCACCGGATCACCCGCCTTAATGACCATTTCCTGCAGCAGGATTTGCGGCTGGGTATGTTTATTGCCGGCAAAACGGACCTCAGTAACGACCCCCTGTTCTCCAGCCGCCACCGGCACCATGGCCAGCCACGCCAACATAAGCAGCCCGAGCACCGCCCCGGCAACAGGTATTTTATCCAAATAATACAACATCATAAAAACGCCCTTCAGGAACAATAGACTGGCCGCAATAGCGAAGCAAGCGATCTACACTCCCACAAATATTAGCGGCCTATTAAGCCATTAGCTGCACCACACAACAAACATCCATAACTCCACGCTTGCAGACCTGCGCAAAACACACTTTGATAAGGCACAAGCAATCTGGAGGCCTCACGCAACGGCTGGTCAAATCTTAAAATAGGCTAGTATAATGGTGCGTTAACCAAATCCGGTGCTTTATTAAAAAGTGGCAAAATTAAAAGCCCACTACGACCAGCAACCCCAGAGACACAGCACCGAATAACATCAGATTTTAACAATCAGCCTTCCCGGCATACGCCAGAATGAGGGCAATTTGAACTTTAAGGAGAACCAATGTCCAGAAAATATCCAGTTGTCGCCGTAACCGGCTCTTCCGGCGCCGGCACTTCCACCGTCAAGACTGCCATGGAGCATATTTTTCGCCGCGAAGGCATCAAGGCAGCAGTGGTTGAGGGCGATAGCTTTCACCGCTACGACCGCAGCTCTATGAAAGAGGCCGTTGCCCAGGCCCAGGCGGCCGGCACCCCACTCAGCCACTTCGGCCCAGAAGGCAATGTCTTTGACAAACTTGAAGAGCTGTTCCGCAGCTATGGCGAGACCGGCGCCGGCAAGGTTCGCAAATACCTTCACAACGAGGAAGAGGCCGCCCCCTATAAACAGCAACCAGGCACTTTCACCCCTTGGGAAGATGTTCAGCCCGGCTCTGACATCCTATTCTACGAAGGGCTGCACGGCGGCGTTGTTACCGACGAAGTGGACGTAGCCCAGTGGGTTGACCTGCTGATCGGCGTAGTCCCCTCTGTCAATCTGGAATGGATCCAGAAGATCCACCGTGACAACAAGGAGCGCGGCTACACGGCTGAAGCGGTTGTCGACACCATCCTGCGCCGCATGCCCGACTACGTGAAGCATCTGGCGCCCCAGTTCTCACGTACTGACATCAACTTCCAGCGCGTACCTATCGTCGACACCTCAAATCCATTCATCGCACGTGACATCCCGACCCCGGACGAGAGTTTCATTGTCATCCGCTTCACCCATCCCAAGAAACATGACATCAGCACCTACCTACAGATGCTGCACGGCTCCTGGATGTCTCGCCCCAACACCATGGTTCTACCTGCGGCCAAAATGGGGATGGCCATGGAGATCATCCTCACGCCTATCATTCATGAAATGATGGAGAAAAAACGCACCGCTTAAGGTGTAATGAGAGGGGGCATTCAGCCCCCTTTTACTCTAGTATAGCGGCCAACAAACGTAACATAGAGTGCAGAACGGTCAATAAACGGCCGCTAAATATCCCAACCACGTGGGTCATGAGTCAACCCGTAGGGTTTTGTTGCATTTGAATTGAGGTTTTCAGTGTCCGCCCCAACCACCAAACAGCTTGTCACACTCGCTCTGAGCTTAGCGCTTTGGCTGACAACAGCCACGCAGGCCGAAACTAACGAGTCCACCCACACACTTTCCGAGCTGACCGCAGCCACACTGGAACTCAGGCAGAATCAACTAGCTGCCGAAGAACGCTCTTTCCAACTCAACCCAAACACCCTCACCATATATGTAAACACAGACAATTTACCTGACGGACTGCTCAATGAGATCAGCATCAGTTTAGATGGCAAAACCATCGTCCAGCACCTCTTTACAGCCAACGAATTTCAGGCGCTGCGCAACGGCGCGATGAAAAAAATCTACGCCGCCGCACTCGAACCCGGTTCGCATGAACTTAAAACGACGGTTAAAACATCGGCCATTAACGAAGAGCCAACCACATCGACACTGACCCTGGACAAGGCTTCCGGCCATGACACGCTCAAGGTAACCGTTGCCGATCCGCTGCAGAAACGCCGCCCCGAACTTTTTTTTGAGCAACAGCGCGGAATCGCCCCATGAGCATAATGATGCGCTCGCTGTTTGGAACCGCTCTCGCCGCACTGCTGCCATTGCTGCCCGCCAGCGCGGCTGAAGTCGAATACAACAACACCGAAACCACCAGCCTCGGCCAAGCGCTCTATATCGCCGCTGAGGGTGACACACTCAAGGCGATAGCGTCCCTATTACTCGCCGACCAAAAAGGCGAGCTCGGGAAAGAGACTGACATTGCCCATGTATACATAGCCAATGCCCTCAGCAACCAGGGTATGGCAGATGAGGCAAGCCACTACTACCTCCGGATTGCCAATAACCAGAATGCCAAACAGGTCCTGCGCGACGCCGCTTGGCTAGACTACGCCAAAATAAGACATGAACGGGGCGATCATGATGGCGCCCTGGCAGCGCTCCAGAACATTAAAAAAACGCTCAACAACACACACAAAAACGACGTTGCCATGATCAAGGCACACTCACTCCTCGCTGCCGGCAAGACCCGAGAGGCAATTGACGCACTTCCCCGCGACATCAAAGACAATAGCCGCTGGGGACTCTATCAACGCTACAACCTCGGCAGCCTGCTACTAGGCAAATACGACAATAAATACGGCGCCGCCATATTGCATACGCTCACCGAAATCGATACCCGCAAAGACCCCGGGCTGGCCGCCCTGAAAGACCAGAGCAACTTGGCGCTGGGTTATTCACTGCTCAAAATCAGCAAGGCCAGTAAGGCCCGCAGTTACCTACAGCAGGTTCGTATCAACAACATGATGTCCAACATGGCACTGCTGGGAATGGGCTGGAGCTACGCCATCGAGCAGAATTACGAAAAAGCGTTGGTATACTGGCTTGAACTACATGACCGACCACTCAATAGCACCTACAAATATGAAGCGTCTCTGGCCATCCCCTATGCCTTTGGCCAGGCCCATGCCGCCAACCAATCCATCAGTTATTACAAGGAAGCTCTAAACCGCTTTGAAAGCGATGCCGCCGCCATGGACTCCGCCAAGGCGGCTCTCAGCGCCCCAGATTTCATCGCACTAATCAGCGCCACTCCCAGTGACGAGTTCACCTGGATCAACAGCTGGCAACCCGATGTAGACTCTTCCAAAATTTCATTGCTACCACTTTTCATGGACAGCCCCAACTTTCAGCAGGCCTTAATGACGTACCGAGCCCTGCTCAAACTTAGCAACTACGTTACAGTTATCGACAGCGAAATAATCGCCTATGAAACAACGAGCGGCACAACCTCACCGGAGCTGCATCAGCAACGTGAGCAGTTGACCAGCAACATCAATCAAGCTATCAAAGCCCAGCAGGCACCCCTGCAACAACTGGCCACTACTATTCTCGAACGCCACCAGGCGCTACTGGGGCAATACTTGCAACAAGCCCGCTTCGGCATGGCCCAGGTCATCGAACAAGCTACACAGAACCAAAAGAGCAACAAGTGAACTATCGTCATATTCATCTGCCGCTACTGGTTGCACTGCTTGCTGGCTGTAGCACTGCAAAGCAAGGGCCGACACTGGAAAGCCTGTCGCAGCGTTCTGTTCAAGTCGAGCGTAGCGTGACCATCGATGCCGACCCCAATAGCGCCATCAACGCCTATGAAAGCCTCGCCACCGACAATGATTCAAGCCTCAATTTCAAGGCCATGCACCGCCTTGCCGACGCTGAGATGAAGCAGATTGATGAGCTGATGGCGCAGGGGAAAAAAATTGATGAGATGCTTTTTGACAAGCCCATTAAATGGTATTTGGAGGTACTCAACCGCGCCCCCCAATACCCTCAGCGGGAGGAGATTCTTTACCAGCTCGCCCACGCCTACGAACAGAGTGGCGACAGTGCCAAATCGATCAAGGCGCTGCAGATACTGGGCCGCGACTACCCCAAGTCATCACGCGCAATCGAAGCCAACTTTCGTCGTGCCGAGATACTCTTTCAAGAGCAACGCTTTCGCGAAGCAGAGGTGAGTTACGCCGAGGTGATCACATCAGGCCGTAACAGCCCTTACTACCAACAATCACTATTCAAATATGCCTGGGCCATCTATAAACAGGATCGCTGCGTCGATTCTCTCGACGCCTTTTTTGTATTGCTCGATCTCAAGCTCAATCGCAACCTCACACCCACTGAGTTACAGGAGCTTGCTTTTCTATCGCGCGCCGACCGCGAACTGGTGGACGACGCCTTCCGTGCGGTTAACCTCTGCATCGCCACGGAAGGTGGAGCCAAAGCCCTCAACGCCTATCTATCCAACAAGCCACTGCGTGTTTACGAATTCCTGGTCTACCAAAAACTGGCTGAGCATAACCTGAAGCAGCGCCTCGACCTTGAGGCCGCCGAGGCGTACAGCGCCTTCTGGCAACGCGCCTCCTGGCATCCCTATGCCCTCCTGTTTCAAAACCAGGCCATTGATATTTATACCCGCCTGGGACTCAAAGAGAAGATCATCCCTGCCAAGATCGATTTTGTGGAGCACTACAACGCCCTCGAAGAGCACTGGCATAGCAACGAGCACAACAACTATTTTGAGTACCTGATCCGCAGTGACAAAGAACTCAAAGGGACGCTGCAGCACCAGCTCGAACTACATCTGAGCGATCTCACCAGCTATTACCACGCCGCTGCCCAAAGCAGTAAAACAGCTTTCGACTACAAAAACGCGGTGCTTTGGTATCGCGCTTACTTGCGCCACTTTCCAAGCTCTCCGAAGTTGGCTGAGATGAACCTCCATTTAGCCGATGCTCTGCTTGAAAGCGGCGATTATAAAAGTGCCGCTAAAGAGTACGAGCGTGTCGCCTACGACCTTGGTAGCCATGGTCGAGCTGCTGACGCTGGCTATGCTGCGCTGAGCACCCATGAAAAACAGCACCCCGCTCTGAAAGGAGATACGCGCTGGAACAATACCATCACTCAGAGTGCACTCAGTTTCGCCCGCTTCTTCCCACGCGACCCACGTGCCCCCGAGGTGTTGGCACGAGCTGCCGACGAGCTCTATCAAGCCAAACAGTATTCTCAAGCGATCAAAGCCGCCGAGAGCGTAATGAGTCGTTACTCAAGCTCCAGCCAAGAGACCAAACGTATTGCACTTTCAGTGCTAGCCAACACCCAATTCGAACAGCAAAAATACGAAGTAGCGGAGCTTTTCTATCTTGAACTGCAAGCCCTGCTCAGCAGCAACGATCCATTCAGGAAAGACATAGACGAACGCATCGCCGCCTGCATTTACAAACAAGCCGAACACTTCCGTTCTCAAGGGGTAGTACGCAGTGCCATCGAACAATTCCTGCGCCTAATCGCCTCTGCACCCAACTCGTCGGTACGCCCACTCGCCGAATATGACATCGCCATGTTATACATCGAAATCAACGAGTGGGATCTAGCAATGCAGACCCTGGAAACCTTCAAAAAAGGTTTCCCAAACCACGTACTAGTTAAAGATGCCAATGAAAAAATAGCTCTCGCCTATCTAAAGTTAAACAGACCTCTCGAGGCTGCTGTTGCACTGGAGGGGATCAGCAAAGACCTGGGCCCCGAAGCTCAGCGTGAGGCGCTATGGCAAGTAGCCGAACTCTACGAAGAAGGCGGAGAACTGTTCAAGGCCGCCGGCAGCTTCCTGCGCTATGCCGAGACCTTCCGTACACCGTTGGAACCGGCCATTGAGGCGCTCTACAAAAGCGCGCTGCTTTATCGCAAACAGGGGCATGAGAACAGCTACTTTACCCAGATGGAAAAAATCTACCAGGCCGACCAAGAGGGCGGTGCCGGCCGCACCAACCGTACCCGCTATCTGGCAGCCAAAGGCACCTTTGAATTGGCTGAACCGCACTTCCTGCGCTACGCCGAAGTCAAGCTGGTTGAACCAATCCGCAAAAACATGGAGCTTAAAAACACGCTCATGAAACGTGCACTGACCGCCTACAATAAAGCCGCCGAGATTGGTGTGGCCGAGTTCACTATCGCCTCCACCTACCGCATTGCCGATATGTATACCGACTTCAGTCGCAAGCTGATGGACTCTGACCGTCCTGCCGATCTCAACAATGAAGAGCTCGAACAGTACGAGCTGATGCTTGAAGAGCAGGCCTTCCCCTTCGAAGAGAAGGCCATCGGCCTGCACCAGACCAACATCAAGCGCCTGCATGAAGGACTCTACAACGAATGGATTGCCAAGAGCATTACCGCCCTGGCAAAACTAATGCCGGCACGCTACTCAAGGATGGAACGCCATGATATCGCCGCGCCCACACCACAATAAATTTGGCCTCGCCAGTCTGGCGCTCGCGCTACTGCTCAGCGGCTGCGGCGTCACTACCGCGCCACGCCCAACGGAGGCAAAATCGGCGGCCACTCAAGCGGCGACCAACCCCAGCGTAGCGCTCGATTCAAGCATCTTTTCCGACTACATGATGGCCGCTAACAGCTACAAGGGTGGCCACTTGAACGTATCAGAGACGATATTTTTGAAGATGGCAAAGGCCAACCCAGAACTGCCCGGCCCACACGCCAACCTCGGCATGATCTATAACGCCAGAGGGGAGTTCGACAAGGCCGAAGTAGAATTCAATCAGGCACTCGCGCTCAAGCCTGATATACCTGAGGTACACAACCAGCTTGGCATCCTCCACCGCAACAAGGGGCAGTTTGACCAAGCCCTGCAAAGCTACCAGGCGGGACTCAAACTGGCCCCAGACAACCCGAACCTTTTAATCAACCTCGGCATTCTTTACGACCTCTATCTCAATCAGCCACAAGAAGCGCTGAAACTGTGGCAACACTATAAAACCATCGTGAGCGAGGACAAGCAGGTGGACACATGGATCGCCGATATCAACCAACGAGCTACAAGCCAATGATACAAAAGAAACTTGTGTTTTTAACGTTGGCACTCGCCTCTGCCACCGCCCATGCCGAGGTAGAGCTCCAGTCTCAAGGCATGACCGTTTTTGGCCAGAGCGAACTGCCCAAAGTGTTGTACATCGTGCCGTGGAAACGCAAAGAGCTGCCCGACATCGAGCGACCACAGACCGTAAGTTTGGCTAGTGACCTGCTCACACCCCTGCAACCTGCCATTTTTGAGCGGCAGGTCCACTATTACGAACTGATGTCGCAACGTGTGCGTAAATCGCCATAAAACACATTATGAAGTATCATTATTCGCCTCAATCTACCCCGCTCTCATGTCAAAGGTTTCAAGGAGACTTTAATGGATGGTTTTAGCTCAATAGCCCGTTTCTTTCAGGACGGTGGCTTTTTCATGTATTTGATACTGTTGGTCACCGCGGTTGGTGTTGCCATTGCGGTGGAACGGTTTATCTATCTGCGCAAGGCCGACGCCAGCAGCCGCAAGCTCTGGGACGCCGTCGCCCCGCTAGTACAAAGCAACAATATCGAGCAGGCCATCACCATCACCAATGAGTCCAATGCCGTCATGGGCAACATGCTGGCCTATGGCCTGGCTCGCGTCAAAGACCGCGCCGAGCATCGTGATGAAATCGAAACCGCCATGGAAGAAGGGCTGATGGAGGCAATTTCCAAAATCGAAAAACGCACTCACTACCTGGCCACACTCGCCAACGTGGCGATGCTGCTCGGTCT
>JAYWDX010000012.1:0-2318 GCA_043779675.1 Tenderia sp. (SeqCode)
GTTATTGAGTTCCAGACGCATCTGCAAACCATCGATGGGCAGGTCGAAGTTATTGGGATTTTGCACCCGCAGCTGCACGCGGTAGCGCTGTTCCAACAGATTACTATCTATCAGGGTGATATTGGTCAGGCTGACCTCTGGCCGCTCCGCCTGTGTCATCATTCCGGCACAGCCCGACAGCACCAGTGCAATCATGGTTAGGAACATCCCTGTCAGCAGGCGTTGAATCTTCATATCACTACTCCGTTTGTAGACATTAAGTTCGAGATTAAGTCCCACAGTTTACTCCACATCAGTGCGACTCGGCGTGATCATGCAGATGTTTGCCAACGGTTGTCGGTATAATGCGGCCCTATGAATAACCCCACAGCCGACAACCCCGCCCTTCATATCCTCCGTACCGTTTTTGGTTATGAGCAATTTCGCGCCGATCAGGCCTTGATTGTCGATCAGGTGATCAACGGCGGTGACGCGTTGGTACTGATGCCCACCGGCGGTGGCAAGTCGCTCTGTTACCAGATTCCGGCACTGGTACGTGAGGGCGTAGGGGTGGTGATATCACCGCTGATCGCCCTGATGCAGGATCAGGTGGCGGCGTTGCGCCAGAATGGTGTAAAGACAGCCTATCTCAATTCAAGCCTCACCGCAGCCGAGGCCAATGAGGTCGAGGCACAGCTGTTGCGTGGCGAACTGAGCCTGATCTATGTGGCGCCGGAGCGCCTGATGATGCCACGCACCCTGGCGCTGCTGGAGCGAATCAAAATTTCGCTGTTTGCCATCGATGAGGCGCACTGCGTGTCGCAGTGGGGCCACGACTTCCGTCCTGAATATATTAAGCTTTCGGTACTGCATGAGCGCTTCCCTACTATTCCGCGCATCGCCCTCACTGCCACGGCGGACGAGCCAACACAGCGCGAGATCGTCGAGCGGCTGGCACTGCAACAGGCGCAGGTTTTTAACAGCGGTTTTGACCGCCCCAATATCCGCTACCGCATCAGCGAGAGTGTCGGCACCGCCCGCGAGGCACTGCTACGTTTTATCCGCAATGAACATGAAGGCGAGGCCGGCATTGTCTACTGTCTGTCACGCAAACGGGTTGATGAGATAGCCGAGTGGCTCTGCAGCAAAGGATTCAACGCCCTGCCCTACCACGCCGGTCTGCCCACCAATACCCGGCAGCTACATCAAGAACGTTTTCTGCGTGACGATGGGGTCATCATCGTTGCGACCATTGCCTTTGGTATGGGCATCGACAAACCCGACGTGCGTTTTGTGGCCCATCTCAATCTGCCCAAGAGCATTGAGGCCTACTATCAGGAGACCGGCCGCGCCGGGCGTGACGGTCTGCCCGCCGATGGCTGGATGGCCTACGGCCTGCAAGATGTGATCACACTGCGGCAGATGCAGGAGAATTCAGTCGCCGACGAACAGCACAAACGGGTTGAACGCCACAAGCTCGACGCCATGTTGGGGCTGTGTGAACTGACCAGCTGCCGCCGTCAGGCACTGCTGCGCTATTTTGGTGACCAACTCGACCACCCCTGTGGCAACTGCGACAACTGCCTGACCCCTCCCGCCACCTGGGATGCCAGCGTGGCGGCGCAAAAGGCGCTGTCATGTGTACATCGCACCGGCCAACGGTTTGGTGTTAACTACCTGATCGATGTGCTGCGCGGCAACGACCATGAACGCATCAAACAGTTTGGCCACGACAAACTTACCACCTACGGCATAGGCAAAGAACACAGCGCCACCGAGTGGAAAAATCTCTACCGTCAACTGATCTCACGCGGGTTATTAAATGTTGATATCGAAGGGCATGGCGGCCTACACCTGACCGATGCCGCGCGGCCAGTGCTGCGCGGCGAAGAGAAGTTGCATCTGCGTAAAGTGACCAAGGCCGAAAAACCTGAACGCAAACGCAATGACAAACAGTTTAAAAGAGATGCTGACAGCACACTCTGGGAGGCATTGCGGCAAAGGCGTAAACAGCTGGCCGAAGAGCAAGGGGTGGCGGCTTACGTCATCTTCCACGACGCTACGCTGATGGAGATGGTGGAGCGACAACCACAGACACTCGAGCAGCTCGGTCTGATCTCCGGCATCGGTGCCCGCAAACTGGAGGCCTATGGCGAGGCCTTCCTGGAAGTAATCTGTGAATCGGCCCAGCCCGCCACCATCACCGATACCATCGCCGAGACAGTCACGCTGCTCTGCCGAGGGCTAGACCCAGTCGCCATCGCCCATCAACGTAACCTGACACTTAATACCGTCTACTCCCATCTGACCAAAGCCATCGAAAGTGGTGAGGTGGAGTT
>JAYWDX010000013.1:0-3867 GCA_043779675.1 Tenderia sp. (SeqCode)
ACGGCTTATCTCAACTCAAGCCTCTCCGCAGCCGAGGCCAATGAGGTCGAGGCACAGCTGTTGCGCGGTGAACTAAGCCTGATCTATGTGGCACCAGAACGTCTGATGATGCCACGTACCCTGGCACTGCTGGAGCGGCTCACGATTTCACTGTTTGCCATCGATGAGGCGCACTGTGTTTCGCAGTGGGGCCATGACTTCCGCCCCGAATATATAAAACTCTCGGTACTGCATGAGCGCTTCCCCACTATTCCGCGCATCGCACTGACTGCCACGGCGGACGAGCCAACTCAGCGCGAGATCGTCGAGCGGCTGGCACTGCAACAGGCGCAGGTCTTTAACAGCGGTTTTGACCGCCCCAATATTCGCTACCGCATCAGCGAGAGTGTCGGCGCCGCCCGCGAGGCACTGCTGCGTTTTATCCGCAATGAACATGACGGCGAGGCCGGTATTGTCTACTGTCTGTCGCGCAAACGTGTTGATGAAATAGCCGAATGGCTCTGCAGCAAAGGACTCAACGCCCTGCCCTATCACGCCGGTCTACCCACCAATACCCGACAACTACACCAAGAACGTTTTCTGCGTGACGATGGCGTCATCATCGTTGCGACCATCGCCTTTGGCATGGGCATCGACAAACCCGACGTGCGTTTTGTCGCCCATCTCAATCTGCCCAAGAGCATCGAGGCCTACTATCAGGAGACCGGTCGTGCCGGGCGTGACGGTCTGCCCGCCGATGGCTGGATGGCCTACGGTCTGCAAGATGTAATTACACTGCGGCAGATGCAGGAGAACTCCGTCGCCGACGAACAGCACAAACGGGTTGAACGCCACAAACTCGATGCCATGCTGGGGCTGTGTGAACTGACCAGCTGCCGCCGCCAGGCACTGCTGCGCTACTTCGGTGACAAACTCGACCACCCCTGTGGCAATTGCGACAACTGCCTGACTCCTCCTGCCACCTGGGATGCCAGCGTGGCGGCGCAAAAAGCACTGTCGTGTGTACATCGCACTGGCCAACGTTTCGGTGTTAACTATCTGGTTGATGTGCTGCGTGGCAGCGACCATGAACGCATCAAACAGTTTGGCCACGACAAACTCACCACCTTTGGCATAGGCAAAGAACACAGTGCTATCGAGTGGAAAAACCTCTACCGTCAGCTGATCTCACGCGGGTTGTTGAATGTTGATATCGAAGGACATGGCGGCCTGCACCTGACCGATGCCGCACGGCCGGTGCTGCGCGGCGAAGAGAAGCTGCATCTGCGGAAAGTGACCAAGGCCGAAAAGCCTGAGCGCAAACGCAATGAAAAACAGTTCAAACAGGCGGCCGACAGCACACTCTGGGAGGCGTTACGGCAGAGGCGTAAACAGCTGGCCGAAGAGCAAGGAGTGGCGGCTTACGTCATCTTCCACGACGCCACACTGATGGAGATAGTAGAGCGACAGCCGCAGACACTCGAGCAGCTCGGTCTGATCTCCGGCATTGGCGCCCGTAAGCTGGAGGCCTATGGTGAGGCCTTTCTGGAAGTAATCTGCGAATCGGCCCAACCCGCCACCATCACCGATACCATTGCCGAAACGGTCACACTGCTCTGCCGGGGGCTAGACCCGGTCGCCATCGCCCATCAACGTAATCTGACACTGAATACCGTTTACTCCCATCTGACCAAGGCCATCGAGAGTGGTGAGGTGGAGCTGGAAGATGTGATCACACTGAAAAAACATGAGCTGCAAGCCATTCAGCTCGCCTTTGAACAGAGCGATGATGGCAAGATCAAACCGGTATACGAGGCACTGGAAGGGGCGTATGAGTATGGGGTCTTGCAGTGTGTCAGGGCGACGTTAGCGCCACAGCACTAGCCCATAACAGCCACCCTCCCCTTACAACATAAAGGGGAAGGTGTTTAAGGCGTTAACGTCGTGCAGCGGCCTTGACCTTTTTTTCATTCTCTGGCAGCGTGATATTCAACTCCAAAATATCAAACCCACCTTCACGATCCAGATTGACCTTAATGTCACCCAGATCGATATTGGCATATTTGCTGACTACCGCCAGTAGCTCCTGTTTGAGGGCTGGCAGATAGTCTGGCGCATCATCATTGGTATGTTCATGGGCAAGGATAATCTGCAAACGCTCCTTGGCCATAGAGGCGCTTTTTTTGTTGCGATTGCGTGTTAGGTAGTCAAGGATAGACATGGCTTAGGTTCCAAACAGTCGTTGCAGAAAACCCTTTTTCTCGGGCCCCATGAAGCGCATCGGACGTTCTTCGCCCAGGAAGCGCGCCACCAGGTCTTGATAAGCCTGACCACTGTTGCTGTCATCATCACGCACTACCGGCACGCCAGAGTTGGAGGCCTGCAACACTGCGGGGGATTCAGGAATGATACCGAGCAGTTTGATGCCCAGCAGCTCCTGGATATCATCGATGCTAAGCATCTCGCCACTCTCAACACGGCTAGGTGAGTAGCGTGTGACAACCAGATGCTCCTTGATTGGGTCCAGACCATCTTCAGCACGTTTTGATTTGGCGCTAAGGATACCGAGAATGCGGTCAGAGTCACGCACTGACGAAACCTCAGGATTGGTAACAACCAACGCCTCATCGGCAAAATAGAGCGCCATCAATGCGCCCCGTTCAATACCGGCAGGTGAGTCACAAACGATAAAATCAAAGCTCTCTTTCAGCTCGTCAATCACCTTACCCACACCCTCTTTGGAGAAGGCATCTTTATCACGGGTTTGCGAGGCTGGCAGGATGTAGAGATTGTCGTAGGCCTTATCGCGAATCAGCGCCTGTTTCAGCGTTGCCTCACCATTGATGACATTGACAAAATCATAGACCACACGACGCTCGCACCCCATGATAAGGTCCAAGTTGCGCAGTCCAACATCAAAATCAATAACAACCGTTTTATGACCACGCATGGCCAGACCGGTAGAAAAACTTGCGCTGGTAGTAGTCTTGCCTACCCCACCCTTGCCTGACGTGACGACAATAACCTTGGACAAGGTTGCCTCCTTAATTCACTCAAAATGGATCAATCACTATTGCATCAACAGGATGCAACGACCGTTTATTATTCTCTTCCTAACTGTTTAACCGATAGCTCAAACCGTTTAACTCAACGGTGAGATCAGCAGTTGTGTACCTTCAAGGTACACCTGCACAGCCTTGCCACGCATACTGGCCGGCTGTGACTCTTCATAAACCTGATAATTACCAGCGATAGCGAGCAGCTCGGCTTCCATGGATTGGGTAAAAATACGGGCGTTGACGTCACCCAATACACCCGCCATGGCACGACCACGCAGTGGTGCATAGATATGGATGTTGCCATCGGCAATCACCTCTGCGCCGGCATTTACCTGGGCCATCACAATCAGATCGCCACCTTGGGCATAGATCTGCTGACCAGAACGAACCGGCTGCCGTATCACACGGGTCGGACGGGCCACTGCCTGTGCCAGAACAGGTACTTCGCTCTTGGGTGCGGCTTCAACGGGTTTTTTAGTGGTTGCGGCCGGAATGGCACCGCCTTTCAGCACGGCCAGACCAGCGGCTAGCGCTGCCGCATTTTGCACATCACTGCCTTGACGTATGCCCACCGGCACCAGCTGATGGCATCGCAACAGCGCTGCCAGGACCGAGAGGTCGAGCAGACCATCCTCATCCTTGACATGTTCAAGGTCGATCACCACCGGGGCATTTTCAAAAAAGGCGAGATGTTTAGCCAGGTGTTCGGAGAGTGTTTCGCCTATCTCCTGAACATCGGCGCTATAGAGCCGCAATACCGGCAGCGTAAACATTGAACCTTTGATTTCGACTGCGCGATGACCGTCAGATGTCACGGATGCCTCTACTT
>JAYWDX010000014.1:0-4981 GCA_043779675.1 Tenderia sp. (SeqCode)
ACTAAGTGCTACTCATCCCACCCCTCTGCCGCCATAGCGTCGAAGCGTGATTCATCTTTGGGACTATTTTTCTCGATTGCTTTAGCCAGCCAGCCGCTCGGCCCTGCCTTGATCTCGGCTTGCAGATCCTTGATCAACCCTGCAATCGCGGCGTTCTCACTCACCTTGATGGGCTGCACGCCCATGGTCATCAAACGCTTGACCGCTGATGGCCCCACCGCCTGGCAGTAGACCGCCGCACACCCCTCAAGGATGCTGATCTTCTCGTCCAGTTTGTCTTCATTGCCATCCTGCGACAACACGCCAAACTCGCTGGCCTCTACCTGCACCGCCGATGTCTCATCGATGCGATAGATGGCGAACCCTTTTGCTGAACCGAAGTGCTGGTTCACATGCTGGGTGTCTGTGGTTGCGAAGGCTACTTTCAGTTTTTCAGCCATGGCCCTGCGCTCCTCTTCACTGCACACTACACGTAGCTGTCGTAACAGATGTGTCATTGCGTGCCTCTATATCCTCAATTCGGGTTGAATAGATCGAACGATAAGGTTTTATCTCATGCTGGTTGTGGGCCAGCAGCATGTTGGCGAGATCAAACAGCGCCTGGCGTGTGCCGCGATAGCCGATCCAGGTGCGCTGATAACCACCGATCTGGTCGTAGAGCGGAAAGCCCGCGTGCAGCAGCGGCAGCTGCAAATGTTCAGCACAGTTAGTGCAATGGGAGCTGCCGATGATCAGTTCAGCACCGCGCGCCCTGGCGAGCTGTTCGAGATCTTCAAGATCACCGACCTTGATGTCATTCACCGGCAATTCATTCAACACCTCAGCAGCGGTAGAGCTGACAACGGCTACCATCTCTGCGCCCATGCCAGTGAGAAACATAGTGAAGGCCGCCAGCAGATCGGGATCAGCAGCGATGGCGATACGCGCCTGGCCAAGCATAAAGTGGGTATCGACCATCGCATCTTCGAGCTGTGAACGTTGCCGTTCCAGTTTCCCCGGCACGGGTTTGCCAGCGATCTCACTCAACGCCAGCATCAACTCATCCATCGCCGCCAATCCCATCAATCCGGCAAAGCGGTAGTCACGCACACCCGTGCGGCTGTGCAGCAGATCGGCCGCCTTGTTGAGCGATGCGCCCACCACCAGCGTGGCAACAGCATCACCCAGCGTTGCAAATTCAGAGACCAATGTGCCGCCAGTGGTGAGTGGACTGAAGTCACTCGCCTCCATGTGGCCATCAAGTGAATCGGAGAGATCAGGCACCAGCAGCGGGCGCAGACCAAACATCTCCACCAGCTCCTTGAGTGCTTCGAGATCACCCGGCGTTAAGAATGCACCGGCAAGAATGTTGACCTGTTTTGGCCGCCGCCCCGGCTGGGTGTTGGCCTCTTCACGCTTTGGAACCAACTCATCAACCATCGCCATCACCGCAGCGCTGTACCCCTCCTCCATCGAACCGATGAAGTCCGGCGTGTTGACCGGAACCACCTTGATGGCATTGAACTGCGGATACCTTTTGCGGAACTCCCGCACCGCCCCCTTGACGTCGCACCCCTGCGTCTCCGCGAGTCCGGTCGTGGGCACTCCGATCAGCGCCGGTTTACTTTTTTCACAAATCGTCTTCAGCCCTTCGATCACATTCTCATCGGCGCCCATCACCGCGCTGACCTGATCCATCGCCGTGGTCTGCAATGGAATCGGTTCGCGGAAGTGGCGCACAAAGTAGACCTTGCCAAAGGCGGTGCACCCCTGCGAACCGTGCATCATCGGGATAGAACGATTGATGCCGAGGAAGGCGAGCGAGGCGCCGACTGGCTGGCTCGATTTTAGCGGCATCACACTCATCGCCTTGTTGCGTTTGATGATCTGCGCCATGGTTACACCGCCACCGCTTTTATGCGGCCATGGGTGATACCCGCCCACGGCGCCGGACGCCGCACCTGCGACCAGACCGGGCTCTCCATCGTCAGCGCCAGTTGCCGCACCAGTTCCAGCATCCCCTGATAACCTGCATAGCCAAATTCACGCTCCTGATTAATGTCGAGGAAGGGGTGACGCGCCTTCAACGCGGTGTACATGCTGCGGCCACCTGCAATGAGGATGTCGGCGCGATATTCACGCATCACGTCGAGCAGCGCACGCGGGCTGCCCTCGTCGATCATCTTCACATCCGGCCCCATCAGTTCGCGGATGCGGGCCTTATCCTCTTCGGTCGATTTGTTGGTGCCGGTGGCGACCACCACCATGCCCAGATCCTGCATCGCCGAGATCACCGACCACGACTTAACACCGCCGGTGTAAAGCAGCACCCGCTTGCCTTCGAGCCGCGCACGCCACGGCTCTAGGTCGGCCTTGATACGCGCCTCGTCACGGGCAATCAGTTGTTCGGTGCGTTGAGTCAGATCAGGATCGTTGATGACACGGGCAAAACTGCGCAACGCCTCGGAGGTGTCGGTAATGCCGTAGAAGCTCCCTTCAAACCACGGCGTACCAAACTGCTCTTCTAATTTACGCGCGACATTGATCATCGCCTTGGAGCAGACCATCATGTTCACTTCAGCGTGGTGCATCGTCTGCACCTCATGAAAACGCGCATCACCCGCCAGCGTGCAGAGCACACGCAAACCAAGCTCATCGAGCAGCGGCAACACATGCCAAAACTCACCGGCGATGTTGTACTCACCAATCAGATTGACGTTGTGAATCTTAATGCCAGGACGGTGTGACGATTCAGGCACAGGCAACGGATCACGCCGCCCCACCACATACTTCACCATCGCCTCACCGGCGATGCGATTGCCAAGATTCTTGGTGCCGTAAAAACCGGCGGCATCCACCGGCACCACAGGAATATTCCAGCGCTCTTCAGCCGCTTTACACACCGCCTCGACATCATCACCGACGAGCGCCGGCACACAGGTATTGTAGACAAAAACCGCAGGCGGGTTGTAATCCTCCACCGCCTGTTTTATCGAATGGAGCAAGCGCTTCTCACCGCGCCCCATCACCACATCCTGCTCGGTGAGATCAGTGGTCATACCGAGACGATAGAGCGTCGGCCCCGATGAACGGGTGCCACGGTTATCCCACGAACTCCCGGCACAGGCGATGGGACCATGAACGATGTGCGCTACATCCACGATGGGTAAAAGCGCAATCTGCGCACCATCAAAGGCGCAGCCACCGGCAGAGGCACCAGGCTGGGGCTTCTCGCAACCCGACTTCGATTTCTTGTTATGGGCACAGGCTGGTTCATCCAGCAATGCCGCAATGTCCTGCTGTTTCATGGCGCCTCCGGCAGAGTGTTCTGTAGGAGGTAGTGCAGCAACTGTGCCAGTGGTTAACTATTGATAAATCAAGGGTTACGGAGTGATGAGGTTGTCGCAAATGCGACAAAGGGGTGGAATGGGTGTTGGGGATGAGACAGTTGGAGTACCTGACTTAAGCGCGATTGCTCTGGTCTCACGCGCTGGCCCCCACGCACGCCTTCATTGACATGCTCCCAATCTTTCATAATATGTCTTATATATCCGCCCTCTTCATATAGCCGCTCCTTCTACACCACTGACCACGCGGGTCACGTGCCATGGTAGTTCGACAAACATGTTCGCACATCAACTGATCCATCGATGGTTATGACATGGGAGGTTGTACGTGGGGCACACCCCTACTCAACCCCAAGCGCCTTGAATACCGCATCGACAGGATCTGAGTAGAAGCTGGTCTGAAACTTGGCGAATAGTTCACCAGGAACGGTGGGGATATCAATCACGCTGGACATCGGCAGCAGAATTCTCTTGGCTCCAGCGTCAAAGGCCACTTGCAGGCTTTCAGCCAAGTTGCGCACCTGGACGATGGTTCCCCCAAGACTCATATCACCCATCACCACCATCTGAGGCTGCACAGGTTTAGTTAGAGTGACTGAACACAGCGCGATGAAGCTTGCCAGGGTCAAAGCATCCGGCGCGCCATTGTTCTGAAGTTCTACGAGATGCAAGTGGAAATCATGTTCACCAGGCTTGATGGACGCGCTAACGCGAGAGGCGTTGGCCTTGAGGTAGTCGTAAGCCACCTTGACTGGCTCTTTCGGGGCAGCACCTGAAATATTCAACTTGCCTGAGCCTGCTATAGACTGAATTTCCAGTCGATAGACGCCGGGCATACCCGATCCACCGACGCTAATGGTGTGGAGTGTTCCAGGGTTCATGCGGCCTTCCGGGATCAATCCGCCACCGGACTGCTCTGGAACGGTAATAAAGCGCTCGAGCCCCTCTTCCAGGTCGATGTAGCTGAAATGCACATCATAGAACTCCATGCCGCCAATCTTCTTAAGCTGCTCCTTCACCCGCCGCCGTACTTCGAGTGCGTATTCGAGACACTTTCTGACAGTCTCTTTCCCATATTCGCCGTGAGGGCAGACCAGCTTAAGCAAGCCAGAAACGGTGCGACGTACAGCGATGGTGTCGCGTTGGTTCAGGTTGTTGCCGAGCTTAAACCACTTATCGGTGGCATCGGCGAAGTTAAACTTACGCATCTCCCGCAAGTATTCGGCGAGATAATCGACGATCAAACCATACTGATTAGTGAAAAATTCCGGTCGCATCTTCGGGATTTCCCACCCTGGCACATAGGCGTGGAAACGGTCGAAGAAGGCCGAGTCGATCATCACATCAGGGAACGGCGCCAATAGATGGCTGGTCTTCACCAGTGACTCGACACTCTGGTTGATATTGCCGATGAAGACCATTGAGGCATTGGCATTGATCGACTCACGACCACGACTAAATGAACCAGAGGCCATATAGTCCTTCATGATCTGCACGCCGTCGTGATCCTTGAAGTTGATGCCCGCCACCTCGTCGAAGGCCACCGTATCCCACAACCCTACCAATCCCACCTTGCGGGCGCTCATGTTGTAGAACAAATTGGCCACGGTGGTCTGCCCACCAGAAACCAGAATACTGTTCGGGCTGATCTCTTT
>JAYWDX010000015.1:0-6386 GCA_043779675.1 Tenderia sp. (SeqCode)
GCCATGCCGGGTTTGACGTGATCGAGCATGGAGGGTTGATAGTAGGCGCCAACACCTTCAACCGGTGCACAGCCTGCAACTGCGACAGCTCCGGCAGCAATGGTGCGCTGCACCTGTTGGTGCAGTTCATCACGCAGGTCTTCACGCGCCATGGGCGCGAGTGTGGTTGCCTCATCCATGGGATCACCGGCACACAACTTTTCCACCGCTGTTTTGAAGCGCGCGACAAACTCGTCAGCAATACTTTCGACCACGATAAAACGTTTGGCGGCGATGCAGCTCTGCCCGGCATTGAGATAGCGCGAGGCGACGCCCTGCTGCACGGCCCAGTCGAGGTCGGCATCTTCGAGCACGATGAAGGGGTCGGAGCCACCCAGCTCCAGCACTGTCTTTTTCAGATGGGCGCCGGCAGTGGCGGCGACCTGGCGGCCAGCGGTTTCGGAGCCGGTTAACGTAACCGCTTTGATGCGCGGGTCGGCGATGACACTGGCCACCTGGCCCGATGCGATCATCAGGGTGCGAAAGACTCCGGCGGGCAGGCCTGCACAACGGACGATATCTTCAATGGCCAACGCACACTGCGGCACGGTGGAGGCGTGTTTGAGTACGCCGGTGTTGCCCGCCGCCAGCGCCGGGGCGAGGAAGCGGAACACCTGCCAGAGGGGAAAATTCCACGGCATGATGGCGAGGATGGTTCCAAGCGGTTGGTGGGCGACGAAGCTGCGTCCGGCATCACTGGCGATCACCTCGTCGGCGAGGAACTGCGCGGCGTGGTCGGCGTAGTAGTGGCAACCGTGGGCGGACTTCTCCACCTCGGCGCGTGACTCTTTGATGAGCTTGCCCATCTCTAGGGTGATCAGTTCCGCCAGCTCGTCGCGACGGTGGCTGATCTCATCTCCCATCGCATGCAGCAGTGTGCAGCGCTGTTCCAGTGGTGTGGCGGCCCACTGCGGTGTGGCGCTGGCGACCTCGGCGAGCGCCGCTTCCAATTGCGCCTCATTCCAGACCGGGAACTGCTGCACCACGTTGCCGGTGGCGGGATTGCGGGTGACAAATGCCATGATGACTCCTTGCTGCGGCGGTTTTTGCGAGTATAGCCGCTCCATCTGCATATGGGCACTTGACCGCCCCCTGCCGGGACGGGACAATCCGGCCTCATTAAATAGAATCACAACGGGAATCAAGCATGACACCAAAGACTATCTGCGTGCTGGGCGGTACTGGCTTTGTTGGCCATCAACTCATTTCACAACTGACCAAGGCCGGCTATTACGTGGTGGCACCGTCGCGCAACCGTGAACGCCGCCGTTCGCTAAGCGTGCTGCCGAGGGTCGACGTGGTGGATGCCGACATCCATGACGAAGAGACACTTAAGGCGCTGTTTGTCGGCTGCCATGCGGTGATCAACCTGGTCGGCATCATCAACGAGTTCAAGCGCGGCGACTTCCAGCGCCAGCATGTGGAGCTGGTGCAGAAGGTGGTTGAGGCATGTAAAGCCACGGGAGTCACCCGCCTGTTGCAGATGAGCGCGCTCAACGCCGATGCCGCGCAAGGCTCCAGCGCCTATCTGCGCAGCAAGGGCGAGGGTGAGAACCTGGCCCACGCCTCAGGATTGCATGTGACCAGCTTCCGCCCCTCGGTAATGTTTGGTCAGGATGATCACTTCTTCAACAAGTTTGCCTTGATGCTGCGTTACCTGCCGGTTCTGCCGTTAGTTTGCGCCGACAGCCGGTTTGCGCCAGTCTATGTTGCGGATGTCGTGGCGGTGATGCTCAAGTCACTCGACGACCATGAGAGTTATGGCCAGCGTTACGACCTATGCGGCCCCGAGGCCTACAGCATGTTGGATATGGTGAAATACGTGAACCGCATCAGCGGTTACAATCGCTTCATTCTGCCGCTCGGCCCAGTGCTCTCCGCCCTGATGGCGCGGCTGATGGGGCTGATGCCATTCAAACCCTTCAGCTACGACAACTACCTGAGCCTGCAAACCCCGGCACTTTGTGTGGCGCCGTTCCCGGCCCGTTTTGGCATTCAGCCAAGTCGCATCGAACCGATCATCACCAAGTTCATCGGCGATGACAGTTTGAATGGACGCTACGATACGATCCGGCAACACGCGGCGCGTGACGAAGAGTAGTAACCCGACCATGAAGATCTATCAGGTCGGCGGTGCCGTCCGGGACAAGCTGCTCGGCCTGCCGGTCAAGGATCACGACTGGGTGGTGGTGGGGGCCACTCCCGAGACGATGTCCAAACTTGGCTATCGCCCGGTCGGCAAAGACTTCCCGGTATTTCTGCACCCCAACAGCCACGAGGAGTACGCCCTCGCCCGCACCGAGCGCAAGACCGCGCCCGGCTACGCCGGCTTCGCCTTTCACGCAGCCCCAGAAGTAACGCTGGAAGAGGATCTGTGTCGCCGCGACCTAACCATCAACGCCATCGCCATGGCCAGTGACGGCACCCTTACCGACCCCTTCAACGGCCAGCGGGATCTGCGCGACAAGGTATTGCGCCACGTCTCCAACGCCTTTGAAGAGGATCCGGTGCGCATCCTGCGGCTCGCCCGCTTTTACGCCCGCTTTGCACCACTTGGTTTCACCATCGCCCCGGCGACGATGGTGCTGATGCAGCGCATGGTGGCCAGCGGTGAGGTCGACGCCCTAGTATCAGAGCGGGTCTGGCAGGAGACCCAGCGCGCCCTCGGTGAACAGCGCCCCAGCGCCTTTTTCGAGGCTTTGCGTACGTGCGGCGCACTGGCCCGGCTCTTTCCCGAGATCGACAGACTCTTTGGTGTGCCGCAAACCGCCATTCACCACCCCGAGATCGACACCGGCATCCACGTCATGATGGTGCTGGAGCAGGCGGCGCTGATCAGCCCCGAACCACGGGTACGTTTCGCCGCCCTGCTGCACGACCTCGGCAAGGGCACCACGCCACAAAATGAATGGCCACGTCACATCGGCCACGAAGCCCGTTCACTGCCCCTGGTGCGGCAGCTGTGTGAACGCCTTAAAACCCCCAACGACTACCGTGATCTGGCGCTGCTGGCGGCAAAATTTCATACCCACTGCCACCGCGCCAATGAGCTACGCGCCACCACCCTGGTAGACACGTTACAGGAGCTGGACGCCTATCGCCGCCCCGACCGTTTTGAGGAGTTCCTGCTTACCTGTCTCGCCGATTATCGCGGCCGGGGTGGTTTTGAAGAGCGCGACTACCCCCAGGCCGAGCGCCTCCGTCGCGCCAGTATCGCCGCATTGAGTGTCAACGCTGCCGCCCTGGCCGAGTCTGGTTTTAAGGGACAAAAACTGGCGGAACAGCTACGCCGAGGGCGCATCAGCGCAGTAAAACAGGCGTTAAACCTGGATGCGGAATAAAACGCTTACCTCCTATCCGTATCCGAATAAAAAATAAAATATTCCTACCATCCGGATTCTTCCGAAAATACAACAACTTCAGATCACCCAACGCCGACAGACAGATATTGCACTTTTATTTTTCAACGAGTTAAAGGCCGCCGCAACAAAAAGCTAAAGCCCCCCGGCTGTTGACTCGGACGCCAGAAGCGTGCCAACCTGAAACTTCGCCCCGCTCGTCAACGCCTGTTTTTCATCCCTTTGGCTCCGAGCGAACATGGCGACAACCCTTGCCTAAACCAACAACGGAGGACGGCTAATATGTTCGGAGTACGCCACCACTTTATTGATGATTTCCCGCAGATGTCCGGCGCAATCACCCACCTAAAAAGCAGTGATCCAGTATTTGCACAGCTGCTTTCCCGCTACGACAAAACCGACAAGAAAATCTACGGGCTGGAGGTGAAGAGTCGCCCGGTGGCTGACATCTACGTTGAGGAGCTAAAAAAAGAGCGCCTCAAATTAAAAGACAAACTCTATACAATTTTGAATTCGAAGCGCTGACTGACACTGGTAACTCGAATAGTTGCGCGCCCTGTGGGCGCGCTTTTTTTTACCCCTACTTCAAGCGCCGCGCCGCAACACCTCATCCAGCTGCTGCAACCGCTGCGGCGTGCCAATATCGAACCAGCGGCCGCGATAATGCTCGCCACTCACCAGGCCACGCGCCATCGCCTGACGCAATAGTGGCGCGAGAGGGAATGCACCCGGCGTGCAACCGGCAAAGAGCTGTGGCGAGAGGATGCTGATGCCGCTGAAGGTGAGTCTATTTTCCCCCTCGGCGACGACACGATCACCGCTCAAGGCAAAATCACCGCCGAGGTGTTGCGGCGGATTATCCACCAGCACCAGATGGGCCAGCCCGGTAATTGTAGTGGGCAGATGCTCAAACGGATAATCACTCCAGACATCACCGTTCACCACCACAAACGGCTCATCGCCTAACAGCGGCAAGGCATTGTAGATCCCCCCCGCTGTCTCCAGCGCCGTGGCCTCCATCGAATAGCGAATGGCTGCGCCATAACGGCTGCCATCCCCCAACGCAGCCTCGATCTGATCGCCGAGATGGGCGTGGTTGATCACCAGCTCAGTAATGCCAGCCGCTACCAGGTGGTCAATGTGATATTCGATCAGCGCACGACCACCCGCCGTGAGCAGCGGTTTGGGGGTGTGATCAGTAAGTGGGCGCATACGTTCGCCGCGCCCGGCGGCCAGGATCATTGCTTTCATGTGGTGATTGTATTGGGAATGTGTCGATCAGAACAGAGTGATTGCCGACCACAGCCGACTCCAGCGGCAAAATCACCTACAACCTCCTGCAAGGTGCGCCGTGCGCACATCGCACCCAAGACTGAACGCAGCAACAAAGATCCAACTGCGGTTTAAAACAGAAGGCAATAACAGTTGATCTGATGAGTGGACATCGGACAAAAATGCTTGCCGGCACAAAGTGATCGTTCGTCCCATTCTGCCTGTAGGTATTTTGAAAAATATATGTCCAGAGTGAAAAAGGACAGATTGGGGTATTTGGTATTTCATGATCAAGTAATATTCGATGGCGGAGTGAGGCCGAGTCACCCACATCAAAAACATAATTATTTAACTTTTCATTACCTTATGACACACATCCAATCTAATTTTGTAATTCATGTTAGAACCGGGTATAAATTTATAAAAAAGGGAAAGACCCCAACGTGGGGTATTTGATTACCCCAAGCTGGGGTCCATTACCTGTTAGGCGTCACAAAATCCATCTCAAGAAACATCGCACAAATGAATGATCCTTCGCAGTCCACACTAGCGCTCTGCCTTCAATGGTTCTCAGAGAGAACATGCGCCAACATAGATTCGGCAACGTTAGTCTTGAACTCAAACTTTACTACTGCTCTGCTCGGCTCTCTTGCAGGTGCGTTCGCTGGTGCCATTGCCGCCCAACACATTGTTGAGAGGAATAAAACCCGCGAGGAACTTCTAAAGGAATTGCGCAATACAAACGCTGCGGCTATGGCCAGTTTCACCACATGCAACGCCGCACTCCGTACGAAGGAACAACATGTCCAACCGCTGTATGAAC
The DNA here is from genome assembly GCA_043779675.1 of Tenderia sp. (SeqCode). Lineage (GTDB taxonomy): Bacteria > Pseudomonadota > Gammaproteobacteria > Tenderiales > Tenderiaceae > JAKFXL01. The sequence goes on from JAYWDX010000015.1 coordinate 5,494, forward strand.
AATTCCAGCATGACAAGGCTGCTGTAGAGGCATTTAAGGCGGAACGAGCATCTGGTCAACCACAGAGAAACGATATATTTCACTTCGTTTCTGATATGCGAATTTTCCCATCGCCAATAATTCCAATTGAATCTCTGAAGGACCTGCTATTTAACAAACTGTCAGTAGCTGGTCGACCTTTATCGCTTGTATGCGCTGTAGAGGAAGCATCGCGAGGCTTGGAAGGTGCGATCGCAACGAGGCTATCCCTTATCGAAAAAATGAAGTCTCAAGTTATCCCCAAAGAACTGATCCCATCTTACTATTTTGGTTTTCCGCTTCCGGATGGTGACATTAGTCAGGAGTACCCTGACCTCGTATTCGCAATTCATAGCTACACCGACGATCTTGCCTTCTTCAGCTATCTGCTCTGTTGTGATCTGACGGCACACGCAAAGAAGCTGCATGCGCATATTCCAAAACGGCTCCGCAAAGCGGCCCCAAATCCGGTTGAGACAGACTTCACTAATGAACGAGAATCTGGTCTTATTCCGCCTGATAGCCAATACAGTGACTGGCTCAAGGCCTTTCCGCAAAAGACTATGAATCAATCCCCAAGCAAGGTAGCCCGGATGAAGTGAAACGGAATCCGGGGCTGGTAGTAGGATAAACGACAATCTCCTTGATTCCGCTACGCTGCATCGAGGCTACATCGAAGCTGGGTGCGCTGTGCGCGCGTGGATAGCTAAGGAAAAACGGGGTCAGATACGAATGGCACTTACTTAAGCTTCTTAGCGTGCCCATGTTTACGCACCTCATCCCTGGCCAACGGTCGTGATTTAGTCATTAATGGATATGGTTTTGGTCGTCGTTTAATGGCACGCGGCTCAATGCGCCCCGGACGGTTTCCAACT
>JAYWDX010000016.1:0-9302 GCA_043779675.1 Tenderia sp. (SeqCode)
ATTACCGATCCGTTCCAGCCTTGGCCTTAGTTTGTAGTTGATGGGCCTGTAGCTGATCTGAGAGAGGGGCGTGAGCCCCTCTCTTTTTTTATGTGATTAATTTTATGGACCTTTGGTTTGTGAGCGCGCTCTAGGCGGTTGTCCAGCGTGTTATAAGTCCTCATAGAAATCATTAGGGAGATGTTGCATGCGGTATAAATTAGTGCGTTCTGTGATTGCTGCGGTATCAGCGTGTCTGTTGGCTGGCGTTGTGGTAGCGGCGGACCTGACGGGGGATGAGATTGTTCGGTATTGTGAATATAAAAACCCGGGTGAAGACCAGTTATCACGACTATCCATTGCGCTGATAGATAAAGACGCAAACGAGCGCAAGAATGTGTATGCGCGCCTGTGGAAAAATTATCACGGGAAGGAGAGCGTCCTGGATAAGATGGTTTTGTATACGGAGTTTCCTCCTGATGCAAAGGGGACGGGTTTTATGCGCTGGGGTTACACTGCCGCCTCGGGTAAGTTGGCTGATCAGTGGTTATATTTGCCGCAGTTGAGGAAAATTCGCAGGGTGTCGGTGCGCGATCCTGGGGATAGTTTTCTTGGCTCCGACCTTACCTATGGTGACATAGAGGAACGTGTGTTGGCTGCCGATGGCCATAGGCTTGTGCGTGTGGATGAGGCCGATGGGGTGAAATTACACGTGGTAGAAAGCATTCCTAAGGAGGCGCAGCCGCAGTATAGCAAAAGAGTTTCTTGGTACGCCAAGGCTCCCGACTGGAATGCTTGCTATAAGACCAAAACTGAGTATTACGATCCTCGGGGAAGTTTATTGAAAATACAAACCCTTTCGTGGCAACAGGTGGGGGGCGCATGGGCTTGGGATCGAGTTGAGGTGAAAAACTATCAGACTAAACATAAGTCAATATTCGAAGTAACTAACGTTAAATTCGGGGTTGATTTGGAAGATAGGCAGTTTACTGAACGTGAGTTGAAAAAGGGGCAGTAGCTCTAAGTGGTGATTTGCCGTTAGCGTAGTACGCCAGCATGAGAGGTTTGTGCTGGCGTTTTGTTTTGTGATGATGGTGTTTGACGTGAGGTTGTTGTGCGTATAACGTATGTATAACGTTGTGTGAATGGAAAGATTTTCTATGACAAGATCAATGCGGGACGAGGCGATGGCAAGGCGCGATGAAGCTATTGCAATAGCGATGAAGCGTAAAGAAGGGTATTTGGGGGCAAGAGTGCCAAAGGAACTTCGTGATCGTGTCATGCAACGTGCCGAGAAGATGGGGGTGCCTGTTTCCATTTTAATTCGTCACATCCTTGAAAATGCCTTTGAGGAGGAGGTGAGTGAGGTGTTGTTGCAGGCAGCGCCATTGGCGGATGACGTGGCGGTAATGTCAGTAGCCGGTAACTTTGATGCGGTGCTAGGTTGGGGGCAGGTTGTACTAAATAAGTCGGCGTTATGCACAGGTTGTGGTGTAGACTTACCGGCCGGCGAGGGGGCGGCGTTGGGGTTTGGGGCTAGCCTGCCTGTCATCCTATGTGGTGTATGCAAGGTCGCTATTTGATCAAAATAGGGAAGTGGTGATTGGGTGTGCGCAAACTGTGGTTGTCATGCATAGTCCTTTTATTTGCGCAGCCATTCTGCTCTATTTCCGCTCAGGAGGTTCTGTCTCTTCCTGATTTTGGCTCTGTATTTACTAATGCTGGCGCCGAGTCAGGAGTTGTGAGTAGTGAGGTTGAAGCTGAAGCTCCGCGGTCTCGACTGGAGGTCAGTGGTTATCTAAAAAATGAGCTCGCTTATCGTATTCGTGAGCCTCGTGCGATTACAAAAATCCGCAATACTGCCTACCTAAATACCAAATACCCTGTCACAGATAGACTTAAATTCAATTTTACGGGCTGGGCGTATTATGACCATGCTTACGACCTGTTCAACTACGAGACAATTTCCGCTCGCCTAGAGCGTAATTCCGAAGAGCCGCTGGCCTTTGTCGAAAATCTGCCGCAAGAAAAAGATACTCCTGTTGCAGCGATCAGGGAGTTTTACTTTGATATTGCGTCTGATAACTGGGATGCCCGTTTGGGCAAGCAGTACATCGTATGGGGTGTGTTGGAGGGGGTGCGTATTGTTGATGAGATGAATCCGATGGATTTTAGGGAGTTGATACTTCCTGATCTGTTGGATTATCGCGTGTCGTTGTGGAGCGCTAAGCTCGATTACTATGCGTCGCATGGGGATTTTCAGTTTGTATGGATTCCTGATTTGCAGTTTCATAAGCCGGCGCCACCAGGCTCTGAATGGGAGCTGCTGCAGGAGGTGCCTGGAACAAGACGGCCGGAGTCCTGGACGTTGGCTAACTCTGAGGTTGGTATGAGGTGGTCAACAGATGTTGCGGATACCGAGGTGTCGTTGAGCTATTTTTATACGTGGGATGATTTTCCTGTGGTATTTCGAAGTGTCAGAATTGGCGGGCAGACGCCGGATTTTTATCCGACGTATACGCGCATATCTATCTTTGGCGCAACTGCCGTGAAGCAGATGGGCGGATATATTCTTAAAGGTGAGCTGGCTTACGTTAAGGATAAGTTTTTTGGTCTGAGCAATATTGCCGATGCGGATGGCGACGGGTATGTGGACTCAAATGGCGAGACCCAAAAAGATCATATTCGTTGGGGCGGTGGGGTGGATGTTAATGTGCTCGGCTGGGATGTGGCGCTTGGCGGGATGCAGTGGATTATTTTAGATCATGAAAACTCGATCATTCAGAAAAAAGTAGATACCTCGTTCAATATGTTCGTGCGCCGGGAGTTCCCGGAATATTCAATGACTGCGCAGGCATTGTGGATCTATTTACAGACTATGAATGAGAGCTATTTGAAGCCAACGGTCACTTTTCATGTGACAAGCCGCCTTCAGGTGGCAGTGGGCATGGATATTTTTGAAGGGCCAAAATCTGATTTCGGAACATCCAGCGTCGATGATCAGGGGCAGTTCAATGCGGCTATTCAGCAAGCCCAGTTCGTTGGGAATTTTCATGATAATGACAGGGTGTTCTTTGAGTTTAAGTACTCATTTTAGGGGATGGTATAGATGAAGTTGTTATACGGTGTTGTGGTTAGATACCCAAAGATTATCCTTGCGATCATTGCCGCCATAACTGTTTTTATGCTGATGCAGCTTGGCCAGTTGCGCTGGGAGACTGATGCCCGTGTCTATATGCCCAATGGGCACCCGGCGATTAAATATGATGAAAAAATAGAGCATCTGTTTGGGGCCAAAGATGCCATCGTGATTATTATCAAAAATGACGGCAAGAGTATTTATAACAAAGAGACGTTGGAGCGTGTCGGCAGAATCAGTGAAAAGGTGGCTGCACTTCCCGGTGTGATCGCAAATCGTGTGCTGGATGTGGCATCGCTGTCGACGGCGACGGTATTTGAGGGCAACGACGACAGCATGGGGGCGGTGCGCTTGATGGCTGACGGTGTGGCTACCGATACAGAGATCGCACAATTAAAAGCTAAGGTTGAGCAGCACGCTGACATCCTGGTGGGCAATATAGTCACTGCCGATGGCAGCGCTACGATGATTCGCGCCAAACTCAAAGAAGGGGCGACTAACCGTTATCAGACTTTTTGGCAGATAAAGGGAATCGTTGCGGCCGAGGGTGGCGCTAAGGCGGGTAACAGTTGGTGGGGTGGTGAGAGTAGCGGTGATGGGCAGAAAGGTGGCGATCAGGAGTGGGGCAAGGGCGGTCAGGATTGGCAGCAGCAGAGTGGCGATATTGAAGCGGCGGTACTCGATAATGGTGATGTAATTTATCTGGCCGGGCGCCCCATCATTGAAGTGACGGCAGGGCTTAACGCCATGGCCGATATGAAGGTGATGGTGCCGCTGTTGGTGGCGGTGATGGCGGTAGCGCTGTTCCTGATATTCAAGACTGGGCGTGGCATCCTGATTCCGCTGTTAGTCATGACGGGGGCGATCATCTGGACATTGGGTGCCATGGTGCTGCTGGATGTGCCGCTCTACACTATTTCAACCATGATGCCGGTGATCCTGATGGCGGTGGGGATCAGTGATTCAGTTCATCTGCTTAGCCACTACTATAACAAGGTGCTGAAGAACCCTTATCGCAGCGGAGGCGAGATCGTTACGGAGGTTCTATCGAAGTTTGGTTTTCCGCTGATTACCACCAGCGTTACCACATGTGTCGGTTTTCTCTCCCTGCTCCTGGCCGAGATGCCTCCTTTCAAGGTGTTTGGTCTCTTTACCGGACTGGGTGTTTTCTTCAGTTGGGTGTTGACCATGACGCTGGCGGTGGCGTTGCTGACCATTCTGAAGCCCTCGGTGCCTGGGTATCATGTGCGCAAACGCTCGATGCGGGTGCGTACCGAGCAGGATGGCATGACCGCTGTGTTGGTGAAGGGCGGGGCGGTTCTGCTCAACAATAAAAAAGTGGCAGTGATCCTGCTGACGCTGGTGGTGTTGGTCGTCAGCGCCGGGATGGCGAAGCTCTATGTCAACTCCAGCTGGATGAGCGACTTCCGCGATGACAGCGAGGTGGTGCAGTCGACCGCACTGGTGAACCAGCGCTTCGACGGCGCGTTGTTCCTTAACATTGTGGTGGAGGCGAACGAGAAAGAGGGGCTCAAATCGCCCGAGCTGCTGGCGAAGATCGGGGCGCTTCAAGAGTATGCCGAGACGCTTGAGTATGTCGGCGATACGGTGTCGGTGGTCGATTACCTCAAGAGTTTGAACAAGACGCTCCATGCGATGGATCCGGCCTATGACAGGCTACCGGAGAGCCGGGCCGAGATCGCGGAGGGGTTGTATCTCTACTCAGTCTCAGGGCAACCTGAGTTGCTCGACGAGGTGATCGATTTCGATTACCAGCGCGCCAATATCACCGTCTCCATCAAGACCGACCAGACCCTGCATCTGAAGAGTGTCATCGACCACATCAAGGGCTACGTGGATCAGAACTTCAAGGGCGAGCCGGTTGAGATCAATTATGCCGGGTCGGCCAATAACTCCTACATCTGGTCCGAGCTGCTGATCGATAGTCAGTTGTGGTCGCTGCTCACCTCCAAGATCGCCATCCTGATCCTCGCGATGGTCTGGTTCAGGTCTGTGTATGTCGGGACGGCGGTGGCATTGCCGATCGTGATCGCCACCTCTTTCGTGGGCGGAGGCGCCGGATGGCTGGGGATACCAATAGACGTCTCCAGCGTGCTGGCCGCAGGCATCGCGGTCGGGGTCGGCGTCGACTATGCCATCCACTATGTATTCAGCTACACCGCCGAGAGGAAGGCGGGGCTGTCACATGAGGCGGCGGTCTCCGAGACCTTCCGCACCGTGGGCCGCACCATCATCTTTAATGCGGTGGTGGTGGTGGCGGGCTTCTCTGTATTGCTGATGTCGCAGTTCCCGCCGCACGTCAAGCTGGGGGTGTTTGTGGTGATTTACATGATCGTCAGCTGTGTAGCGACATTGTTGATACTGCCGCTGTTCCTGCGTACCCGTGCAGATGCTAAGGCGGCGTAGGTATTGCCAATGATGCAGCCGCCAAGAGTCCTGCTCTTATTGATTGTGAGCCTGGTAAGTTTGTCGGCCATGGCGGCGGGCGATAAGTCGCTTGGCGTTGGTATCTATCTTGGTGTGCACAAGCCTGCGCTGGAGGATCTTAATGATGCTGAGTTCAAATCGTCTATCGGTGGTTTTGCCACGCTTTTTGCCGGTTCAGGTAACAACGTCCAGATACCCCTCAATTATCAGAACCCGCTGCCCGCGTTAGAAATGGGGGCAAATGGTGGTCTGGAGTTTCAGTGGCGGCTTAATGATGATTATGCCTTTTTGTTTGGCGGCGGTAATTGGGAGGCGACCTCGCGGGCAGTGGCGGCAGGCGGGCTTTATGTTCAAGGAGACCCGGCCGATGTTATTAGTGAGCGAGTTGCCAAGCTCTCTTATAACGAGTTCTATTTTGGTCTGAAGCGTAACGTCGTTGACATTGATAGCAAGTACAAGCTCTATTACCAGCTAAAGTTAAACGAGGTGTTTGATATCGATTTCCGTGAGGACATGGTGTTTCTTTTTACTGCGGGCAAGGCCGCTGGTGTGAAGAAGACGATCATCCTTCAATCTCAGGCTACTGGTTTGTTAATGTTGCAACCTGGCTTTGGCATGGATTATTTTTTTGATGACTGGTTATCTGTCGGTGTCGACGCATCGTATGTGATTGGCCTGAAGCGCCCGACACTGCGTGACGGCACCTCGGGGACTAATTTTTTACCCACGGATAACTTGACGTTTTGGCTGCCGCAGCGAGTGGATGCTAGTTCGGGGAATCTCGCTTACTTGCGACATGATTTCAAAACGATCGAGGATTATTCAACTATCCGCCTCAATTTTGATGGCTGGAAGCTGCTATTCAAGATGAATATCTATTTCTGATGTGGCGGTTTTTTTTACTTAAAGCCACATCACTCTCCTTACGTTTTCTGGTGAGCTTTGCTGTTCTCCTCTCTCCTGCATTGGTACTGGCCCAGGAGCTTGGCATGCCGGATAGTTTTTCCACACCGCAAGAGGCTGGGCCGGAGTTACGTTTGCTGGAGAGTGGCCGCAAGGCGTTTCTTGAGAACCGCCAGGACGATGTTTCCCAGATATTTGCTGAGGTGCTACGCATCAACCCCAATCAGGTGGAGGCCCTCTACCGTCTGGCTATCATTGATTTCCAGAATAAAAACTATGTCGATGGGATGGGTTACATACAGCGGGCCGTTGAATTGGAACCCAGTAATCCCATGCTGCGCCTAGCCCGTGCTAAAGCACTGGAGGAGATTGGTCGTACCGATGAGGCTATCAGTGAGTATCAGTATGTATTGGCTCAAGCGGGGTCGCCGCTAGAGTCGCCTGCCTCTGCCCGTGCGGATCGATCGTTGGGGCTATTGCTCTTGAGTCGGGCGGAAGTACAGCGTGATCAAGCTGCAGTATTGGCGCTGGGCAATGAGTTGCGGGGCAAGTATCCGACCGATGCACAGCTGCTGCATGTTGTTGGTTCTACATTCGTGCGGGCGGGCTTGCTTGATGAGGCTGAGCAGAGCTACCAGGGCCTCGTTGTCTTGCTTCCTGACAGTCCGTTAGCGTATTTCTATCTGGCTAATGTTTATGAAACGATGCGTAATATTGAGATGGCCGAGAGTAACTTCCAGTTGGCGTTGCAGAAAGGCGCTAACGAAGATCTGGCACGGCAGATCAATGTCAAATTGGGGCTGATTCACGGCGTTCAGTTGTTGCAGGCCGGGGATAATGAGCGGGCGCTGCAAGCCTTCCTGGATGTGCAAAAACTTGATCCCATGAACATTGTGGTCAATGGCAACGTCGCCCGTCTGAGTCAGGCTGCGGGTAGATTTGATGTTGCCGTTGATGCGTTCGAACGCATGCTTAAAGTTGATCCTGGCAATCTCGAAGCTCATTTTCGTATCGGTCTGCTGCATCTTGATGCCAATCGCCCGCTTGATGCGATCGCGGAGCTTGATTACGTACTCGCCAACGATCGTGGAGGTCAGATGGTGGAGATGGTGAATAATGTTTATGCCCGTCTTGATCAGCAGCTTGGGGGGCGCCTGCAGGGCATCCGTAAGCTATTGGCTGATAAAGAGGCGTTGATTGCCCGGGTGAAACAGAATCCGGATGATGGCGCAGCACGTGTTGATTTAGGTGATATTTTACAGACCCAGGGTAAATTGCCAGAGGCTAAAGAGCAGTTTTTGAAGGCGGTGCAAACTGACCCGCTGCTGGGTATGGCTTATGTACGTTTGGGTGAGATAGCTGAGCGCGAAAATGACCTGGGGCTGGCGGTTGACTATTACCAGCGGTCGCTGGCAGCCATGTCGGAGGATGATGGCAAAGCTCTGGAGATCCAAAAGCGTCTGTTGATGACCCTTGGTAAGCACCACGCCAGGGAGGGACGTCTTGATGAAGCGTTTGCGGCGTTTGCCAATGTAGAAACCCAGTTTGGGGGTGATCTGGAGGTGTTCTGGAATTTGGCGCTGGTGGCATCGCGCCAGGTAAACACTGCTGTAGCCAAAGCCTATTACAACAAGCTGCTTGACCTGGATCCGAATTATATGGCGGCACGTTTTAATACCGGACTTTTGTTGGAGCAGGAGGAGAAGGAGGTGCTGGCCATCGTTGAGTATCGCAAGGTATTGGTGAGTAACAGCGAAGATCAGCGCCTGTTGAAGGCGGCGGCCGAGCGGATCAAACAGGTACAGCGCACCATTAATGGCATGAGTTACAACGTCGCCTATTCAACGGGGTTTGATGACAATGCCAATGTCGGTTACACCAACAAGCTGTTTGAGTATCGTACGCAGACTTCAGCCAATATCACCTATAACTACAAGATCAAAAAAGGGTTGCAGTTTTCGTTCCGGCTCAATCCAGACTACACCGTCTACCATGTTGCGCAGTATGATTTTTTTACCCTCTCAATGACACCAGGCTTAGCCTTTAAATGGCGTGAGCAGCAGTGGAGTCTGGGGCTCAACCGCGCCAGTCAGTCAAGTGTGCTGCGACCGAATCAGAGCGGCACCACCACTGAGACCCTGTTTGGCAGTGTCGGCTGGCAAGGCACAGGTACCAGCTACCAGAGTAATTTTAGTTATCGTGGTTTTGGCTCCCAGCAAAGCTCGTTTTTTGACGCCAATACTTACACCATCGGCATTAGCGCCAATACCGTGGGTGAGCATGGCATGCCCTTGAGTTATGGCTACACCCTTGCCATCAATCAGAATCTCAAGCGCCAGGGTAATGATTACGCCTACGTCAGCCATTCGGTAAATGGCCGGGTGGATAAACTTTTGGTAGATAAATGGTCGGGTTATCTGAGTAGTAACCTAGGGCTTTACCTCTACACTAACCCCGATTCCTATACGAACTTTCAGAAAAAACGGATCAATCTGAGTCTGGGTATTGGGGTTGGCGTCAACTACCGCTATAACTCGGCGCTGAGCTTCTCCGGCAGTTATGACTATTCGATTCAGCGCTCCAGCCTGCCGTTGGGCTTTGTCTACAACCAGCTCCAGGTGATCGAGGGGATTCAGAGCAGTTCACTGGGCAGTTATGCCCGCAGTGGTCTCAACTTTAGTGTCCGTTATAGCTTCTAGTGTAGTGTTGCACGCTGTCTGGAACTTATGCGAGCAGTTAGAGCGGCATTGAAGGTCGGGTTTCAACCCGACATATCGGTCTAAAGCCCACCCTGAAAGGGTTTGCACATAAGTGTCACCAAGAACGCAGCACT
>JAYWDX010000017.1:0-3541 GCA_043779675.1 Tenderia sp. (SeqCode)
GACAAGCGCCACTGCTGCGCATATTGTTACAGCCGCGTGATGCAGTGCAATGGGCGCTCTATTATCCACCGGTAACGGAATATACCCAGCTCGAATTTGGCGACTTGCCCCAGCCCTGGGCGCAGCAGTTACAAGTCTCAGTGGAGTTTTATCAAAGTGGCAATGCAGCCGCCGCCTTGGCTGCGGTGCAAAATCTGCCGGATGATTTAAGCAGTGATGATGTCTATCTCTATCGCGCAGCGCTATACCTTGCCGTTGGCCAGGTTGAAGATGCAAACATCGATCTGCAACGCATCCCCATCTCCAACAGTAGCGATGGTCTGGCCCTACAGGCAATAATCGCCCTGATCAATAACGATACGACGCAAGCAGCATCACTTGCGCAACAGGCTGTCGCCGCCAATCCGGATGGCGTGGCCCCGCGCCTTGCACGCTCCTATGTATATCAGGCGCAGTTTGATATGCCGGGTGCGCTGCAAGCAGCACAAGAGGCCGTAGCGCGTGGCCCCGATAACGCACTCACCCAGGCACGTATTGCCGAGCTCTATCTTGCACAGGGCAAACATGCCGATGCGGTGGCCGCCGCGCAACAAGCGGTGAGTTTGAATCCAGCGCTGGGCCGGGCACAGAGTGTATTGGGCTTCACCTATCTGGCCCGCACCGAAATCGGTGCGGCGCAACAGCGCTTTCAACATGCGATTGAACTGGATCAAGCCGATCCTCTGCCACGCATGGGATTGGGGTTGGCCATGATCCGCAACGGCAAACTGGAAGAGGGGCGTCGTCAACTCGAATATGCCGCAAGTCTCGATCCTAATAGCTCCATGATCAGAAGCTATCTCGGCAAGGCCTATTATGAAGAGCGGCGCGATGCCCTTGCATCGTCGCAGCTCGCCATGGCCAAAGCACTAGACCCCAACGACCCAACACCATGGCTCTACGATGCCACCGTTAAACAGAGCAGCAACCGCCCGGTGCAGGCGTTGCACGATCTGCAAACCTCCATCGCGCTGAATGACAACCGCGCCGTCTACCGCTCGCGCCTGTTGCTCGACGATGATCAGGCGGCACGCAGCGCCAGTCTGGCCAAGGTCTATCAAGGCCTCGGCTTTAACCGTGTAGCGCTGCTGCAAGGGTGGCGATCTTTAAACAGTGATCCCGGCAACAACGCGGCCCATCGCCTGCTGGCGGACGCGTATGCCAATACCCCGCGCCACGAAATTGCACGGGTGAGCGAACTACTGCAAGCGCAACTGCTGCAACCGATCAACATCGTGCCGGTCAGCCCACAAGCAACAGAAGGCAGCCTCGCCGGAGAGGAGAGTGCCGGCATCTCCCTCGCAGGACTCAATGAGTACAGCCCGCTGTTTACCCGCAACGGCGCAGCGTTACGATTAAGCGGCACCATTGGCAACCACGGCAGCCGTGGTGATGAGCTGGTGGTGAGTGGCATACAAGGCCGGGCGTCCTACAGCCTGGGGCAGTTCCACTCCGCCAGCGATGGCCCGCGTGAAAACAGTGATTACAAACAGAATATCTACAACGCCTTTGCCCAGTTCAACATTACAGAAAATTTCAGTACCCAATTTGAGTATCGACAACGGGAGAGCCGCAACGGCGATTTGCAACAGCTGTTTGATACCACCATATTTGATACGACGCTACGCGATCAATTGGACTCTAAAACCTCGCGCCTGGGTTTTCATTACACGCCGAGTCCTGAACAGGATGTTATTGGTTCCGTGATCTATAGAGAGGTTGAGAATAATTTACAGGCTGGATTAATCGATTTATTCAAAGGGGATGGGACATTAGCGGAGCTTCAATATATTTGGCGCACTTCCATGCTTCAATCTGTGGTGGGGTTGGGCTATCTTGAGCAGAATAATCAGGAGCAGTTGAGTATATTGCTGCCCGATGGTTCGGTCTTCCCCATTATTGATCAGGTGGGCGACATCAAACACCGTAACGCCTATGTTTATAGCTACGTGCCGTTGGCCGATGCGATGACTCTGACCTTGGCGCTGAGTTATGACGCCTTTGATGATATGGACCAAGCGCAAATCAACTCTTTAAAACAGAATCAATTTAACCCCAAGGCCGGTCTGGTATGGCAGATGTCGCCTGCAACTTCCCTGCGGTTGGCGGCTTTCCGTACCCTGAAGCGACCGCTGCTGGCAAATCAGACCATTGAGCCAACCCAGGTGGTCGGGTTTAACCAGTTCTTTGACGATGACACTGCTACGGATGCCAAGGTCTACGGCGTTGGTCTTGACCACGCCCTGTCAAAGGAGCTGCTGATTGGCGCCGAGGCAGCGCAGCGCAGGCTGACAAACCATTTGTTTGATCCATCGATTAATGTAACGAGCAGTGAAGTGAGAGATGAGCGGGCAGATCGACTCTACCTCTATTGGACCCCGCAGGAGACGTTAGGGCTGAGTGCAGAGTACCGGCGCGAAGATTTTAGTCGTGCCATTGACCCGACCCAGATCAACTTTATTTACCCTTATGAGCTGATAAGCCAATACCTGCCCCTAACCATCGCCTATTATCATGCTGGCGGGTTCTTCAGCCGCTGGAGCTCGACCTATGTTCAGCAGCAGATCGATTTTGGCCCGTTGGCCGATAAGGGCCGCCCCAACTTTTGGCTATCGGGCGTCACGGCCGGTTATCGAATGTCCAAGTACCGTGGCCTGATCAACCTGCGTATTGATAACCTGTTCAATAAGGATTTTAAATTTCAAAGCGTGAACTTTGGCACGGGTACGGCACTGCCGCCGGCGTACCCGCCAGCACGCCAGATCGCCTTAGAGCTACGCCTCTGGTTTAGGTAGCTTTAAGGTACTACCCCTGCTGCAACTGTGGCAGGGGGTAATGCAGGCCCGGCGGCGTCAGGGTAATTAATCGTATACAACATCTGTAATTAAATAAGGAGTAGTGATGAAAAAATCAGCAATAGGAAGGGTAGCGGCAGTGTTGGCGGTGGGTATTACCATGGGTGGTTGTGCCAGCCTTAAAGGTCAAATCGATGGCGGCGACAGTGAGCGGGCGACCAATCTGGAGCGGCTTATCAAGGAAAACAATGTGCAACAAGGGCTGCTGATCAGTTATGAGGCGACGCAGGATGGTATTGCCCCCAAGCTCATCGTTATTGATGCCAATACCGGCAAACTCATCCCGCCCTGCGGTGAGGTAAAGTGTCGTGATTCCTTCGATGTTCCCAAAGCCACACCGGGAGAACCCGGCAGGCCCCCAGCGGAACTGCTTGGTGAGGATGTCTATACCGTACGTGTTTGGAAGGGCAGTGTATGCACTAGAATCAGCTCCAAGGGATCAGGTAAAGCATATGAAGTGTGCAGCCCGCCTGTGCCTAAATTCTGGACACCATAGAGCTTGTAGTTAAAATTGGTTTGTAGATAGGTTTTTTAACAAATACATTCGAAGATCGTGTCGCTACCTCGTGAGCAATTTATGGCGTCCATGCCACAAATTGACTCGCTTACGCGACAGCTGATTCCTTTTGCCCGGACCGTCCTGCGTC
>JAYWDX010000018.1:0-4832 GCA_043779675.1 Tenderia sp. (SeqCode)
TTCCTCGGCGGCCTGCCACCCGAGAAGATGCACTGCTCGGTGATGGGGCGCGAAGCGCTGCACTCCGCCATCGCCAACTATCGTGGCGAGGTGTGGGAAGACGATCACGATGAGGGCGAACTGGTGTGCAAATGTTTCGGCATCGAAAAACCGATGATTGAAAACACCATCCGTGCCAACGGCCTCACCTCGATTGAAGAGGTTATCAACTACACCAAGGCCGGTGGCGGCTGCTCCACCTGTCACGAAAAAATCGAAGAGATCCTGGTAGGTGTGATGGGTGAACTCGATTTCAAATCGGCATCAAAGGTGGTGATCGAGCCTGTCAAACCTGCCGCTACCGCCAGGAAAAAACTCACCAACCTGCAACGCATCCGTGTCATCGAAGAGACCATCGAAGCGCTGCGCCCGGCATTGAAGGCGGACCACGGCGACATCGAACTGGTCGAGGTCGATGGCAACACCATCTACGTCAACCTCATGGGTGCCTGCTCCGGTTGCCAGATGGCCGCCATGACGCTGGGTGGCGTGCAACAGAAATTGATTGAGTCGCTGGGTGAGTTTGTGCGGCTTGTTCCTGCCAGTGAGATGGCCAAGGCTTAATCGGGAGAGCAATAATGCAAGGCATATATCTGGACAACAACGCAACGACAAAAGTCGATCCCGAAGTGCTGGAGGTGATGCTGCCGTTCTTCACCGAACACTACGGCAACCCCTCATCCATGCATGTCTTTGGCGAGCAGGTAGGCCGTGCCTTGAAGAAGGCGCGCACCCAGGTGCAGGCATTGCTCGGTGCGGAACATGAGTCGGAGATTGTCTTCACCTCCTGCGGCACCGAGGCAAATTCGACCGCCATCCTCTCCGCCATCAAGGCCCAGCCCGAGCGGCGCGAGATCATCACCACCACGGTAGAGCATCCCGCCATCCTCACGGTATGCGAGTTCCTCGAAAAGGATGGTTACACCATTCATCGCCTTGGCGTCGACAAGAAGGGACGGCTCGACCTGGACGAATATCGCAAACTGCTCAGCGACAACGTCGCCATCGTCACCGTGATGTGGGCCAACAACGAGACCGGCACTCTCTTCCCGGTGCTGGAGATGGCCGAACTCGCCAATGCCGCAGGCGTCATGTTTCACACTGACGCCGTGCAGGCCGTGGGCAAGGTGGCCATCGACCTCAGGAACAGCAAGATCGACATGCTCTCGCTCTCCGGTCACAAACTCCACTCAGCCAAAGGGGTAGGGGCGCTTTATGTGCGCCGTGGTCTGCGTTTCCGCCCACTGCTGCGCGGTGGCCATCAGGAACGCGGCCGCCGTGCCGGTACTGAAAACGTGCCCGGCATCATCGGCCTCGGCAAAGCCGCAGAGCTGGCCACGGCCCACATGGTGGAGAACAGCGCCGTCAAGGCACTGCGCGACCGCCTCGAAGCGGCCATCCTCGCCATGGTGCCTGCCACCTTCGTCACCGGCGATCCCGGCAACCGCTTGCCCAACACCAGCAACATCGCCTTCGAGTACATCGAAGGCGAAGCGATCCTGATGTTGTTGAGCCGTGAAAAAATCGCCGCCTCCAGCGGCTCGGCCTGCACCTCAGGCTCACTCGAACCCTCACACGTCATGCGCGCTATGGACATTCCCTACACCGCCGCCCATGGCACCGTGCGTTTCTCGCTGTCACGCTACAACACAGTGGAAGAGATCGACCGGGTGATTGCAGCAGTTCCACCCATCATGGAGAAACTGCGCAAACTCTCACCCTACTGGGCCAAGGGCGGTCCGGTGGCAGATCAGCAGCAGGCGTTTAACCCCGTCTATGGGTAATAACGTCACGCTAACAGAGCCTCTCTTAAGGTACGGATTATTTCGGTAATCCATTTTCAACGCGGCCCTTGGCCGCGTTTTTTTGTTTCTGCCAAAAATTACAGCACACATTAATCATGATAAAACCAACACTCCATCAACGCCTCAAAGCAAGAAACCGTAGCCAGCTGCTCATAGTAGGCGTCACCTGGTACACAGAAGAGAGCTGGGCTCAGGTGAAGGCTACTGCAACTGACCCTGAATGTTTCGAAGAGTCATTCAAAAAATGGAAAGCAACAGCAATCTCGGCACGCAGCGAGTTTCAGCGTTCCGGTGTGCGCGCAATTGAATGCCAAATAGTTCCGCATGAGTTTTTTGCGTGGTGTTCACTGCATGGCCAGGAAAACAAATCCGCATCCAGAGCCGAGTATGTCTCTGAAAAATTGGGCGAGGTCTATAACGGAAATTCATGAACCTGCGTTTTAGATATCCCTCACCACGATAGCTCGAAGTCGGGTAGGGTACCCAAAGCGCTTCGCGGGGCAGGCTCTGCGCTATGCGCACGCGAACTGGTGAAGAACCGTACACTGAATCAATTAACCCCAGGCAACCGCAACAACCTTTCGCTCCGCCAAACCCTGATAATGTGACTTGAAGAAATAGTGGTTTCCGATCTTGATCGTAGGTCCATATAAAGGCTATATTCGGTCCTCTGCTTATAGGAGGCAAACCATGAAACTATCCAGCCAAATCAAGCCAATCAGCTACCTCAAGGCCCATGCTGCCGAGATCGTGCGTAATCTTGGGAAGCAAGGGGAGCCCCTGATCATCACTCAGAATGGTGAAGCCAAGGTGGTCATTCAGGATATCGCGAGTTATGAGCAGACACAGGAGACGATGGCGTTGCTGAAGGTTCTGGCGCTTGGCACACGTCAAATAGAAGAGGGCAAGGTTCAACCTGCTGGTGATGTCATCAAGCGTATGCGCGAGCAGAGGAAGAGTCGCTGATGCCCTTTGCGGTTCTATTGACCGATGATGCGGCGCATGATCTTGAAGATCTTTGTGATTACATTGATCTGCACGATGTGCCAAGCAAGGCGGATTACGTTCTTGAACAGATTGAGAAAGTCTTTAGTAATTTGTCCGAAAATCCTCATCGAGGCGCTTGTCCCAAAGAGTTGCTTGCTGTGGGGCTTCGGGAGTACCGCGAGATTTTTTTCAAACCCTATCGCATTATTTACCGCGTGATGGAGGGTGATGTTTATGTGCTCCTGATCGTTGATGGGCGTCGTGATATGCAGGCGCTTTTGCAGCGGCGCTTGTTGTGGGTATAACAGCAAGCTGTCTTTAGGGTGGGGGTGTGCGGGATTTTGTGTAAACGGGGTTTCAATTAATAAAATGAGTGCTGCCTTTTTAGTCCGCTTATCAGGCGTGGCCTTGCTGTACTTCGCTGCGGCGCAAGTTGGGCTGATGTTTGCCGTTGTCGGCAATACGGTCACGTTAGTCTGGCCGCCGAGCGGGATTGCGCTGGTCGCTATCCTGGCTTTTGGCTACCGCATCGCTTTTGGCATCGCCCTGGGCGCTTTTCTGGCGAATGTCTGGACGGGCTTACCGATTCTTCTCGCCGCCAGTATTGCCATTGGAAATGTTTTAGCGGCATTGGCTGGCGCCTTCCTGCTACAACGCTGGGCTCGCTTTCAAAACTCGCTGAACCGTCGTCGCGACGTATTCGCTTTGATCATTCTGGCCGCCATTGTCAGTACGATGATCAGCGCATTGGTTGGTGCTGGCACCTTGACCCTGGGCGGTATTGTTCCTTTCGGCGAATATGCATCGGTGTGGTTGAAGTGGTGGCTGGGCGACATGATGGGCGTGCTGGTGGTCGCTCCGCTCTTGTTGGTCTGGCTCACCCACCCTCGCCCTGTTCTTTCATCGCTGAAAGCAGTCGAGGCCGTGGGCCTGCTCGCTATTCTCCTGGTCGTTAGCTACGCGATCTTTTCCGCACCCGTGTTGGCGGGCCATGGCTACTATCCGGCGTCACTTGCCGTCTTCCCCTTCGTCATTTGGGGGGCGCTCCGCTTTGATCATTGGGGGGGCACCCTGGTTACAGGTGTCATCTCGGTGTTGGCCATCTGGGGTACAACCCAAGGAGCTGGACCCTTTGCTGTGGGTTCGCCCGTGGACAGTCTGGTAGGCTGGTGCATATTCGTCAACGTGGTTGCCGTGACCGGACTTCTGTTAGCCGCCTCTAGCGCCGAACAACGTCGCGCGCGGGCGGAGATCAAGAGCGCGCACGACGAATTGGAGCAACGGGTCAGGGAGCGCACCGAAAAATTGGCACAAACCAATGTCGGCCTGCGGCGGGAAATGGCCGAACGCGAACGCCTCGAAGCCGCGTTGATCCGGGTCAGCGAAGCACAGCAGAAAAATATAGGCCGGGAATTACATGATGGCTTGGGCCAGCACCTGACCAGCATTGCATTCTTCGGGGCGGCTTTGCAGCAGAAACTCGATGAGCAAGCGCGGCCGGAGGCCGAGGCGGCACAAAAAATCGTGGAATTGGTTAATCAGTCGATCGACATGACCCGTCGGGTTGCCCGAGGTCTCTACCCGGCGGGAATGGAATCCGAAGGCCTCTCGTCTGCGCTCGAACAGTTGGCGGACAATACCCGTGCGCTAAAAGGAGTAAGTTGTGTTCTGCGCGCTGACCCGGATGCGCAGGTGAGCGACCCGTTGATCGTGGTCAATTTGTATCGGATGGCCCAGGAAGCCATCAATAATGCGGTAAAGCACAGTCAGGCCCGTCATCTGCAGATTGATCTGGCCTGCGTCAATGGAAACCATCGCCTCTCAGTCAGCGATGATGGCATCGGCTTCGATCCAGAGCGTGTCGAACAGGGCCAGGGGCTGGGTATGCATAGCCTGCGCGCACGGGCAAGCCTGCTCGGGGGTTGCCTTGAAATAGAGGGAAACACACAAGGCGGCACGACTGTCGCCGTCATTTATCCGGCCCAAAGGGGAGCACAGCGT
>JAYWDX010000019.1:0-3972 GCA_043779675.1 Tenderia sp. (SeqCode)
TCTAGCGCCTTGATCTGGCCACGTGCTTCAATGATTCCGGTAAACATATATTTAAATTTATGCCCGTTGCGGTTTGAATATCAGACGAATATCGCTGCCCACTTGGCGCAGATCTTTAAGCTCCAGCGCCACCCGCTGCTCCATTTTTTCCAGCAGCGGCAGATGAACAAGGCCACTGGCACTATCACCAAGTAGATGGGGCGCCATATAGATCACCAGTTCATCAATCAAACCGGCTTCAAGAAAGGCGCCGCTCAGGGTGGGGCCAGCCTCAATCAGCACCTCATTGTATTGAAGCTCGTTGAGCTGTTGCAGCAGCGCATGCAGATCAAGCTCACCTTTAACAACCGGCAGATCAAGCAACTTTGCGCCAACCTGCTCCAGCGCCTGGCGCTTAACGGTGTCGTGCGAGGCGGTAGCGATCCAGCTCTGCCCCGTTTGCTGCAAAATCTGGGCGGTAGGTGCAATGCGCAGGGTGCTATCGAGCACAAGCCGATCCGGCTGCTTCACCGCACCCTCAACCCGTGCGTTGAGACGGGCATCGTCGGCCAACACTGTATTGATGCCGGTAACAATCACCGAACTGCGCGCCCGCAGCCGCTGCACATCGTCGCGTGCCGCTTCACCAGTAATCCATTTGCTCTCACCACTGGCAAGCGCGGTGCGACCATCCAGACTCATCGCCAACTTACAGCGCACGTAGGGGCGGCCACGGCTGAAGCGGGAGATAAAACCAGGATTGAGTAGTCGCGCCTCCGCCTCAAGCAGCCCTACGCTAGTCTCAATACCGGCCTGCTCCAGCAGCGCCAACCCCTGTCCCGACACTTTGGGATTGGGGTCGACCATCGCCGCCACGACTCGCGCCACACCGGCGCTCAACAGCGCCTCAGCACACGGCGGCGTGCGGCCATAGTGACTGCACGGCTCCAGCGTCACATAGGCGGTGGCCGCACGTGCCCGATCACCCGCTTGGCGCAGCGCGTTAACCTCGGCATGCGGCTCTCCGGCACGTTCATGCCACCCCTCTCCCACTACCTCATCATCACGCACGATGACACAGCCAACCCGTGGGTTGGGATCAGTGGTCCATAAACCACGTTCGGCCAGACGTAACGCTTGGGCCATGTGCTTGTAATCAGCAACCGTGAACATGAAGGCGATTACCTGGTGTGCAGATCAGCAAAGCGGGAACTATTCATTACCCTTCTTTGTTTTTTTCTGATCATTGTTGGGCAGCAACGAAATCTGCGGGGCCGTGAGTTCGGTCGGCGCTTCATTTTCGAGACGGTCGATCGCCTCACGAAAGGCGCTAACATCCTGAAAACTGCGATAGACCGAGGCAAAACGGATATAGGCCACTTGATCGAGCTGAGCCAGTGCCGCCATCACCCACTCACCGAGACGGCGTGACGGCACTTCCCGATCGCCGGTGGCGCGTAGCTGGTTTTTAATACGGCTGATCGCATCCTCGATCTGCTCGGTAGCAACCGGCCGTTTCTCCAACGCCCGCTGCATACCCCGACGCAGCTTCTCCTCGTCAAACGGTTCGCGGATGCCATCCTGTTTGACGATGCGTGGCAACGCCAACTCGGCGGTCTCGAAGGTGGTAAAACGCTCGGCGCAGGTGAGGCACTCACGCCGCCGCCGCACGCTGTCGCCTTCGTTAGCAAGGCGAGAGTCGATCACCTTAGTCTCTTCGGCACCACAAAAGGGACAACGCATTGCGCTCTATTCCTTGACTGGACGCTTACCGTCGCCTGAATCAGCTACCGTAGACCGGCAGGCGCTTACAGACAACCGCAACCTTTTCGCGCACCGCATCGATAACAGCTTGATCGCCCCTGGCGTCGATGATGTCGCAGATCCAACCCGTCAGATCACGACATTCGCCCTCACCAAAACCACGGGTGGTGATGGCGGGTGTGCCAACGCGGATACCGGAGGTAACAAAAGGTGACTGCGGGTCGTTAGGTACGCTGTTTTTGTTGATGGTGATGTGGGCATTGCCCAGCCATGCATCAATCTCTTTACCGGTCAGCCCCTGTCTGATGAAACTCACCAACATCAAGTGATTGTCGGTACCGCCAGAGACAATCTCAAAACCACGCTTGGTGAAGACGTCCGCCATCACCCGAGCATTTTTCACAACCTGCTGCTGATAGGTTTTGAAACCAGGCTCCAGCGCCTCCTTGAAGGCCACCGCCTTGGCGGCAATGACATGCATCAACGGGCCACCCTGGATACCGGGGAAGACTATAGAGTTGAGCTTCTTCTCGATTTCGGGATTGGCCTTGGCGAGGATAATACCGCCGCGTGGACCGCGCAGGGTTTTGTGGGTGGTAGAGGTAGTAACGTCAGCAATGTTCACCGGATTGGGATAGACACCCGCGGCCACCAGACCTGCGACGTGGGCCATATCCACAAACAGATAGGCGCCAACACTGTCGGCGATATCGCGGAAGCGCTGCCAATCGACCACACGGGAGTAGGCGCTGAAACCGGCGATAACCATCTTCGGTTTATGCGCTTTAGCCAGCGCGTCAACCTGCTCGTAGTCGATCTCACCGGTTGCTTCATCCAGACCATATTGAATCGCATTGTAGATCTTGCCGGAGAAGTTAACCTTGGCGCCGTGGGTGAGGTGACCACCGTGGGCCAGGCTCATGCCCAGCACGGTGTCGCCCGGTTGCAGCAGCGCCATGTAAACGGCGGCATTGGCTTGAGAGCCAGAGTGCGGCTGGACGTTGGCGTAGTCAGCGCCAAAGAGCTGCTTGACGCGATCAATCGCCAGCTGCTCGGCCACATCCACATATTCACAACCGCCGTAATAACGTTTGCCCGGATACCCTTCGGCATATTTATTGGTGAGGACAGACCCTTGGGCCTCCATCACCCGTGGGCTGGCGTAGTTCTCGGAGGCGATCAATTCAATATGAATCTCCTGACGCTCACGCTCGTGTTCCATCGCAGCCCACAGTTCTGCATCGTATCCAGCAATGGTCATATCGTTGGTAAACATGGCGTTACATATCTCCGGCTAAGCTGAAAAGAGAAATTTGAAAGGGTCACTAGGATACCCGATTCGGGCCAGTTCTGCATTGTTATGGGCATGTAACGCCAGAACACCACTAAAGAGCCACTGCATGTTAAGCAGGGCTTAAAGCACATAGTTGCTCATGCTATATTCACCACCTTAGGGTTAAGCTCGACAATTCAATTTTTCAGACCTGCGGCCTGAAACGGGTAGGAGACCCCCTGGGAAAATTCTTGGAGATAGCGGACCAGCAATACCATTGCTAACTATCATTTATTCAGGCCATGTCATGAGGTACAGGCAGTGGCAGTACATGATTGTTCATCATCTTCAGTAACATTACGCAGGGTCCTGCGGTTATTGGAGACACTCGGCTCCACCAGCAGTGGCACGACCATCTACCAACATGTTGAGCGCTGTTTCCATGACGTCGAGTCAACCCAGCTAGAGAGCGAGACCCAATATATAGAGTTGCTTGAGCTATTGTTTGATGCTCTTATCCACACCCTCGGCAAAGACTCCCCGCTCCATACCCACGGTCATATCCTGCGTACCACCCTTATTGCACCGCTGCTGCCACATGAACTACGGCGCCTAAAAATAGATACAAAGCAGTTGATCACCCAGCTCCAGCTGCAAAAGAGTAATACAGCAGAAGATACCTTCGAGCCACTCTTGCCGTCATCACCTAACCGCAACGCCGCCTCACAGGGCGGCAACCGACCCATAGCAACTGTTACGACAGGGTACAACTTTGAAAAATTGCCTGAACATCTCAAAGTAACGCAAAAAAACAGGAGCACCACAACTGCTCCGAGCCATTTCGATCAGTCACTTCAAGAGACACGCAACAATCTCCAAAGCATCAAGGGCAAGCTCGATGAACAGATAAAGCAGGCTGTCACATACAACAACGAACTAGCCCACTTAATCAAAGC
>JAYWDX010000020.1:0-12620 GCA_043779675.1 Tenderia sp. (SeqCode)
TGCCGATGGCGTGCGTGAGCTACTGGGAGCCTCCGTTACGATTGCGAAGCGTAATGAACTCCACACCTTCGCGGTCATCCCGCAGCGCTGGGTCGTCGAGCGCTCGTTTGCCTGGCTTGAAAAATGTCGGAGATTATGGAAAAACTGCGAACGCCAGCTCAACACCAGCCTCCAATTCATCAACTTAGCCTTCCTCGCTTTGTTGCTCAGAAGAGGGGAAAAAGATTTTGAATAGGCTCTAAGATAGTTTTTATAATTATTCGCCAAATAAGACTCAAGTTATCCGCGCTGTAGCCGATAGAAGGGTGGCGAGGGTTCATAACGGATGAATAACAAAGGGCCACTCGCCAGATCGAAGATAACAGCCTCCTATATCCCCTTTGAAGACGGACCGACCCAAGGATTGAGTCGAGCCCGTCTTCACTTTATGCTCTACTCCATGAAAACAGAGTCAGCCACGCCCAAACCGCTCGATTATTGGATCGCCGACGCGCCTGGCATTAACACCCAGGGCAGAACCATTCTAAAGGCCACCATGTGTCTCTGTGACGCCGTAAAATCTGCTGAAGAGGTCAAATAGCCATCGACTTCCCTCAAGGCGAGCTGATTCACTCGCAGCGCTCACTGCGCCAACAGATCGACATTTATCAAAGCGCTACGCTACGGCTACTGCGCACCGATGCCCACGCGATTCAAAGCGCCATCGATCTGGCACAACCACACACCCTGCTGCTGCCCTACATGCCAGTGATGCTGGCAAATCTGCTGTTTCAGCCGCCGCCACGGCGCTGCCTGCTACTGGGGCTGGGCGGCGGCGATCTGGTCCGTTATTTCCATCACCAGATGCCTGATTGCAAGATCACGGCGGTGGAGCTGGATGCCGAGATGGCAGAGGTCAGTCAGCGCTACTTCGCCCTGCCCATCGCCAGCAATATTCAACTGGTGATTGACGATGCCGCAGACTTTGTCGCTGCCAATAAACGGCCCGTGGATACCCTGCTGGTGGATATTTACGGCCACAATGGCATGCCAGCACTACTGCACGAGGATGCGTTCTACTACCACTGTTACCGGGCGCTATCGCGCGACGGCATCATGGTAGTCAACCTGCTGATCAGCCACGCCCAGGAGCTACACACCATCCTGAGAAAGATCCGCCAACAGTTCCACCACCTGACTCTCTGCCTGACCGTGCCCGGCTACAAAAATGTAATCGTAATCGCCTTCCGCCAATCGCCCACTGCACTCGACCGAGCCGGGCTGCTACAACGGGCAACAGAACTCAGTCCACGGTTTGGGCTGAATTTTGCGCAGATGGTGGAAAACCTGTTTATCACCAACCCATTGGCGGGCGGCAAACTGTTTTTCTAACTAGGCTTTAACGTCAACATTACTGCCGAGATGGGACGCCAGCTTCTCTCGCGGAACCTCCTGCGACGGGCTGGCAACACTGTTGATAAGATCTTTGGCGGTCTTGGATTCGATATCCAGCGCCTTGTTAAGGATGGCGATACTGACCTCTTCACCGGTCTTGGCACTGCTCGCCTGCGTGACTGCCGTACTGCTGATGCCGCTGATATCCATTGGACACACTCCTATGGTTGAGGGCCCAACACTCCTTATTGTCCCGTTGCTAAACTACACTCTTACCAGTTTTATCGACACCAGCAAGCGATAGGTTTAGCCCTATCGTCTCCACGGCAAGGCTATTTGTACCAACGCGCCACCAATTTCGGCACGGCTAATCTCCAGACGGCCATGGTAGAGATCGACAATATCATGCACCAAAGCCAACCCCAGGCCATGCCCACTCACCTGTGTGTCAAGTCGGCCGCCACGCGCCAACACCGTATCGATCTGCTCTGGCGCAATGCCTGGCCCATCATCCATCACCTCAATTAGCAGGGCATCACCTGGCAATAGCACCCCCGCAACCTTGCCGATACGAACTACCACATTGCCACGCGACCACTTAAAGGCATTATCAATGACGTTGCCAAGCAACTCCATCAAGTCACCCTCGTTATAGTGAAAATCAAGGTATGGCTGTACCTCCACCTGACTACGCACCCCCTTATCGGCATAGACCTTGTGCAGCGCCTTAATCACCCGGCCAGTGATAGCCGCCACATCCACAGGCGCTAACAAGGCGGTACGACCCGACGTGGCGGCACGCTGTAACTGGTACTGCACAATCTGATCCATGCGCTGCACCTGCTCTTGTATTGCGGCCCGCATACCCGAAAGCGACTGACCTGGCACCTCAACAACCCCGTGTAATACCGACAGCGGCGTTTTCAGGCTATGCGCCAGATCACCCAGGCTGGCCTGGTAACGCTCCTCATGTTCACGATTACTACGGATCAGGGCATTAAGATTATCGGTCAGACCCAGCAACTCCTTGGGGTAACGCCCGATCAACTCCGGATGCCCCCCCGCCTCGATCTCACGCAGATCCGCCGCCACCCGCCGCAACGGCGCCAACCCCCAGCGCAGGATAATGGTCAACATCAGCAGCAGCACAATGGTCACGCCTCCCAGCCAGCCCCACAGGTTTTGACGAAACTGATAAATCTGCTGATTGAGTCGATCCATGCTCTCAGCCACCACAAAGGTATAACCGCCCTGAATCTTCTCGCTGTCACCCCAGGTGACTCCAAGGCTATAGGTGAGCACCGGCGTGCCGTCAGAAGCGTTGAGCTGTTCATAAAGTGACTCGCCACGCCCCAACCCAGCATAGACCGGCAAGGTAAGGCTCCCCAACGAGGGCGAGGTCCAAAGGACCTCGCCATTGTTGCCAAGAATTTTGGCGTAGAGTCCTGACCCCTCAGTAAAGAAACGGGCCTCCGGCAGTGCATAGACCAGCTGCAGCGTGCCATCCTCGCGGGTATCGGAAGAGGCGATAATCGCCGTCAGATGAACCCGCAAGCGCTCTTTCAACGCCTCTTCCGCACTGGCAATGAACGAGCGCTCCAGGGTTACGCCAGTGATACCAAGAAAACCCACCAGCACAATGCCGGCGGTGATCAACATACGGCTATTGATCGAGATCACACCTCACTCCGTTGCAGGGTAAAGCGGTAACCCCGACCACGCAGCGTCTCAATCGGTTGCAGGGTATTGTCGGGGTCAAGCTTGCGCCGCAAACGGCCTACAAAGACCTCGATCACATTGCTGTCACGATCGTAATCCTGAGCATAGATGTGGTCAGTCAACACACTCTTAGATATCACCTGGCCCGCATTGAGCATCAAGTACTCCAACACCTTGTACTCATAGGCGGTGAGTTCCAACACCCCGCCGCTGGCCGTCACCTCTTGTGTCACGGTATTGAGCCGGACCGGACCGAACGATAATACCGGCTGCGCCACCCCGGCGGCGCGGCGCACCAGCGCCTTGATACGTGCCACCAGCTCTTCTATATGAAATGGCTTGACCAGGTAGTCATCCGCCCCAGCATCGAGGCCTGCCACCTTATCCTGCCAGCGACCCCGCGCCGTCAGAATTAGCACCGGAAAGGTTTTGCCCGCCGCACGCAGCTGCTGCAACATCTCTATGCCCGACAGCTTTGGCAACCCCACATCCACCACTGCCACATCGATAGGGTATTCACTGCCAAAGTAGAACCCCTCCTTGCCATCGGCAGCGGCATCCACCGCATACCCTTCCTGGGTAAAGCGCTCCAGCAACTGTTGCCGCAACTCCGCTTCATCTTCAACAATCAATAAACGCATTGTCGTATCCATTTATTTTGGGAACACATGAGGCGTAAGAATACCCGGAAACGGTCCGAATGGAGATCTGGATGGTAAATTCTGAACATAAAAAAACCCGGGCTGTCGAGGGGGACTTCGACGTTGCCCGGGCTATGAAGGGAGATCTATCTAACTACGTGTAGCGCTTACAGGCCAAGAATAAAATCGGCCAGCTTGCCGATATCAGCATCAGCAACACGTGGTGAATACGGAGGCATTGGTACGCCACCGGTAACAGCAGTCCAGCCGCCCTTACTACCCTTAGCGATAGAATTCACTAGAGTAGCCTTGGCATCAGCCTTGCCCTTGAATTTGGCAGCAACATCTTTCCAGGATGGACCAACAACCTTGGCGTCAACACTGTGGCAAGCCAGGCAGCCGCTCTTCTTGGCCAGATCCAGATCGGCCATTGCAGGGGCAGCAACAAATGCAGAGGCCATAACGGCAGCAGCAATAATACGTTTCATAACATTTCTCCTCTTTGATTTCCCGATCAACCATCGCTGGGTGATCACCTCACTCCTCTCACCCTGACCGACTGGCCCGAATGAAAATCTTTCCCACGTATTGAACGTTACGCCACCCAAACTGAATGAATGCTGAATAAAATAGAGAGGATTACGGCAGGGGGTGAAAAACACTGGCGGCCACATGGGCCGCCAGGGACAAACAGTGCTGGATCAAGCGCTGCGGCGCAGCGCCTCGATACGTTCATCCAATGGCGGATGACTCATAAACAGCTTTTTCAGGCCGCCACCCATGCCGCCGGCGATACCGAAGGCGGCCAGCCGATCGGGCAGCGGCTCCGTCACACCCTGTTTAAGCCGCTCCAGGGCCGAGATCATCTTCTGACGCCCTGCCAGGCTGGCACCGCCAGCATCGGCACGGAACTCACGCTGGCGACTGAACCACATGACGATGGTCGAGGCAAGAATGCCCAGCACCAACTCAGCCACAATGGTGGTCACCATAAAGCCGATGCCGTGGCCACGTTCATTCTTAAGGATGACACGATCGACAAAGTGGCCAATCACACGCGCAAAGAAGATGACAAAGGTGTTCACCACCCCTTGGATCAGCGCCAGGGTGATCATGTCGCCATTGGCCACATGGCTGATTTCATGGGCCAGCACCGCCTCCACCTCATCCTTGTCCATGGCATTTAACAGACCGCTGCTGACCGCCACCAGTGAGGCGTTACGGCGCGCGCCGGTAGCAAAGGCGTTAGGCGAAGGTGAATCAAAGATCGCCACTTCGGGCATGCCAATACCCGCCTTTTCCGCCTGACGGCGCACAGTATCCACCAGCCACTTCTCGGTGGCATTGGCGGGCTGTTCGATCACCCGTGCGCCGGTTGAGCGCTTGGCGACCCACTTGGACATCAAGAGGGAGATAAACGAACCACCCATGCCAAACACTGCGGCAAAGATCATCAGTGAAGTCATGTTGAGGTTGCCGCCCTGCTCATCAAGGATGCTATCCACCCCCAACAACCGCAGTGTGATGCTCAGCACAATCATAATGGCCAGGTTGGTGGCCAGGAACAGTAGTACGCGTTTCATTCATCCTCCAGAAGACACAGGTAACAATCGTAGGGCACCCGCCCCGGCAGATTAGATGCGGGACGATTGCCAGAGTTCAAGGGGGAAGTACAAAAAATCATCCCGCCCCTACACCTCAATCTATAGAACTACTTATCCCCAGGCGCCGCCCGATCAACCCGCTGAAAACCACGCGGTAGCTTGTTACCACGAACACCACGTTCACCACGGTAGTGGTCAAGGTCAGTGGCCTTGAAGGTGGTATGGCGCTGGCCGCAGTAAAGTGTCAGGCTCTCGCCTTGGGCGACGGTGTTGAGTGTCACCACATACTCTTCACGGCTGGCAACCCGTGCCGAGGGGATCGAGATGATTTTATTGCCCTTGCCCTTGCTCAGCTCCGGCAGGTCGGAGAGCATACAGACCAGCATCCGCCCTTCCGTTGTCACCGCCACCACACTGCCGGTCTCAACATTGGTGATGGCGGCGGGCGGCAGCACCTTGGCCCCGGCGGGCAGGGTCAATAGGGCCTTACCGTTTTTGTTACGCGCCATCAGGTCACCGAGCTTGGCGACAAAACCGTAACCGGCATCACTGGCAAGCAGGTACCGATCCGCTTCATTGCCCATGATCACCGCCACAAACTCGGCCCCTGGCGGTGGCGTCAGACGCCCTGTCAGCGGCTCGCCCTGGCCACGGGCAGACGGCAGTGTGTGGGCAGGCACGGCGTAACAACGCCCGGTCGAATCGAGGAAAACCGCCAGCTGATTGCTGCGACCATGAGCCATGGCGCGATAACCATCGCCCGCCTTGTAACTCAACGCCAGTGGATCAATATCGTGACCCTTGGCGGCGCGCACCCAACCTTTATCAGAGAGTACGACAGTGATCGGCTCGGCCGGTGTCAGCGCCGTCTCATCGAGGGCGCTGGCGGCGCCACGGCTGACAATGGGTGAACGACGTTCATCGCCATACTGCTCGGCATCGGCCAACAGCTCGTTACGGATCAAGGTCTTCAACCGCTGTTTGGAGCCGAGGAGCTTCTCCAGCAGGTCGCGCTCCTTGGCCAGCTCATCCTGCTCGCCGCGAATCTTCATCTCTTCCAGACGCGCCAGCTGCCGCAGTTTGGTATCAAGGATGTAGTCGGTCTGCTCTTCGGTAAGTTCAAAGCGCTGCATCAACACCGCTTTGGGCTCCTCCTCGGTGCGGATGATGTGGATCACCTCATCAAGATTGAGGAAGGCGATCAGCAAACCTTCCAACAGATGCAGGCGCCGGTTGACCTTGCCGAGGCGGTATTCAAGCCGTTTGCGGACCGTCTCGGTGCGGAACTCCAGCCACTCCGTGAGCATCTCGCGCAGATTTTTCACGCGCGGGCGGCCATCAATACCGATGACATTGAAGTTGATGCGATAAGAACGTTCAAGATCGGTGGTGGCGAAGAGGTGCAACATCAACGCCTCAACATCAACTCGATTTGAACGCGGCGTGATCACCAGTCGTGTTGGATTTTCGTGGTCGGACTCGTCGCGCAGATCCTCCACCATCGGCAGCTTCTTGGCATTCATCTGTTGGGCGATCTGCTCCAGGATCTTGGCGCCGGAGACCTGGTACGGCAACGCGGTGATGATGATATCGACATCCTCACGTTCGTAGGTGGCGCGCATGCGCACACTACCGTTGCCACTTTCATACATCTTTATCAGATCAGCCTTGGCGGTGATGATCTCGGCTTCAGTAGGATAATCAGGGCCAAGGATATGTTCGCAGAGGGTGCTGACAGAGGCATTTGGCTCTTCCAGCAGGCGGATGCAGGCGCTTACCACCTCACGCATGTTGTGCGGGGGAATATCAGTGGCCATGCCGACCGCAATGCCCGTCACACCGTTCAACAACACATTGGGCACACGTGCCGGCAGCACCGCTGGCTCTTCCAGCGTGCCATCAAAATTGGGCGTCCACTCCACCGTGCCCATCGCCACCTCGTTCAGCAGCAGCTCGGCATAGGGGGCCAGACGCGATTCGGTATAACGCATCGCGGCAAAGGACTTGGGATCATCGGTCGAACCCCAGTTGCCTTGCCCATCCACCAGCGGATAGCGGAACGAAAAGGGCTGAGCCATGTGCACCATCGCCTCGTAACAGGCGCTGTCGCCATGAGGATGGAACTTACCCAGCACGTCACCGATGGTGCGGGCCGACTTCTTGAATTTGGCCGTGGCTGACAGCCCCAACTCCGACATCGCATAGACGATGCGGCGCTGCACCGGCTTGAGACCATCGCCAATGTGTGGCAGGGCGCGGTCGAGAATGACGTACATGGAGTATTCGAGATAGGCCTTCTCGGAAAAGCTCTTGAGCGGCAGACGCTCGATACCATCATCATGGCGCTGTTGTGTATCACTCATAGGGATTCCTGCTGCTCGCTATCAACTCGAAGGGCGGCATTATAACCCTGCCAGCAGCATAAGCAGAAAAAAGAGAGGGCGCGGAAAAAATCTCCGCGCCCTCCGGCAAGCAACCTAACGCCTGTTTATTCAGTCGGTGGTATTACCAAAATAGTACGCAAATAAGCCACCACGTCATTAATCTCATCTGAGCCCATCTGTTCACCCCAGACCGGCATGACCTCCGAACGTCCCAGGGCCGCACCGCCCATAGTGATGATCGAACGTTTGTAATCATCATTTTTGTCGCTACGTGTCAGATCGGCAGGTGGTGGATTATAGAGTTTAGAGGCACGTCCCTTACCATCGCCATTCACGCCATGACAGAGGATGCAGTTGGTTTTAAATACCACTTCGCCACGGCGTACTGGATCGGTGATCAATGACAAATAGACCACCACGTCACTGATCTGCTCGTCAGAAAGTTCATCATCCCAAGTGGGCATAAAACCAGAACGATCAACCGCTGCCCCACCACCACGAATGATTTTTTCATAATACTCATCCGACTGCTTGCCAATGGTCAGAGTCAAGCCACTATGCAATTTGATTATTCTGGCGACACCATCACCGTGCGCACCATGACATAGAACACAGTAGGTCTTGTAGGCCAGGCCACCGCGCGCTGCCTGGCTCGACTTGGCCTTGGCCTGCTTCATGACATCGCGTACTTCATTGCGACTTTCACGTGACTCCTCGGCATAGGCAGCACCACACACATAACTCAATACCACCAGCGCCAACGCCATTTTCTTAACTATTTTCATGTTTATTATCTCTGCCTCCTACGTCCTGCATTACGCAATTCACAGCGTGAATATATTGCGTCAGCCGAATTAAAGTTTCACGACAATAGTGCGAAGATAGACCACTACATCATCTATCTCCTGTACCGTCAGCTGTTGACCCCATATCGGCATCACCTCAGATCGGCCCATTGCCGCACCACCCATGGTGATAATCAAACGTTTGTACTCATCGTTTTTGTCACTGCGAGTCAGGTCTGCTGGTGGCGGGTTATACAGCACCGCTGCCCGCCCTTTGCCGTCACCTTTAATACCATGACAAAGAATGCAATTGGTTTTAAAGACTGCCTCACCACGCCGCACAGGGTCATTAACGGCACCCAGATAGACAATGACATCTTTTATCTGCTCCTCCGTCAGCTCATTCTTCCAGGCGGGCATGTATCTCGAAAAACCAACCGCTGTACCACCATCACGAACAACCCTTTCGTAAAACTCCGGCTCCCTTTCAATGATGACCAGATTCATCTGCCCATAGAGCTTGGTGGCACGGGCCACTCCATTACCCTTCTCACCATGACACAACACACAATACGATTTAAAGACAACCGCACCACGTATCAACGGTTTTGATCTTGCGTCATCTGCATTCTGGCGTCTTTCTCTGGCCGCCTCGGCCACATTGATGGTGCCGACCGCCATGGCCAACACCACCATCCCGAACAGAAGACGGGCCCGATTAAACATTACTTAACCGTAACTTCAAGGAACATGTCAGGGTGGATCGCACACTCGACCTCTGCCACGCCGGGCGAATCAAATTTTACCGTCTTCGATTCACCCACCGGATAGGACCCCAAGTCAAAGGTCTTCAGCTCAGAGAGTGAAAAAATGTTATGAAAGAATGGATCTTCATTTTTAAATCTGACCGTATCCCCCGCCTTGATCTCCAGTTTGTCTATTTTGGTGCCATCCTTTTTAAAACTTTTACTATTCTGCACCACGATAACTTCGGCGGCGCCTGCCGCCACCGAAAACATCGCAATAATCAGGCCGGCCACAACAGTTTTTCTATTCAACATAATGTTCTCCTTTTTCATTTCCCTATCCAAACCTTAGTTAACCGGCAGCTGTGGAACAACAAATGCCATTGGATCGCCCGTCAGCGCCTTCATGAACTCAACCAGATCCTTCTTCTCATCCTTACTGAGATTGAGCGGTTTCATATTCGGATCGAGATTGCCAGGGTTCTTGTCACCGCCACGGTTGTAATGCTCCACCACCTCTGCCAATGTTTTGTATTGGCCGTTATGCATATAAGGGGCAGTCAGCGCGACATCACGTAGGGTCGGGGTCTTGAAGGCCCCCTTCATTACTGCAACCTTTTTGATCAGATAACGACCATCGTCTTTGCTATCGGGAAGACCGATGTTGTGAAAGCCATTGTCAGTGAAATTAAAGCCACTATGACAGGCCACACAATTCGCCTTACCCTTAAAAACCTCAAAGCCGCGCTTGGCAGAATCGTTCATCGCGGTATTCACCCCCTTCAACCAGCGGTCAAAAACAGAGTCCGTAGAGACAATCGTACGTTCGAAACTAGCAATCGCCTTGCCAAGAGTCTCTTTGGAAATGCCTTCGCCAGGGTAGGCCGCTTCAAACATCACTGCGTATTTGGGGATGGTCTTGAGTTCCGGAATCAGCTCAGCCATCGGTTGCGCCATCTCACCACCGGCCTCGATAGGCCCAAGCGCCTGCTCTTCCAGCGTGCGTTTACGACCGTCCCACATCTGGAAGGTTTGATAGGAGGTGTTCAGGATAGTGGGTGTCGAGCGCGCCAACTGCCCCATGCCATGACCAATCGCCGTCGGCTGGCCATCAGACCATCCCAGTGCGGGGTTGTGGCAAGTGGCGCAACTGATGAAGTTTGAACCTGACAGGCGTGGATCAAAAAACAGGAATTTACCCAGCTCAACACGCTCGGGAGTCATCAAGTTGTCCGCGGGCTGCGGCACGGTAGCGGGGCGCAGATATTTTGCAATGTCTTCCTCCGATGGTTTCATAGTCTCGGCAGCAATGGCGCCAAACGCCACCGAAGCCCCCATCACCGCCACGGCAATCTGTGCTGTTAATTTTTTCACATAAAAAGGTCCGATCTTCATCATTAAAGTCTCCAGTACATTACAAAATATTGTTTAACAAAAAATTGTTGATATCACAGCTTGAACTTATCCACGATCTTCCCCAAGTCAGCGGCTGACTCATTAAGACTGGTAGATAAGGAGTGTAGTATCTGCGTCTGCTTGCTGGTTTCGGCACTCAAATCAAACAGGCCGTTCACCGATTTATTAATGCTACCCACTGCATGCCCCTGCTCACCCATCATGTTGACTACTTGATGCATCACATCCCGCAAGTAAACTGCCTGATCACGGTTGTGCGCCGTCTCTTCCACCACTTGCTTCAGACCCGCGATATTTTCACTGGACTCGGCAACCGAACGATCCAACAATTCGACCGCGTTATTAACACTGGCCGAAATTGTTTCGACCAATGTTGATATTTCTGAAGTTGCCGATGCGGTACGGGTCGCCAACTGCCTCACCTCATCAGCCACCACCGCAAATCCGCGCCCCTGCTCACCGGCACGGGCCGCCTCGATCGCCGCATTCAGCGCCAGCAGATTGGTTTGTGAGGAGATGTCACGAATAGTCTTGGTAATGGCGGTAATGTTCTCCGCTTTTCTGGCCAGATCACGTGTCACCTCAGCGGTACTCTCCATCTGGCTCTGGAAGCGTTCAAAACCGGCTGTAGTCTTGCTGAGTGTGGCCACGGTTGATTCAGAACTATCTGCCGTCTGCTGGGCGCGCTTGGCCGCCTGCTCCAACTCATGTGCCGCGTTATTGGTGGTGGACATCACCATGTCGGCATCACTCTTAATGCCCTTGACGCCCTTGTGCAGATCGTTAGAAACACTGTGAATCTTATCCGCAGCAGTGGCCACATGGTCGGCCTCACTGCTCAACATATTGGTGCCCGTCTGAATGCTGGTAACGATGGCATGCAGGTCTTCAACCGTGCTGTTCATGGCGTTGACCATGCGCCCAACTTCGTCGCGACCAGCTTCTGTCAACTTGACCTGTAGATCGCCTGTCGCCAGCGCCGCCATGGCCCGTTCCAGCAAAAACATCGGTTTGACTGCAAAGCGCGCCATCACCAGACTCAAAAGGATGCTGACAACCAAACCAACGCCAACAAATATCATCAATACATAAACGGTCTGTTTCCCCTTCTGCTCGATCTCGACCAGATAGTTTTTGGTCGCCAGGCGCTGCTCGGCGATGATCGTATCGGCTAGCTGATCCACACGATTGAATACCGGCACCATCACCTCAAGGGCACCCAGCGCCTCATCGTCGCGGTCACGTCGCGCCAGAGTGATTACCTGCATGCGCCTAGGTTTAAGCTCCTGTACCAATTTCTGCAATTCGACCACTTTAGTATCGTTGGGCAACGCCTGGTGTAGATTGTGGAGCTTCTCTTCCAGATCTGCCGCCGCCTTGATTGCAGTGACCGCCGCCTTTTTGATCTCAGCAACATCAACCCGGGCGATGACCTCGGCCTGTGCCGTTCCCATTCTCAACAGGGCAAACTGTGCCTCTTCAATGATCTGGGTGCGCTCAGTCGATTTGGCATTCTGTACCTTGACGTCCTCACTGAGTTTAATGATGGAATAGGCGCCCATAGCACCAACAGCCAGTGTGCCAAGCGCAAAAATAGTGGCCAAGCCAAGGATTTTGGCGCGCCAACTAAATCTTCCCAGAAAGTGCTCAAATGCGTTAACCATTTGGGGTATTCCTCAAATTCATCCATGCAAACACGAAGCTGTATGACTTAAAACTAGACAGTGCATACTGTCTACGTCAGGGTTGTTCCCCTCGCCACAGGTAATAACGTCAGCAATCTTTCAATCTTGAGCAGAAAATGTTACATGTCGGGAGCGATTGATAAAAACTCCATATACACAAACTGGCGCTAAAGTGTCATTTCGTTAGGCCAACACATAGTAGTTATCAACATTAGCGTTTAGAAATGATCGGGTTACCACCTCCCACAACGGTGGCCGGAGCAACT
>JAYWDX010000021.1:0-2867 GCA_043779675.1 Tenderia sp. (SeqCode)
ACTTCGCTACCACTGCCGGGCACAAAGTGCAGCACCTCTTTAGGGATGCCCGCCTGCTGTAGCAGTCTCACGATGTAGGCCGCGCAGAGCGGTGTGGCAGCGGCCGGCTTGGCGATGACGCAGTTGCCGGCGGCCAGTGCGGCGGCAATCTGACCGGTAAAGATGGCAACAGGGAAATTCCACGGGCTGATACAGATAAAGACGCCGCGCCCGACCAGTTGCAGTTGATTGCTCTCGCCGGTGACGCCGGGCAATACAGTGGGCTGATCAAACTTCTGGCGCGCCTGGGCGGCGTAGTAACGACAGAAGTCGATGGCTTCGCGTACCTCGTTGAGTGCGTCGTTGATGGTGCGGCCACCTTCACGAATCACAAGCGACATCAATTCGACACGACTCTCTTCCATCAAGTTGGCCGCAGACTCTAACAGCGTGGCACGGCTGCTGGCGCTGCTTTTGGACCAGTCGGGGGCGGCCTTGTAGGCAACCTCCAGCGCCTTGTCGGCGGTGGCGCTATCGGCAAGGGTAATATCACCCACAATGTCGTTGTGGTCAGCCGGGTTAAGGATGGCCTGTACGCGACCTTTTAGTATTTGACCATCAACAATCGGCGCCGCGTGCCAGCGTTGTGTGCTGGCCCGTTGCAGTGCCGCCTCAAGCTGTTGCAGCGCCTCGCCATCGGCGAGATTGATGCCGTAGGAGTTGAGTCGCCCTTCACCAAATATATGGAGTGGGGCGGGAATGCCAGGATGGTGGCGGTGGTGTGACGCCTCAATCTCGCTCACTGGATCGGTAATGATCGCTTCGAGTGGCAGCTGTTTATTGCTGATCTGATTTACAAATGAGCTGTTGGCGCCATTCTCCAGTAGCCGTCGTACCAGGTAGGGGAGCAGCTCTTTGTGACTGCCAACGGGTGCGTAAACGCGGCAATGGAGTTGTGGCCGCGCTTTTAACAGGGTGGCGTAGAGCGCCTCGCCCATGCCGTGCAAACGCTGAAACTCAAAGGGGCGCGCCCCGGCCATGACGATAATGCTGGCGATGCTGTGGGCGTTGTGAGTAGCAAACTGGGGATAGAAGTGGCCGCCATAGTTGAAGATGCGGCGGACGCAGGCGCGGTATGAGACGTCCGTAGCAATCTTGCGGGTGAAGACCGGATAGCCGCTGAGCCCACGCTCCTGTGCCAATTTTATCTCGCTATCCCAATAGGCCCCCTTCACTAAACGAATCGGGATCTGGCGTTGGCATTGGGCGGCTAGTTCGGCCAGCCAGTCGATCACATAGATGGCGCGTTTCTGATACGCCTGGACCGCGATGCCCAGACCGTTCCAACCGTTGAGTGCTTCGTTGCGCAGCAGCACCTCAAAGACGTCGAGTGAGAGGTCGAGACGGTCTGCCTCTTCGGCATCAATCGTCATGTTGATGTTGGCGGCCTTGGCGGCCAGAGTCAGCTCCAGCAATATTGGGGGTAGCTCATCGAGCACCCGCTGCCGCTGGTTATATTCATAACGGGGATGCAGGGCAGAGAGTTTGACGGAGATGCCGGGATGGTCAAACAGCTCGCCCTTGCCACCATGGCTGGCAAGTGTGGCAATGGCGTGGTGGTAAGCGGCCAGATACTGTTCGGCATCGGCGCTGGTGAGGGCCGCTTCGCCAAGCATGTCGAAAGAGTGGCGATATAGTCTGTTTGTCTCATCAACGCTACGTATCAGCGCCGCTTCAATGGTGGCGCCAATCACAAATTGATTACCGATGAGCTCCATCGCCCGTTTGATAGCCATACGGATCAGCGGCTCACCACTGCGGCTGATTATGCGGCTGAAGAGTGAGGGTGACTCCTCTGGTTTAACGATCTGGCCCGTAAGTAACAGCCCCCAGGTGGAGACGTTAACAAACAGCGATGAGCTATTGCCCAGATGGCGGTGCCATTCTGCGCGGGAGAGTTTGTCCTGTATCAGCTTATCGATTGTAGCTGTGTCGGGGATGCGCAATAGCGCCTCGGCCAGGCACATCAGCAGCACCCCCTCCTGACTACTGAGGTCGTACTCCTTGAGCATGGCCTCAACGCCACCCAGAGAGCGTTCCATGGTGCGCACTTGTGTCACCAGCTGCCGCGCCAACTCTTTTGCCTGGACGTGTTCAGCCTCGTCGAGCTTGGCGAGGGGCAGCAGGGCATCGACCTGTTCGCCCTCATCGCCGAGATAGGCGTGGTTAATGGCGACACGGGTCGGTGTTAGAGCGGCAGAGGAGTCGTAAACCATGGAAGAGGCCTCTCTTTTTGTCACAGATAATGGTAGTTTCTATTTATAAGTTATCGTCAGTAAAGAAGTTTTATTCAATAACACTCTTATCTGTTGTGGGGGCCTGAGGATGATTTCCGGATTGCAACTATGCTGGATCTGGTATATCCTGTCGTCCTCGCTATGGCTGGTAAAGTCAGGCATAGCGGGGTAGTGGAGAGATGTCCGAGCGGTTGAAGGAGCACGCCTGGAAAGCGTGTATAGGTCACAAGCCTATCGAGGGTTCGAATCCCTCTCTCTCCGCCAAATATCCCCCTCAATCGCGCTAGCGATTTCCAAAATCTCATGCCAGTTGCCTAGTTGTTGTGGCATGGACAGATCCACAGTGAATTCAAAAAGCTGACTTCCATTATTGGCCTTGAATGTCACACTCCCCCCCTGCGTATCGCTGATCCCTATCTTCGGTCTTCGCAAAATGCTTTTTAAGCATCCCAATCGAAAGGTAAAACATCATCAATGTTTAACTGTTACGGAGCGCAGATTCAACACGCTAGTGCAACCGGTGGGTTGATTCCCAAAAATACCTGATTGGGTGTTTTATATCCAAGACATTTTCTTGGCCGGTTGTTTAAT
>JAYWDX010000022.1:0-5959 GCA_043779675.1 Tenderia sp. (SeqCode)
TTTTCGCCCGTTTCCGCCTCGCCTAGAGGCGCCTACTTTTGGTTGGTGCGCTGCATCCCTTGATCAAGATCGTAAACAGGTTCTTAGTCGGCAGGGGACACGCCTTGTGCCCACATTATATTTAGCCACGCCAGCGCCACTCTTTGATCTCGGCCATATCCTCACCATGTTCGATGATGTACTGACGATGTTCGGTGAGCTTGTCGCGTAGCAGCTGCTTGACGTGAGCGGCGTGATAGCCGAGTGACGGCACACGATCGATCACGTCCATCACCAGATGATAACGATCAAGATCATTGAGCACCACCATGTCAAACGGTGTAGTGGTGGTCCCCTCCTCCTTGTAGCCACGCACATGCAGATTAGGGTGGTTGGTACGGCGGTAGGCGAGGCGATGGATCAACCATGGATAACCGTGGTAGGCAAAGATGATCGGCTTGTCGGTGGTGAAGAGTGAATCAAACTCCTTATCGGTGAGACCATCCGGATGCTCCTCCTTCGGTTGCAGCGTCATCAGATCAACAACGTTGACAACCCGCACCTTGAGCTGTGGCAGATGTTCACGCAGCAGCTGCACGGCGGCGAGGGTCTCCAGCGTCGGCACATCACCGGCGCAGCCCAGCACCACATCGGGATCACCATCATGGTCGCTGCTGGCCCACGCCCAGATGCCGATACCGGCGCTGCAATGTTTGATCGCCGCCGCCATGTCGAGCCACTGTGGCTCGGCCTGTTTACCGGCCACAATCACATTGATGAGGTTACGGCTGCGCAGACACTTGTCGGTGATGTAGAGCAGAGTATTGGCATCGGGCGGCAGATAGACACGAATCACATCGGCCTTTTTATTGACGACGTGGTCAATGAAGCCGGGGTCCTGATGTGAAAAACCATTATGGTCCTGGCGCCAGACGTGTGAGGTGAGCAGATAGGTGAGCGAGGCGATGGGCCGCCGCCACGGAATCTCTTTGCTGGTTACCTTGAGCCACTTGGCGTGCTGGTTGAACATCGAATCGATGATGTGAATAAACGCCTCGTAACAGGAAAAGAGGCCGTGACGACCGGTGAGCAGATACCCTTCAAGCCACCCTTGGCAGGTGTGTTCGCTGAGGATTTCCATCACCCGGCCATCGGGCGCAAGGTGATCATCCTCCGGTTTTGTCTGCGCCATCCAGGCGCGATTGGTCACATCAAACAGCGCACCGAGGCGATTGGATGCCGTCTCGTCTGGACCAAAGACACGGAAGTTGCGGCTCGCAAGATTGCGCTGCATCACATCGCGCAGATAGTCACCCATCACCCGAGTGCTCTCAGCGACAGCGGAGCCGGGCGCGGCTAACTGCACGGCATAGTCGCGGTAGTCAGGCAGACACAGATCACGCAGCAACGTACCGCCGTTGGCAACTGGATTGGCCCCCATGCGGCGCTCACCTTTTGGCGCCAGTGCTGCCAGTTCGAGGCGCAGTGTGCCGTTGTCATCAAACAGCTCTTCAGGGTGATAACTCTGCAACCACTGCTCCAGCAGTTCGAGATGGCCGGGCTTGGTAAACAGTTCTGAGAGCGGCACCTGATGGGAGCGCCAGTAATCCTCGGCCTTAAGACCATCCACCTCTTTGGGGCCAGTCCACCCCTTGGGCGAGCGCAGGATAATCATCGGCCAGCGTGGCCGCTCTGTGACGCCATTTTCGCGGGCGTTGCGTTGAATGGTTTTGATCTCGGCCATAACCAGATCAAGTGTCGCCGCCATCTTCTGATGCATCTCTGCCGGATCAGCCCCTTCAACAAAATAGGGCTTATAACCATAACCGCAAAAGAGCTGCTCCAGCTCCTCATGTGGAATACGCGCCAGCAGTGTTGGATTGGCGATTTTGTAACCATTTAGATGCAGAATCGGCAACACTGCACCATCGCTCACCGGATTCAAAAATTTGTTGGAGTGCCAGGCGGCGGCCAGCGGTCCGGTCTCGGCCTCACCATCACCCACCACGCAGGCGGCAATCAAATCAGGATTATCAAACACTGCGCCAAAGGCATGCGAGACCACATATCCCAACTCGCCCCCTTCGTGAATCGAACCCGGCGTCTCCGGCGCTACGTGGCTGGGAATGCCACCAGGAAAAGAGAACTGCTTGAAGAGACGACACATGCCGTCTGCATCCTGCGAGATGTTGGGATAGAACTCGCTGTAGGTCCCTTCCAGATAGGTATTGGCCACCAGAGCCGGACCGCCATGGCCAGGACCGGCGAGATAGATCATGTCGAGATCAAGCGCCTTGATGATGCGGTTGAGATGCACGTAGATAAAATTCAACCCCGGCGTCGTGCCCCAGTGG
Source organism: Tenderia sp. (SeqCode) (assembly GCA_043779675.1). GTDB lineage: Bacteria > Pseudomonadota > Gammaproteobacteria > Tenderiales > Tenderiaceae > JAKFXL01. Next base: position 2,334 of record JAYWDX010000022.1, read on the forward strand.
CCCAGCAGACGCGGCTTGACGTGGTCAAGCGTCAGCGGCTGGCGCAGCAACGGATTGGCAAGCAGATAGATCTGCCCCACCGAAAGATAGTTGGCGGCGCGCCAGTAGCCGTTTATCTGTGCCAGCAGTTCGCTGGAGAGTGGACCGTTAAATTCAGTTGATGACATTGAGTACCCCTGTTTTTTTGATGGCACCAGCGGCCATTACTCTACATTTATATAGTTACGACGCTGTGACCAACTTGTGACAATGGCGGGCGATGACCAGTTCCTCATCCGTTGCCATCACCCAGACCGATACTGCACTCTCTGCGGTGCTGATGCAGGCGCTGTTATTGCGATTGGCCACCTCATCCAGCTGCACCCCCAGCCACTGCGACTGCTGGCAAATACTCTCACGAATCGCTACTGAATGCTCACCAATGCCGCCGGTAAAGACGATGGCGTCGAGGCCTGCCAGTGCCGCCGCCAGTGAGCCGATCTCACGGGCGGCGCGGTAACAGAACTGCGCCACCGCCTCAACGGCATGTTTGTCACTGCTTGCCAATAGAGCGCGCATATCACTGCTGATGCCTGAAAGACCGAGCAGGCCAGAGCGCTGCTGCAGCAGATCGTCCAGTTCATCAACACTCATGCCCTGACGCAACAGATAGAGCAGTACGCCAGGGTCGATCGCGCCACAACGGGTGCCCATTACCAGGCCATCAAGCGGCGTGAAGCCCATGGTGGTCGCCACGCTTTTACCCCCGTGCATGGCACACATACTGGCGCCGTTGCCGAGATGGGCGACGATCACCCGGCCACCGGCAACATCACCCAGATAGCCTGGCAAGAGACTGGCTATATATTCGTAGGAGAGGCCATGAAAACCGTAGGCGCGTACACCACTCTCAAAAAATTTGTGCGGCAGTGCATAACGTTGCGCCACAGCAGGCATAGTGCGATGAAAGGCGGTATCGAAACAGGCAACCTGTGGCAGATCGGGCCGGAATGTGCGCAACGCTTCAATCGCCTTAAGGTTGTGTGGCTGATGCAGCGGTGCCAGCGGTATGAGCTGTTTTAATTGCTCAAGCACCGCGTCATCCACCACTACCGGCGCGGCAAACGCGACACCCCCATGGACCACGCGATGGCCCACCGCCAACAGCTCCAGACCATGCTGATGTTCATCAAGCCACTGCAACAGCCGTTGCAGTGCAGCGGCGTGATCGGCAACATCACAGACCTCATCCAACAGCACCACACCGGCCGCGTCATATACAACAAAACGGCTCTGTTGACCGATGTGGCCGATGCCCGCAATCTGGCCATGGTTGATACAACGCAACTGCGCACCGCCCGCCAAGCGGTAGAGTGCAAACTTGAGACTGGAGGAGCCGGCATTAAACACGGCGATGGCCTGATCTGTCACTGCCCTGAATCCCTTTCAAATGGTACTTCCACTCTACACCCTAGACCACAATAGCGTGAAGCGGGTGGCGCTTTGTTTTAGAATGGCCGCCTCAGAGTTGAATCCACCCGTTAATAAAAGGCTTTGCAGTTATGAAATATTTCGGTGCCCACGTCAGTGCCAGTGGCGGTGTTGAGAATGCCCCCCTGAATGCCATCGCCATCGGCGCCAAGGCCTTTGCGCTCTTCACCAAAAACCAGCGCCAGTGGGTGGCCAAGCCGCTGACGGCGGAGAGTATCAGCGCCTTTAAGGCCAATATGGAGAAGGGCGGTTTCCGACCGCAGGATGTATTACCGCATGACAGCTATCTGATAAACCTTGGCCACCCCGAGGTGGAAGCGCGTGAAAAATCGCTACGTGCCTTCATTGATGAGATGGAGCGTTGCCAACAGCTGGGACTCTGCTACCTAAACTTTCATCCCGGCAGCCATCTCAACCAGATCGATGAAGAGGCGTCGCTGAATCTGGTTGCCGGCTGTATCAACCATGCACTGAGCTGTACCGAAGGGGTAACGGCGGTGATTGAAAATACCGCCGGGCAAGGAACCAATCTCGGTTACCGCTTTGAACATCTGGCGCAGATCATCGACCGCATCGAGGACAAATCACGTATCGGTGTCTGCCTGGATACCTGCCACACCTTTACCGCCGGTTACGATCTGCGTGACCGCAAAACCTATGATGCAACCATGGCGGAGTTCGAAGCGATCGTCGGTTTCAAATATCTAAAGGCCATGCACCTCAACGATTCAAAACCCAAACTCGGCAGCCGTGTTGACCGCCACCACAGCCTCGGCAAGGGTGAGATAGGGTTGGATACATTTCGTTTTATCGCCAACGACCCACGCATGGAAGAGATGCCGCTGGTGCTCGAAACCATCGACTCCGATATCTGGGCCGATGAGATCAAGCTGCTCTACAACTTTATCGAGTAACCGCGCCGCTGGGGTGTACTGTCAATAACGGACACACCCACCTCAGCATTCGCCCTACGCAAGTCACAATCGCTCGGTTGAGCGAAACCTTAAAACAAACTTCTCGCCGCAACTGCTTACGCCACTACCGGTGCCGCCAAGGAAATTGCATGAAAAAAGAATCTAACCGAACAGTATTGAGACCTGACACCGTTAATGCGACTGTTCAAACTTGGTTTCGGTAAGGTGATCTGTGTCATAGCGTGTGTGCATGAAAACTACCTCGCCGATCAATAACTAACCTACAGGACTCAGGCTCAAGCCGCCCACTTCCTGCCATGGCTCGCATAGTCAAGCATCAGGTAAAACACGTTGTCGCATTTCTCCCGGAATAGCACGCGGTCGTAACTTTCGGGCAGGTTGCTATCCAGTACTTTCTCGACGGCAGAGCGCACCATCTTCTTGGTCTGCGTATCCTTGTACCAATCCTGCACCAGCACTTTGGGATGCTCCTCCAGCAAACGATGCAGCAACGATTTGGCCGCGAGCCTGACGTTTTGAGTTTCCTCTTGCGTCATCTTGTCCTTTTTCAGCAAATCGAACAGCTCCAGCTCATCTTCATTCAGGCCCTCGCGGATGTGCCGCTCATCTTCCGCGTGCAAGTCTTCCGCGAACTTTATCAACTCTTCGTAGGCATTTTCGGTGGATGAACCGCCAGAATTGTAGGCATCGATAATCTCCTGCAAGCGCTGCGCAAAGTCGGTGCGCGTCGCGTTCTGCTGCAGCATCAGTTCGATTTTGTGTTGCAGGAAGGCGCGCAGGTCTGAGATTTCAATGTTCTTGTAAGTCGCCTCCTTAAATTCCTCACGCAGTTTGTCGAAGTTGATTTTACTAAGATCCCAGGACTTGCCCTTCTGGATGATCTGGTATTCCGCGTTGTATTGCCGCGCCTTGAAAGCCTCCGCGTCGTTTACCACCACGCTCTCATCCAGCAACTCGGCAATCTTCAGGCTGATCGCGTCGATGTCCTTCTGCTCGATGAGGCTCTCTATCACGCCGCGCAGATATTGGAACGCCGCCACCTCGCGCCCCTTGCCGCGCCCCAGCACTTCCGGCTTGCACGCCTCATACAGTGACGAGATGGTGTTCTCGTACACGTTGAACCCCTTGCGCCATTCGTCGTTCGCCAGCAAAGCATTGGCGAAGATATTAAAGCGGCCAAGTTTTTCGAATACATCGTCACTGACCAGCACCTCGCGCAGC
>JAYWDX010000023.1:0-4556 GCA_043779675.1 Tenderia sp. (SeqCode)
CATCGCCCGGTCGTAGAGTGACTCCGGGGTACAGCCGGGCGAGACCGGCAACAACTCCAGCGCCATTGGGCACATCTCCAACATCAACGACGCAGTATCAGCCAAGGCGGCACCGATGGTCTCGTGGCTGATGATCAGCAGCCCAGTGGTCACAGAGACAACTCCCGATGCCGCAGCAAGACATCAAAATCAAACGGCGAAAAGTAGTCATGCAGCCGTTTGGCCAGATAGACCGAGCGGTGCTGGCCACCGGTACAGCCTATCGCCACCGTCATATAAGTACGGTTGTCCGCCTGGAACGCCGGTATCCAGCGTGCCAGAAAACGCTGGATATCCTCGTACATCTCATTGACCTCCGGCACCTTGCTGAGGAACCGTTGCACACCTTCATCCAAGCCCGTCAGGGTCCGCAGTTGCGGATCCCAATGGGGATTGGGCAGGCAGCGGATATCAAAGACAAAGTCGGCATCTACGGGAATACCATGTTTGAAACCAAAGGAGAGGAAGGTCAACGTCAGCGTCTTGTTTTCACTCACCATCTGGGCACGAATGATATCGCGCAGCTGATGAATATTGGTGAGGCTGCTGTCAATACACCAGTCAGCGCTAATCGCCAAGCCGCTGAGTAATTTGCGCTCCCGCTTGATCGCCTCGGCCAAGGAGATGCCCACCTTGGTGAGTGGATGTTTACGGCGCGTCTCACTGAAACGTTTGATCAGGGTGTGATCATCAGCCTGCAGAAAGATGATCTCGCATGCCAGCCCCAAGGCACGAATCTGAGCAACCAGATCGGCAAAACTACCAAAGTCATTATTGAGGTTACGGGCATCGATCCCGACAGCGGCACGTTGGTACTCGCCCAGCGCGCCCTGAGCCATCTGGATGGCGAACTCCTTCAGCAGACTCAACGGCAGATTGTCGATGCAGTAGAACGACAGATCTTCCAGGGTGTGCAACACCACACTCTTACCGGAACCCGATAGGCCACTGACAATCACCAGTTTCATGCACGCCCCTCCCGCATAAGAGCAATCTGACAAGCCTCAAACTCAGCGGTGCCATTGTAACCCTGCTGCCAAAGACGATTGAGACGCACCGCCGTCTCCACCAGTAACGGCAAATTGCGCCCCTGGCCGCAGGGCAATAACAACTCCCTCACACTCACCCCCATGAGTGTCCAGTCACGCTGCTGGCAGAACAAACGGTCACTCAATTTGATCCGATGATCATCCGCCGTTTCGAGACTGAGCACCAGCCCCAAAGGCAGCTCCTGGCACACTGCCTGTTCACCATACAGACGCGCCAGATTAACCACGCCCAGGCCATAAACCTCGATAAATCCGGCGCAGCCAGTGCGGCAACCACCCAGCAGCTGACCTTCGGCAACAACAAATTCCACTTGATCATCCGCCACCAAACGGTGACCACGATCCACCAACCCTAGCGCCAAATCACTCTTACCGCTGCCACTGGCGCCAGACAACAGCACCCCCGTCCCAAACACCTCCATCAAGGTGCCATGAACTGCGGTAACGGGCGAGTCCATGCGGGATGAGTGGGTCATGGGGTAACAGATCAGACCTGTCAGACCTGAGAATCGGCCTGTTGGTCAGCAGGGGACCAGCGCGCAATAACAGCGGCAACCTGCTCTGGTGCCTCCGCATGGCGCAGTTCATCACGGGTATCGGCATCGCTGAACATCTCTGCCAGTGTTGCCAGCAGCTGTAGATGCTCATCGGTAGACGCCTCAGGCACCATCAGCGCCACTACCAGATCAACCGGCTCGCCATCAATCGCATCGTAATCGATTGGTTGGGCAAACTGTACCAGGATGGCAACGGTCTGGGTAAGGTTGCTGAAACGGCCATGGGGAATGGCTATACCATGCCCCAACCCGGTACTGCCAAGCCGTTCACGGGCAATCAGACCATTAAATATTTCAGATTCTGATAGTGGCGCCCCCGCCCCCACCAACAGCGCACTCAAAACATCCATGGCACGTTTTTTACTGCTGACAGCCACATCGCAATGGATATGCTGGGCCGTCAATAACGCTGAAATTTCCATCTTGGTTTGCTTACCTGCTGTGCGGCGCTACATCAACCGCTTACGCTCATTGGAAGGGGGGATAGATAGCGCTTCCCGATATTTGGCTACCGTACGCCGCGCGATGTTAATCCCCTCACCCTCAAGGATCTGAGCGATCTTGCTATCACTCAGCGGTTTGCCTTGATTCTCAGCCGCCACCAGTTTTTTAATCAAGGCGCGGATCGCCGTTGAGGAACACTCGCCCCCCTCGGCAGTACCCACATGGCTGGAAAAAAAGTATTTCAATTCAAAGATGCCACGTGGGGTGTGCATATATTTTTTGGTAGTCACGCGCGAGATAGTCGACTCGTGCATACCGAGCTCTTCGGCAATATTGTTCAGCACCAGCGCCTTCATCGCCTCCTCGCCAAACTCAAGAAAACCGCGCTGCCGCTCAACGATGGCGGTCGCCACTTTAAGCAGTGTCTCGTTACGGCTGGAGAGGCTCTTGATGAACCAGCGCGCCTCTTGCAATTGGTTACGCAGATAGGTGTTGTCGCTGCTGTTATCGGCACGGCGGATCAGACCGGCATACTGGCTATTGACACGCAATCGTGGCATCGCATCGGCATTAAGCTCAACACGCCAGGTCTCGTTGATCTTTTTCACAAAGACGTCCGGGACGATGTATTCCGCCTGCGTCGAATCGATGCTGTTGCCTGGCCGTGGATTGAGCTCCTGGATCACCAGAATGACCTGCTGCAACTCCTCACGACTCAGCTTCATCTTGCGCATGATCTGGTTGTAGTCACGACCGCCAAGCAGATCAAGGTGGTTGCGCACCAGGGCAATGGCCGCTTCAACCTCCGGCACTGATGAGTCAAGTGTTTGCAGCTGCAGCAGCAGGCACTCGCGCAAATCACGGGCGCCCACACCGACCGGATCAAAATTCTGGATACGATGCAATACCGCCTCAATCTCATCCAGCTCCACCTCTATGCCATCTTCAAGTACTAAGCTGGCGCAGATATCTTCAAGCGAGCTGGTGAGGTAACCCTCCTCATTGATCGAATCGATGATGGTCTCGGCAATCTGCATATCAAGATCACTAAAGGGGGTCAGGCGCATCTGCCACAGCAGATGCTCCTGCAGGCTCTCGCCGCCATCGCTCTGATTTTCAAAGCCGCGATAATCGTCATCAGAGCTGCTGCTGGCGCTGCTGCTGGGCAATACGCTGTCGTAGACATCTTCCCAGTTACTATCAACCGGCAACTCATCGGGCATCTCGGTGGCCTGCAGATCTACCGCCGAGTCCTGGCTTGCCGCTGGCACTGGCACATCGGTCAACTGTTCGTGCTCACTGGCAGAATTGTATTCAGTTGCCGACGGCGCCTCCACATCACCACTCTCCCAATGGTCATCGGAGCCATCTGCAGGGGCGGAGTTTTCGTTGATCTCAAGGAGCGGATTGCTCTCCAGAGCCTCCTGAATTTCAGCCTGCAGATCAAGCGTCGACAGTTGCAGCAGGCGGATCGCCTGTTGCAATTGCGGTGTCATGGTCAGCTGTTGGCCGAGGCGAAGTTGAAGTGATTGTTTCATCTGTTGGAGTTATCTCAATACTGCTAGTGATCACTCATGTGTAGATCATTCGTCTGGCAAGACAAGCAGTTTACCGCAGTTACCTGCGGGATACAGCCTTGAATTTCAGAGCCGAAAATGCTCACCCAAATAGACATTACGTACCTGTTCATTAGCAAGGATATCGTCCGGTGCACCCTGAGCAATAACACGCCCCTCACTCATGATGTAGGCGCGCTGACAGATACCCAGCGTCTCGCGCACGTTGTGATCGGTAATCAGTACGCCGATACCCTTCTCTTGTAGCTGACCGATGATACGCTGGATGTCGATCACCGAGATCGGATCGACCCCCGCAAAGGGTTCATCGAGCAGAATAAAATCGGGGCGCATCGCCAGGGCGCGGGCGATCTCAACACGGCGGCGCTCACCGCCAGAGAGGCTCATGCCGAGGCTGTCGCGGATGTGGCCGATATGCAGCTCGTGCAGCAACCCCTCCAGCTTCTCCTCCTGCTGCTGACCATTCAGGCCACGCTGGATCTGGAGGATCGCCATGATGTTATCGACCACGCTGAGTTTGCGGAAGACCGACGCCTCCTGCGGCAGATAACCGATACCGAGACGGGCGCGGGCATGCATCGGCAACGCCGTGATATCACGATCATTAATATAGAGCCGCCCCTTGTCACAGGGGATCAACCCCACAATCATGTAAAAACTGGTGGTCTTGCCGGCACCATTGGGTCCGAGCAACCCGACCACCTCGCCACTTTTCACCTCCAGCGAGACACCGTCAACCACCGAGCGGCCACGATACTGCTTAAAGATGTTATCGGCCCCCAAAATACTCACGGTTGAACGGCCCCTTTATTGACGGGATTGGGCTGGGCGCTACGTGGCTGGATCACAATATGGACTCGCCCGCTTTGCCCGTCAGGTGCCACCGACTT
>JAYWDX010000024.1:0-9584 GCA_043779675.1 Tenderia sp. (SeqCode)
TTTTCCCATTCCAGCGGCTTAACTCTGGCCTGAAATCATTGAATTTATTTTTGATCAGAGGCAATGGATTTACCCTTGTGAGTCACTCCCTGCCGCTCAATTTTCAGATGATTAACCCCTCTTCGTAATGCTGACTCTCCTACGCTTACCGCTTCACAAGCTTCTGTGTAGCTATAACTTTTATCCAGAACTAAACGGGCTGCATCTTCTTTAAATTCATTTGAAAATATTGTCTTTGATTTGCTCATTCTTGATACATTTTTTCTGGTTGGGGTTGGTTTATCCCGTCTCGGTGTACAAGTTCATTAAGCCACAACAGGGTGGGGCACGAGAAGGATTTGGGGGGGTGGTTATGGGGATGTTTATCTTCCTTATTCCTTGGCGTGCAAGTATCCGAATGCGCCGCGTGAGTGGCGCTGGCAGTATGTTTTTCCTGCAGCAGAACGGTCACAAGATCCCAAGTCTGATGCAATACGCCGCCACCATCTTTATGAGAAAAATCTGCAACGAGCTATCAAGCTGGCGGTGAAGAAGACAGGTTTTGATAAACCGGCCACCTGCCATACGTTGCGCCATTCGTTTGCAACTCATCTGTTGCAGCGTGGCGCCGATATCCGCACGGTGCAAGAGCAGCTTGGGCACTCCGATGTGAAGACGACGTAGATCTATACCCATGTGTTGAATCGTGGTGGTAATGTGGTGATTAGCCCGTTGGCGGGGGTGTTGCGTGGTTATACCCGGTGCTATGAGTGAAAATAACGCACGGGGTCAGGTCTATAGTCGTAGCATTGTGCTGCTATCTGGTATGACTCTGGTTAAATGGGGGCTCGCATTAAAAGCCGATTAAATAGGTGACAGACCACGCCTCCTGTTTCCGGCCCGTCTACTCTATGCTTCTGCGGTAAACAGTTACCGTTCACCCCGCAGGCAAAAAATCCCTTTGATCCATTTTTTTGTCGTCGGTGTCAGCCTCTCTTTCAGGCGGGCGTCGGCGACGCGGCGGTTGATCTGCGCCAGTGACGGGTAGATGTGAATGACGCCGGAGAGGTCTGCTGCCTTCATGCCTTTGGCAATGGCCAGTACATATTCGTGGATCAATTCACCGGCGTTGGCGCCGACGATGGCGGCCCCTAGCAGTTTGCCTTTGGGGGTGGTGATGATTTTGGCCAGCCCAGCGTTGATGCCATCGGTGCGGGCGCGGTCGATCTCGGCGAGCGGGAAGGTGTAGACGCGGTGGTCGATGCCTGCTGCCTTGGCTTCGTTTTCGGAGAGGCCGACGCGGGCCAGTTCTGGGTCGGTGAAGGTGGCCCAGGGGATGACACGTTGCTCAATCTTGGCAGGCAGACGGAAGATGGCATTACGCAGCACGATCCCGGCGTGGTGTTCGGCCATGTGGGTGAACTGGCCGCCGGCCACATCACCGGCGGCGAAGATTTTTTTGTTGCTGGTGCGCAGTCGTGAGTCGAGGACGATGCGACCTTTTTCGACATTGACTCCGGCGGCTTCTAGCCCTAAGTTTTCGATGTTGGCGCTGCGGCCCGCTGCCAGCAGCAGGTGGCTGGCGTGCAGGGTGCGCACTACGCCCTGGCTGTCGCGCACGTTCAGGTGGATGTCGCCCTTCTGCCCTTCGACACTGGTGGGGGTGTGGCCAGTGAGCAGCTCTACCCCTTCGGCCGCCAGCTGCTGGGCGATGACCGCCGCAAGATCGGCGTCTTCGCGTGGCAGTAGCTGGCTGCCGCGCTGCACCATCGTGACCTTGCTGCCGAGCCGCGTGAAGGCTTGAGCCATCTCCAGGCCGATTGGACCAGCACCAATGATGATGAGGCTGGGCACGGGTTCGCGTAGGTCAAAGAGCTGTTCGTTGGTGAGGTAGGGAACGCCCTCAATGCCAGCAATGGCGGGGATTGCCGGGCGTGAACCAGTGGCGATGACAAAGTGACGGGCGCGGATTTGTTTGCCCGCTACTGCAAAGCTGTCCGGCGCGGTGAACTTGCCACTACCGCTGATCACCTCTACCCCCAGAGTGCGGAAACGCTCCGGGCTGTCGTGCGGTTCGATGGCCTTGATCACGGCGGCAACACGCTCCATCACCTTTGCCAGATTGATCTCTGGTTCATGTGCGGTGATGCCGGCGCCGTCCGCTGTGCGCATGGTGTGAGCCACCTTGGCGGCGTGCAGCAGGCTCTTGCTGGGGATGCAGCCGTAGTGCAGGCAGTCGCCGCCCATTTTATGTTTCTCCACCAGCACCACTTTGGCCCCGAGTGTGGCACCACCGGCCGCTGCCACCAGCCCGGCGGCGCCGCCACCGATGATGCAGAGGTCATATTCTGTCTGACTCATGGACTATCCTTAAACGTTGTTGCTAGTGAGTATCGGCCGTAGATCGTCGATATGGAATTGATTTGTCGTGGTAGTACAACAGACCTTACATGAGCGGTTTTATGAAACCCAATAGGGCTGATTTTGGATTTGAGCGGTTGTTGGGTTGGAGTAAGATGGCCTTTATCTGCGTAATATATTACTGAGAGATCATAAAAATGCCATCAATGTCCAAGGAAGGTCTGACAGATCCGATAAACCTCAAGGCCTATTTGAGATTTGTGGTTAAACAAGAGGCAACGGATCTCTTTATCACCGTGGGTATGCCACCTAGTCTGAAGATTGATGGGGTGTTGCGGCCGTTAGGAAATCGTCCGCTCAACAGCCAGCAGGTCGAAATGTTGGTCTACGGGGTGATGCCGCCCCACCAGCGGCGTGAGTTCGAGACGGAACTCGAGTCAAACTTTGCCATTCATGACCATGATATTGGCCGTTTCCGTATCAACGTCTTCCGCCAACAGAATGATGTTGGCATGGTTATCCGCCGCATCAAAAACAATATTCCAACCTTTGAGGCGCTACGCCTGCCGGACCAATTTGTGGAGCTTGCCATGGCTAAACGTGGCCTGGTGATTGTGGTGGGGGCGACCAGTTCCGGCAAATCCTCTACCCTGGCTTCGATGGTGGGCTACCGTAACAGTAACAGTGATGGTCACATTGTGACGGTGGAGGATCCGGTCGAGTATGTACACCAACACCGCCGCAGCATCGTCACCCAGCGTGAGGTTGGTATCGATACCCACAGCTTTGAAAACGCCCTTAAAAATACCCTGCGGCAGTCGCCGGATGTGATCATGATCGGTGAGATTCGCAGCCGCGAGACTATGGAACATGCACTTACCTTTGCCGATACTGGCCATCTGGTGCTGACCACGCTGCACGCGACCAATGCCAATCAGGCGCTTGACCGCATCATCAATTTTTTCCCTGATGATCGCCGCCAGCAGTTGTTGATGGATCTGTCACTCAATCTCAAAGCGATCGTGGCGCAGCGGTTGGTGCCTCATATCAGTGGCGTGGGGCGCCGCGTGGCGGTGGAGCTGATGCTCAATACCCCGCTGGTCGCCGATATTATCCTCCGTGGTGATCTGCACCTGTTGCGTGATGCCATGAAAAAAGGCCAGCAGGGCATGAAAGACTTTGACCACGCCCTGTTTGAACTCTATCAGGCTGGTGAGATTAACCACGAAGAGGCGATTCACTATGCTGACTCAAGCAATGAGGTGCGGCTCATGATCAAGCTGGGCAAAGGGGTGACGCCCGACCTGGAGTTTGCCATGAAAGGCATGACACTTGAGGGGGAGGAGGCGTCTGATGCCGGGAAAATGGTCGGATCACGGAAACGGCCCAGTGAAATGTTCTAGTCCAGCAGCATGGCCGTCTGATACTTCAGATTAAACGCTTTAGCGAGGCTGGCTCCAGCCTCGACCATCTCCTCCTTACCACTGATATAAATTTCTACCATTCCAAAGGGTGGTTGCAGTTGTGTCTGTTGCAGCCAATGGCGCGCCAGGGTTAATACATCACCACCAAAACAGCCCGGCGGTTCATCGGCATGGGCAATGCGGCCGGCCACCAACCAGTCCTCCAGTAGCGGCATGGTGGCGATGACACCGGCGGGCAGCTCCTTGACCATAATGCGAGAAGGGGCAGGGCGGAAGGGGAGTTCACCGCTAAAACCGAGCAACACCAGCAGTGAATGGCGGCGCTCTTTTTTTAATGTCTCTGCCAGAAAGGTGATCGGGGCGAGACCTAGCTCTTCGCCAATCAGCAATACGCTGGCAGCGGCGTGAGGGGGTTGGAACGGCTCGCCCACCACCTCACAATACAGTGCCGCTTGCGGTGCTATCCATGGGTGTGATGAGGTACTCAACAGCTCAACCCACTGCTGACCTGGATGGCCGCGCATCACCGGCAGGTATTCACTTTCAATTCGTAACTGTTGTCCGGCGGCGATGGTCTGGCTGAGCTGTGGCAGATGCAGCCGCAATAATTGGTAGTTGCCAGGCAGAGATGTACAATTTAATAGAGTACCCGTTTCAGATTCGAGGACTGGAGCTTTCATGCAGGGATTACCTTTATATAACTGACAGTTGTGATGCTGGAGTCAGCACGTCTGACATAAATGGCTGATGTGGATTACGAAGTGGCGTGAAGAACGGTCACGTAGATTGATCCCGCGCCTATCAATGTTAGCGTAAAAATATGATCATCTGTATCCAGGATGTAGTGTTAAATAGATGGTTATGTTGCCACTCCTCTACTCATTCAGGCGTTGTCCCTATGCTATTCGTGCCCGCCTAGCGTTGCATGTTAGCGGGGTGCCCTACGAATTGCGTGAAGTGCAACTGCGCGACAAGCCGCCTTCCATGTTGGCGGTATCGCCTAAAGGCAGTGTGCCGGTGCTGGTACTGCCGGACGGCCAGGTCATTGATGAAAGTTGGGACATTATGCAATGGGCGCTGCAGCGGCATGACCCGGACAACTGGCTTGGCGCTGATGGTCAGTATCTTGTTACGGCAACGGCACTGGTGGCCATCAATGATGGCAGCTTTAAGGCGGCGCTGGATCGGTACAAATATGCCGACCGCCATCCCGAACATCCACAGATCGTTTACCGCACGGCGGGCGAACTGTTTTTGCAGCAGCTGGAGATTCAATTGCAAACAAATCCCTACCTATTGGGTGATCAACTATCCATCGCCGATGCGGCGGTGGTGCCATTCATCCGGCAGTTTGCGGCGGTTGATCCGCAGTGGTTTACGCAGTCGCCGTACCCGAGGCTGCGCCACTGGAGTGAGGTCATTATCAATTCAGCGCTGTTTGCCGCCGTTATGCAAAAGCATGCGGTGTGGCAAAGTGGCGCTGACCCCGTTGTCATTTCAAGTGGAGTTAACTTATGAGTGGACTTGATGAGAAACAAATAGAGTGCCCCTATTGTGGGGAGACGATAGATGTACTCATCGACTGCTCAGTTACTCAGCAGCGTTATATTGAAGATTGCCAGGTCTGTTGTCAGCCGATCAATTTTTCTGTATCGGTAGACCAAGAGGGTGAATCCACTGTTTTTGTGGCTACCGACAACGAATAGGTCTGCCGCACTACCATCTTTTTAGATGGCGCTGTAGACCAGTATGCCGTTGATCAGTGTTTGTTCCACTCGTCCTTTTAACTCCCAGCCGATGAAGGGTGTGTTGCGGCCACGGCTGAGCATGGTTGTTTTGGTTAGCGACCAATAGTGCTCTGGGTCGACCACGATCACGTCGGCAGCAGAACCAACATTCAACGTACCAGCATCGATACCAAGGATGCGGGCCGGTTGCACGGTGACGCGGGCGATGGCATCGCTAAGGCTAATGCGACACTCATCTACCAGTCGCAGTGTCAGTGGTAGCAATGTCTCCAGCGCTGAGATGCCGCTGGCGGTCTCACGGAAGGGGTGAAGTTTGGCATCGTTTTCGTGTGGTTGGTGGTCGGAGCAGATGGCGCTGATGGTGCCTTTTCGTACCGCCTCGCGTAGCCCCTGCATGTCGCGCTGGCTGCGCAGCGGTGGCCGCACATGGCACTGGCTGTCAAATTCGCCCACGTCCATGTCGGTGAGGTAGAGCTGGTGGGCGCTGACATCGGCCGTGACGGGCAGTCCGTCATACTGGGCGCGGGCGATCATCTGCGCCGCCTTGGCGGTGGAGAGACGGCAGAAATGGGCACGTACGCCGGTATCGGCGATCAACGCCAGGTCGCGGGCCACGGCCACGGTCTCGGCGGCCTCGGGGATGCCGGGCAGGCCAAGGCGGGTGCTGATGGCCCCTTCGTGCATACAGCCGTTGTTGCGCAGGCTCGGGTCTTCGGCAAACAGGAAAACAGTCAGGTCGAAGGTAGAGGCGTATTCCATGATGCGCTTCATGATCAGTGGGTTTTTGATCGGGATCATGGCGTTGCTGATGCCAACACAACCGGCCTCTTTCAATGCGCCCATCTCGCTCAGCAGCTCACCTTCCAGGTCACGGCTGGCGGCACCGATGCAGTACACATTGCTGTAACCGGCCCGTTCGCTGCGCTGGCGGATCAATTTGATCACCGCCGGGGTGTCGATCACCGGGTCGGTATCGGGCGGGCAGGCGAGGGTGGTGATGCCGGAGAGGGCTGCTGCACGGGTCTCGCTGGCGATGGTGGCCTTGTGTTCATAACCGGGTTCGCGCAGCCGCGCCGAGAGGTCAACAAGGCCCGGGCAGACCAATTTGTGAGTGGCGTCGATCTCCTGGTCGGCAGTGAAACCGGCAAGGCTGTTGCCGACCGCAGCAATCCGGCCATCGGCGATATAGATATTGGTAACGGCGTCGAGCTTGTTGGCAGGGTCAACCACCCGGCCATTTTTAATCAGGATACGCATCAGGCGGCCCCTCCTTCGCTGTGATGGATGTTGGCATGGCTGCCCATGCACATCGACATTACTGCCATGCGTATGGCAATGCCGTTAGTGACCTGTTGCAGGATCACCGACTGCGGTCCGTCGGCAACACTTGATTCAATCTCAACCCCGCGGTTGATCGGGCCGGGGTGCATCACCATGGCGTCCGGTTTGGCGGCGGCCAGTGTGGCCTCGGTGAGGCCGTAGAGCTGGAAGTATTCATGCTCGCTAGGCAGCATCGCCCCCTGCATCCGTTCGTTTTGCAGCCGTAGCGTGATGATCACATCCACATCCTCCAGCCCTTTGACCAGGTCGTGATAAACATGGACACCGAGGCTCTCGACATCTTTTGGCAGCAGCGTCTTCGGGCCGATGACCCGCACCTCGCTCACGCCCAGTGTGGTGAGTGCATGGATCTGCGAACGGGCGACACGGGAGTGGCGGATGTCGCCGACAATCGCCACCTTGAGTGGATAGAAGTCGCCCTTGACCTGACGGATGGTAAACATGTCGAGCATCGCCTGGGTCGGGTGGGCGTGGCTGCCATCACCGGCGTTGATGACGCTGATGTGCGGCGCCACATGGCGGGCGATGAAATGGGCGGCGCCGCTCTCCTCATGGCGCACCACAAACATATCGCAGGACATCGCTTCGAGATTTTGCAGGGTATCGAGCAGCGTCTCGCCCTTTTTGGTGGCGGAGGCGGCGATGTTGAGATTGAGCACATCGGCCGAGAGCCGTTTGGCCGCCAGCTCAAAGGTGGTGCGGGTGCGGGTGCTGGCCTCGAAGAAGAGATTGACTACGGTCTTGCCGCGCAACAACGGGACTTTTTTGACACGCTGGTCGACAACACCGGCAAACGACTCGGCGGTGTCGAGGATGTCGATCAGCATCTGCCGCTTGAGTCCTTCGATGGTAAGAAAGTGGCGCAGCCGCCCGCTTGAATCCAGCTGAATGTTAGTGCGGATCATGAGATTTCCTGTCTTTGTTTAGGCGCTTTTTTCGGTGACGTGTAGTGTCAGTGGCGTTGGCCCCTGGAGCTTGACGTTTTCGTCGACCGCCAGATCCATTTTGACGCCAACAACATTGGCCTCGATGGGCAGCTCGCGGCCGCCACGGTCGATCAGCACCACCAGGGTGACACTGGCAGGGCGGCCATAATCGAAGATTTCGTTGAGCGCGGCGCGGATGGTGCGGCCGGTATAGAGCACGTCGTCCACCAGGATGATGTGGCGGTCATCAATATTGAAGGGGATGTGTGATGGCTTGACCTGCGGGTTCATGCCGATGCGGCTGAAGTCGTCACGATAGAAGGAGATGTCGAGATCGCCGAGCGGCTCATCAATCTTCATCAAACGGTGCAGCCGTTCCGCGACCCAGACACCACCAGAGTGGATGCCGATCATCACCGGCTCCGTGGCGCCTGCCTGTTGTAGATGGGCCTGGGTTTGAGTGGCGATGACACTCAGGGTTTTATCGATGTCCACAGTACGTGTCATGGTGCTCTCCTTGGGCGTAACGGTATTGTAACGGAGCCGCCATCATTAAAGGAACTGCGAAACAACCGCCAGGCCTTGAAGTGGCTAAATACCCCTGCTCTAGTCCAGGGATGTAGGGTTCCACTCCATCCTCGGGACGGCGCTTGCCTGATCTAGCTTATCGTATGTAGGATCAGTGAAAGTAATAGGCGGCATGGTCAATCCAGTCGCTCTAACGCTCAAAAGGCATAACAGACTGTGTCAAACAGACTCACGTATCATCTCGCATCCGCACCGTCTCACTATTGATCGAAATGAAAGTGACAGGCAAACAGCCGCCCTGTTCAGTCATTAGATTGGCTCTGTCTCAGGGCCAACCACTGGGCAGTGATCGTTTCAGTGACAAAACCTGTGAGGAAGTTTGAATCAGACTCATACAGGGGCGACCGGGTAGACCCGCAGGAAAATCGGATAAACAACTCAATACAGAAATGCAGATCGATTTTGGATTCTGAACAAGAGGGGGTGGATATGGTGTTCAAGAGAAAAAAGAAATTTAAGCTGACCCCTTTGGTCGTAACCCACCAAGCCTTGCCCAAAATACTGCGTGCCCAAAGCGCTTGCCCAAAACACTACGTGGGGCAGGTTCTCGCGGGGCAGGCTCTGCGTAGCAACACAACACCCAACTCCATTCGGCGCAATGGGTTGCCCACGCGGTGCGCCACCATCAACCACAGCGGTTTGGTCTTCCGCGAGGGCGCTCCAAAAACAATGCGAAGTTGACCCCTTTAGTTCCTTTAGTTCAGACCCTTTAGTTCTTTAATGCCGTAAATGATAATGACTCTATGTGAAACACTGTCAGCAACATCGTCTTACTCCACTCCATTTTCTATCCTGCTCCGCTTTGAAAAATGCCTTGCGCTCGAGCGGTTGACCACCTTCGCTGGTGTGGTGCGCGCGCCAGTGTTCGAGATAGCGTTCATAGGCGTCATCACCGCTGACGTTGCGCAGCAGTTGCCAACTGTGTGATGCGATTTTTTTCAGCGGCAACATCCTAGTCACGCACCCATTTTTCAACGGCGCGGCTCGGTTCATGAGGTGCTTCAGACAGCGGCAGATGGGGTTTGCCGGTGATAATGCGGTATGAAACGCGCAGCGTGTCTAGCACTAATATCCAGGTGGTCACCAGAAAGAAAGCGGTGAGGGTTGCGGCGATGTAGTCATTGAAAATCAATTGTGGAGCCGTGGCGGCTTTGTCTGGGGGCAAAGTGCCTGCGGCAAGTTTGGCAGCCAGATCTTGCGCGTGCGAGAGAAAACCA
>JAYWDX010000025.1:0-3354 GCA_043779675.1 Tenderia sp. (SeqCode)
CGTGAGATCGGCTATCGCTGCATTACGTCGACGATGGATCCGTGTGTCGTCTGCGCGCTGCATCGCGCCAACCACTATGATCTGATTCTGCTCGACCTGCAGATGCCGGGCATGGATGGCTTTCAGGTGATGGAGGCGCTGAAGGAGATAGAAACCGCTGGGTATCTTCCGGTAGTCGTGATCACGGCCCAACCGGATCACAAGCTGCGGGCGCTGGCTGCCGGCGCGAAAGATTTCATCAGCAAACCATTTGACCTGTTGGAAGCCACGACGCGTATTCACAACATGCTGGAAGTGCGCTTGCTGTACAAGCAACTTGAACATTACAGCCGTGCGCTGGAATCCATGGCGCTGCATGACGCGCTGACCGGGCTGCCGAATCGACGGCTGTTAATGGACAGAGTTTCTTTGGCCGTCGCCCATGCGCGCAGGAACAAGGGCGTTATGGCGGTGCTGTATTTGGACTTGGACGGGTTTAAGCAGGTCAACGACACCTTTGGCCATGACGTGGGCGATCTGCTGCTGAAAATGGTCGCCGCCCGCCTGGTGGACACGGTGCGTCAAGAGGATACGGTGGCGCGCGTGGGTGGTGACGAGTTTGTGATCGTGCTGCGGGAATTAAATCATACCGACGGTGTGGTAAAACTGGCGTCAAAAGTGATACAGGCCGTGTCGCAACCCTATAGCATTGAAGGACGTGGCGTGAGCATAACTGTCAGCATCGGTATTGGTATTTATCCTATGCATGGCGAGGCGGTGGAGACGCTGATGAAGAGTGCCGATCTGGCCTTGTGTAAGGCTAAACACGCGGGTAAAAACAATTATTGCATCGCAGATTGCCCCGATCTGTTGGCGATGGCGCGTAGTTGACGTGGCTTGAGCCGCAGTACAAATTAAATGAACTGGAAAACATCATGATAAGCGAACAAAAAATCCTGAATGCGAGCATTTTAATCGTCGACGACCAGGATGCCAATGTGCGGCTGCTAGAGGATATGCTGCGTGAAGTCGGCTATGGCGGCATTACGTCGACGATGGATCCGCATGCCGTCTGCGAGCTGCATCGCGTCAACCACTACGATCTGATTCTGCTCGATCTGCAGATGCCGGGCATGGATGGCTTTCAGGTGATGGAAGGACTGAAAACGATTGAAACCGATGGCTATGTTCCGATACTCGTGATTACGGCCCAGCCGGGCCATAAGCTACGGGCGCTGGCCTCCGGCGCGAAAGACTTCGTCGCCAAACCGTTTGACCTGGTCGAGGTCAAAACACGCATTCACAACATGCTGGAAGTGCGGTTGTTGTACAAGCAACTCGAACATTACAACCAAGTGTTGGAACAGACGGTGCTGGAACGTACGGCCGAACTGCGCGAAAGCGAGGCGCGCTTTCGCCGTTTAACGGAATTGGCATCCGACTGGTACTGGGAGCAGGATGAGAACGGCCATTTCACCCGGGTTTACGGCCCGGCGCTGGAGATGCTCGGTTTTCCGGTTGATGCCTTGCTTGGCGAAATCAAGGAAGCGCCGGTGACGCACTGGAATGAAGCTGAGATCGCGGCGCTCGAAGCGAACATGGTGGCACGACGGCCGTTCCTGGATTTTGTCTACAGCCGGATCGATGTTGATGGCAGCCGCCAATATTTTCAGGTCAGTGGCGAGCCAATGTTCGAGACGTCTGGCCGCTTTGCCGGATATCGCGGCGTGGGTAGGGACGTGACCGGAATCATGCGCGAGCGCGCACAACCGCATACGGTATAACCTGGGCATCAACAGGTTCTAAACGCCCGCACATTCTCGCGCTATTTTTCTCTGTGTTCGTTGGCGCACGGAACTCGTTAACGCTTTCACTTAGTCTTGACTGGCCGTGCTGACGAATCGGCGCGGTGAAAACAGCTCTCTATCACCCCCAACGTGGAGATTTAAAAGATGAAAAAAGTACTTCTCACAGCGCTGTTGTCCACCCTGTTGCTCTCGTCTGCCTGGGCGGAAGATGCTCCTCATGCCGACAAGAAAATGAAGCCTAGCACAGCAATGACAGATAAGAACCAAAAAATGAACATGGATAAAATGCAGGAAAATATGCTGCGAATGCACGAACAGATGCACAAGATTATGCAGTCCAGCGACGTTAAAGAGCGCGTGGCACTTATGGAAGCGCACTCAAAGATGATGCAGGAGAGCATGCGTATGATGCACGGCATGAAGGGCGATGAAATGATGGGGCATGACAAAATGAACGGCGGCATGAAAGGCCAGTAACCACAAACCGCACGGCATAATGTGCTGTGCGCTGCTACCCATCGGCGAATTGCATAAATTGACGGTTGCGGCACGATGCGAAATCTCTTGAAGACGAAGATGGATGTGATGACCCTTATGTTGGTTAGTGCACAGAACCTGCCAATGCTCTAGATTACTATTGACCAATCGTGTGGCTGTGACATCGTCTCAGACCAGGCCACTCAAGCGGACGTAGATTTTGAGCCTCTACATCAAGATTAAAATTTTAGAGGCATCTGGAATCCAGTATTGAGTAAATTATTTCCTCCCCCCCTTTGCCCTGCACCCCTTGCAGGGTTTTTTTTGGGCGTGATAAAGCCAGGATCACAGAAGTGAATCTCTGCAATATTGAGTAGTTTAGAAGGGGCTGTGGTTATCGGTGGAGTGAGCGCTTCGGACGCGGGATCGTTTAGCATCGGAATTCCGAGGGGAAGCTAAGGAACGCCTACGAAATAATTTACCGTTTTATGAGAGTAGGTGCGAATTTATTTGCACAGCCAACGTTCCCAGTGCTAATTAATTTTCACCTACAACACAGGATCAAAAATCAGCAAGTTATTTCTCTACTACTCCTAAGTTTTCCCCTTTATCAAGGGTGAGACTGGAGATTTTTAGTGGTGATGTTTTTTTCAACGAAGTGCAACGATGACAACGACTGACCCTGCCATCAGCTAGCATATGCCGCATTAAATTGGTCTTCCATGTTCGATAACGTACAGAACAATTTTTACGCTCACTGTAGTTTTAAAATCACTTGGAATTGCCAGCAGTGTGATGGGCGGTGGCAAAAAGTCTGCATCGGTTATCGTGAAAGTAGAAGCAGAAGAGTGAACATTATGATGCTCAACCCACTTCCATCTCTCATCGCAAGGAGTTAATAAAATCAATGAAGCCTAAAATTTTTGTGTTGCCGGAATCTGATTCACTGGCTTCAGACAGACCATCCGAATCAACACCCGATCAGATCAACCAAAATATCGAGACTGTTTTGGCGTTTTATATGCGCGAAGAACAAAAAATCAGCCGCTCGCAACGGGTTCTCGAACACATTAGTGATTTTATAGGGGGG
>JAYWDX010000026.1:0-10771 GCA_043779675.1 Tenderia sp. (SeqCode)
CCTTCGCGCCAGTAGCTATCAAAGTCCAGCCCTTTTTTGGTGCAGAGGTTCTTGAAGCTGGCCATGTAGCCGATGGGGGCGTCGAGCCAGACGTAGAAATATTTGCCCGGCGCATCGGGGATCTCAAAACCAAAATAGGGGGCGTCGCGGGAGATATCCCAATCTTTGAGTCCCGACTCAAACCACTCACTGATCTTATTGGTGGCCTCGGCCTGGAGCGGGGCTTGTTGTTTGTTCTCCAGCAGCCACTGTTTGAGGAACTCCTCGCACTCGCCCAGCTTGAAGAAGTGGTGTTCTGATTCTTTCAGAATTGGCCTAGCGCCAGAGACGGCGGAGTAGGGATCAATTAAATCGGTGGGGGCGTAAGTGGCGCCGCAGACCTCGCAGGAGTCGCCATACTGGTCGGCGGCTTTGCATTTGGGGCAGGTGCCCTTGATGAAGCGGTCTGGTAGGAACATCTGCTTTTGTGGATCGTAGAGCTGCTCGATGGTGCGAATGTCGATAAGCCCGGCGGCTTTTAGTTTACGGTAGATTCCTTGTGACAGCTCGCGGTTCTCCTCCGAGTTGGTGGAGTAATAGTTGTCGAAGGCGATGTTAAAACCGGTGAAATCAGCCAGATGCTCACCATGAACACGATCGATCAACGCCTCGGGGGTGATCCCCTCCAGCTCGGCGCGCAGCATGATGGGAGTGCCGTGGGTGTCGTCAGCACAGACGTAGTGACATTCATGACCGCGCATTTTCTGGAAGCGGACCCAGATATCGGTTTGGATGTACTCCACCAGATGGCCAAGATGGATCGAACCGTTGGCATAGGGGAGGGCGCTGGTAACCAGAATTTTGCGTAGTGCAGCCATGGGAGGATGGTATTCTCGACGACGTTAATAGAGTAGGAAAGTATACCCCAACTCGGTCGTCCGGGAGATCTGATTGAAGGTGCGGACTACGATACTCATGTTACCCGGTGCAGGTAACATGAGTACTTGGATGGTTAGAAATTCGGAAACGTTTCGCCGTTTGAAATATTGACGTTTTTGTCCCAGAAGTTAAGCCACTTGGTCTCGTGTATTTTGTAAGTGGCTGTTCCGTAAGTATAAGTGCCGTTACTGCCAGCATTGCCGTTGCCAAAGTTATAGATATATTTACCAGCGTTTATGTTGGATCGTTGGCTGCTGGTGTTAATGTCGAAATTGGTGAGCACTTCACCGGTTTGTGTATCTGTTATTAGCAGTGTATTGATTATGGGGGCACCGGTGGTGAGTGATGCTGCGCCGTAATAATTGAGCGCACTCATGTCAAGTGCAAAGTTGCTTGAGATGCCTGCCTCGTTGACGGTCTGGGTAATCTTGGGTTTGCCGCCGAGGCTGGCTTTTGTAACCTCTTGTTTAAAGCCGGTGCCCCGCAGTACTTGGTTGAAGACAACACGGTCTGGTAGGCCGGAGCCACTGCCTGCGCCGAGGCTATCGGTGCTGATAACGCTGTCCGCTAGCGGACTGATAAAATTTCTATTCCAGTTGCGTACGGGGGTGGCATCAAGGCCGCCATTAAAAGTGCCGGCACTGGCCGTCCCTGGGAAAGCAGCATACCAGTCAGTGCCGGAAGTGGCGATGTAATACTCCTGAGAAAACTGGCTGGGGAGGTTGGGGTCGTCTTTTTGCCCGATTAGTACATGGTAATAAACGCGGTCAGTAATTGGGTCAACCACAAGTTCCATAAAAAACGGAGTGGGGTCAGGATCAAATGGATCGCTTGAGCTAGGACTCGGGTCCCCACGTCTACAGCCTCGTGATGGGTTATTCGCGCGACAATCTACGAGCTGTGAGGGGTAGTTGTTTCTGATGTTACCTTCGGGGTATACGTTTCTGGGGTCGCCAGGGCCAAAATAGACTTGGGGAGCAGGGGTGAAATTCAAGGCAAGCTGGGCATTAGCTGCGGGCATGACGCCACCAAACGCTAGTAGTAGCGCAGTAGCCACCATCCTTCGTTGCAACGATTGTATATGTTGATTTTTCATGCGCCCCCTAGCTTCATTGCCGAATGATTAATTGCTGCACAACTTATCCCTGTTATGAATAGCATGGTTTTACTCACGCTTCAAGTCAGCGAGAATAGTGTAATTACGGGTGCTGGATGCCTGACGGTACAGTTTGCCTGGTTACTAAATGTCTACAATTGATGCTGAAGGTCCCTGTGCTGTTTTAGCTATGCAGACTCCGTTATTATAGCTGACAAAATTAGGATGTTATCTTGATTTAGAGTTGTATTTATTTGAGGAGCAAGTGGCATGTCTGGAATTGCGCGGCTGGTGATAGAAGAGGCCATTAAAAAAGTAATTGATCCGTATCTTGGTCAGGACCTGATAAGCGCGGGCGCGGTGAAAGAGGTTGTCTCGGAGGTGGGCAATATCCACGTAACAATCGTGATGCCTTATCCCGTAAAGGGATATGTGGCGATCCTTGGTCAACAACTTGAAGCCGCAATTGCGGAGGTTGCCGGGGGCTGCAAGATTACTGTTTCAATTACCCACGAGGTGGTGGCGCGTTCAGTACAGCGTGGCGTGAAGTTGATGGAAAATGTCAAAAACATCATTGCTGTTGCCTCTGGCAAGGGCGGGGTGGGAAAGTCGACAACGGCGGTAAACTTGGCCTTGGCTCTGGCCCATGAAGGGGCGCGGGTCGGAATATTGGATGCTGATATATATGGTCCGAGCCAACCGCAGATGTTGGGTGTTAAAGGTCGTCCTGACTCCAAGGATGGAAAAAGCATGGAGCCGCTGGAGAGTTATGGTATCCAGTCCATGTCGATCGGTTATCTCATTGACGTGGATTCACCCATGATCTGGCGCGGTCCGATGGTGACCCAGGCGTTGGAGCAGTTGCTGCGTGAGACCAACTGGCACGACCTTGACTATCTGGTGATCGACCTGCCACCCGGAACTGGCGATGTGCAGCTGACACTGTCGCAGAAGATCCCGGTCAGTGGTGCGGTGATTGTCACGACGCCTCAGGATATTGCCCTCTTGGATGCGCGCAAAGGGTTGAAAATGTTCGAAAAAGTGGATGTGAGTGTGCTTGGAATTGTTGAGAATATGAGCACCCATATTTGTAGCAGCTGCGGTCATGAGGAGCATATCTTTGGCAGCGGCGGGGGTGCCCGCATGGCTGAGGAGTATGGCATTGAGCTGCTGGGCTCATTGCCACTGGATATCTCCATTCGTGAAAATGCCGATAGCGGTAGACCCAGTGTGGTGGCAGATCCAGAGGGTAAAATTGCGCAGGCTTATTGTGAGATTGCCCGCAAGGTGGCGGCCAAGCTGGCCAAAAAGGCCAAGGACTTCAGTCACAAATTCCCTAATATTGTCATCCAGAACAGCTGATGGCTGGCGGCATCAGGTGACTGTTGCCGCTAATCTCTTTACAATGTGGCGCTTCTTTGGCCAGTCAAACGGATTTTTCAGCTATGAGTATTAAGTCGGATAAGTGGATTCGCCGCATGGCGGAGCAGCACGGAATGATTGACCCGTTTGAGCCTGGGCAGGTGCGTGAAAATGCACAGGGGCGGGTGATTTCATACGGCACCTCCAGCTACGGCTACGATGTCCGTTGCGCCACTGAGTTTAAGATCTTTACCAATATTAACTCGGCCATTGTCGATCCCAAAAACTTCGACAGTAATAGCTTTGTTGATGTGCAGTCCGATGTCTGCATCATCCCGCCCAACTCCTTTGCCTTGGCGCGTACGGTGGAGTATTTCCGTATTCCCCGCAGTGTGCTGACCATCTGTCTCGGCAAGTCGACCTATGCCCGTTGCGGCATTATCGTTAACGTCACGCCGTTGGAGCCGGAGTGGGAGGGGCACGTGACCCTGGAATTTTCCAATACCTCGCCACTACCAGCCAAGATCTACGCCAGTGAAGGGGTGGCGCAAATGCTCTTCTTTGAATCGGATGAGATTTGTGAAACCTCTTACGGTGATCGTGGTGGCAAGTATCAAGGGCAGACGGGTGTGACCCTGCCGCGGACTTAATCCGTGCAAGTCCTTAAAAAGCCACTGCAGCAGGACTTGCCCTGCTTGGAGCTGGTGAGCTCTTCTTACTCTTTTTTGCCGGCTTCTGAGGTGGGGATGGGGATGCCTGAGAGGTCGGTCAGTTTCAGGAGTGCGCTACCCCTATCGTCATGCTGTTCGATTAGGACGGGCAGATAGTTAAGCGCCTTGGCGCACCAGAGTGTGGTGGTGCGGGTGCCTGTGGTCTGTAATTTAAGTGTATCGAATTCGCCAAGCTTGGTTTTGATGCGCTCTTCGCCCACGATCTCAAACTTAATAACCTTTGCCGTGCCGCCATCGGCGACGTTGTATTCCAATTTGGTGAGCCGCTGCCCTCGCTGCAAGTCATTGACTAGTGCGAGCTGGTAGAGCAGTTTGTCCTGCGTGCCTGCGGGCAGCTTCATTTTCCACGGGTCTTTGTTGATGATGTTGGTAACTCGGCCATTCTGCCAGTCAAAAATCAACTTAACGTGGCGTTCCTCGTCACTGTCACCAGAGCGGTCGTAGGAGTAGGTGATGGGGCGCAGCTGTTGGTTCTCGTAGCGCCATTCGCTACGCTCTACCAGGGTTGATTTGGTGAACCAGCGGGCGTAGCCGATGGGTTTGGAGCGGGACTCGTATATGTAGCTGCCATCCCCCTTGGGATAGAGCTTGCGGGTCATCTCGGCGAGGGTTAGGGGGCCAACACTCAGGCTGTAAGTGGCCTCAAATTTTTCGGGTAGTCCGGCGGCGGCATGGCTGGCACCGTGTGCACCCAGCAGAGTCAGCGCACAGAAAGCCAAGAGTATTTGTAGTTGGGGCTTCATGAAAAATGTTTCTCCAGCTGCGCAATCGGTTGATTGTCGAGCAGTGCCTGGCCATTTTTCAGGCAGAGACGTCCCTCAGCATACCACTTGATGGCCTTGGGATAGATAAGGTGCTCTTGGGCCAGGGCTCGCTGCGCCAGGTGCTGTGCATCATCATCGCTGAGTATGGGTACCGTTGCGCGGATAATGACGGGGCCGCTATCCAGCTCGGGTGTTACAAAATGTACACTTACCCCATGTTCCTGGATGCCCAGCTCCAAGGCGCGTTGATGAGTGTTGAGTCCCTGTAGGTTGGGCAGTAGGGAGGGATGGATGTTGATGAGGCGGCCGAGGTAGTGGTTGACAAACGCCGCTGTCAAAATGCGCATGAAGCCCGCCAGCATTATCAGCGCGGGATTGTGGCTATCGATCAGTCGCTCCAGTTCGATCTCAAAGCTGCGGCGTTCCTGAAAGTCACGGTGGTCAATTACGTGGGTGGCAATGTTGGCCGCGCGGGCGCGCTCCAGGCCGTAGGCGGCGGGACAGTTGCTGATAACCGCCCGTACTTCGGCATTGATCTCACCACTGGCGCAGCTATCCATGATGGCCTGGAGGTTACTGCCGTTGCCCGATAGCAGAACCACCAACGGCAACGCAGCAGCTACCATTATTGGATGACGACGAGGCGGTCGCTGCTGGCGGCGTCCTTGATAGAACCAATATGCCAAGCGGTCTCGCCATGGCGGCGCAGGCACGCCAGGGTGGCGTCGAGATCGGCGGCGGCGATGATTACGGTCATGCCGATGCCGCAATTGAAGGTGCGGTGCATCTCCTCATCCTTGACGTTGCCCTGTTCTTGCAGCCAGTCGAAGATCGCCGGGCGCTGCCAGGTGTTGCTGGAAAGGGCTGCCATGCATCCTTCTGGCAGGACGCGGGGGATATTCTCCAGCAGGCCGCCGCCGGTGATGTGGGCCATGGCGTGTACGTCCACCTTGGTTAGCAGGTCCAGCAGTGGTTTGATGTAGATGCGGGTTGGTATCAGCAATGTTTCGCCCAGGCTGTTCTGGCCAAACGGGTCGCTGAGCTTGGTGCCGCTGACCTCGATGATCTTACGCACCAGTGAGTAACCGTTAGAGTGAGGGCCGGAAGAGGCTATACCGACGATAGCATCGCCGGGTTTGACCTTGCTGCCATCGATGATCCTCTCCTTTTCGACCACACCGACGCAGAAACCGGCCAGATCGTAATCCTCGCCGTGGTATATGCCGGGCATTTCGGCAGTTTCGCCGCCGATCAGGGCGCAACCCGCCTGTACACAGCCATCGCCGATCCCCTGGATCACGGCGCTGGCATTGGCCACGCTGAGTTTGCCGGTGGCGTAATAATCGAGGAAAAAAAGCGGCTCAGCGCCCTGCACGATCAGGTCGTTGACACACATGGCAACGAGGTCAATGCCGATGGTGTCGTGTTTCCCCATCTCCATCGCCAGCTTCAGTTTGGTGCCAACACCGTCGGTACCGGAGACCAGCACTGGCTGGCGGTAACGGTCCACAGGCAGTTCAAACATGGCGCCAAAGCCGCCCAGTCCTGACAGCACGCCGGGACGGCGAGTGCGGGCGGCAACGGGTTTGATCGCCTCCACCAGGGCGTCGCCAGCATCGATGTCGACGCCGGCATCACGGTAGCTCAAAGAGGTTTTATTTTTTGAATCCAGAGGGTTGTTCATGCTGTATGTTCGCTCTTTCATTATCTGCTGACGCCAAGACGGTGTATTATTTTAAAGGAAGTTGAGTAGGACGGCGACTCTTAAAGTATCGCCATAGCCTTACTAAATACCACTGGATAGTATTAGCCGCCCCCGATAGCGGTGGTGGTGGTCAATTTTTGAGTCGCCATTTTTGAAGTTGCTGGAGTGTTTTTGTCTGTTATGAAGCGTTTGATGACCAAGGTTAGTCTGTTTTGCCTACTGTTGGTGCTGGCGTTGCCGGGGTATGGCCGTGAGGCGGAGGGGCTCTATCAGGCTGAGGTGCCCGTCAAGGGGCAGGGCAGCGACGAGCGGACGGCGGCTTATGCCACGGCGATGGCTCAGGTAATCGTCAAACTCACTGGGGATCGCGGTGCGTCGCAGTTGCCACGTCTGGCCAAGGTGATGGCGTCGGCCCAAAAGTGGGTACAGCAGTATCGTTACCAGGCGCTGGATCTGCCCGCGCTCAAGGCGCAGGGATATACACGCCTATTGGTAGTGCAGTTTGATGAAAAGTCCGTCAGCCAGGCGCTGGTGGCCGCCGCTGTGCCGCTGTGGGGTAGGACTCGCCCCGATCTGCTGGTGTGGTTGGCGGTGGAGGATGGCTCCTTGCGGACGTTGTTGGCTGCCAATGATGCAACAGAGGTGGGGGCGGTGCTGGATATCAATGCCCGCCGTCGCGCTTTGCCATTGCTGTTACCGGCCGTGGATCTTGAGGATCAGAAGCGGCTGAGTTTTGCTGATCTGTGGGCGGATGCCCGTCAGCCCATCATGAATGGCTCCAAACGTTATGGTGCCAATGCGGTGCTGGTGGGACGCATCAGTCGTATTGCCAATGGTAACTGGCAGGGGCGCTGGAGTCTTTATCAGGGCGATGAGGTGCAGCGTTGGTCCGTTGATGACATAGAACAGCGTAATGTGGTGGCCAGTGGTGTTGATGGCGCGGCCGACCGCTTTGCCCGGCGTTATGCCCAGCTCCTGACACCGGCAACGGCTAATCAGATGACGCTGCTGGTAACCGATGTCACGACGCTGGCGGCTTACGCCCAGGCGCAGCAGTATCTGCTTTCGCTGGATCTGATCACCAAGGTACAGGTGACCAAGGTGCAGGGCAGTGAGGTGCTCTTTACTCTGGATGTGCGCGGCGATGCCAGCGGCATTGATAGTGCCATTAACCTGGGTGGAATTCTGCGGCGCTCCACGGCCATGCGCGCAGATAATCAGACCTTGGTTTATCAACTGCTGCCGTAATGTTTGCACCCAAAGATATCCCCAATCTGCTAAGTATCGCCCGTATCCTGCTAAGCCTGCCGGTGGCGTGGCTGCTGCTGAACGGACGTTATGGCGAGGCGTTGCTGCTGTTTTTTATCGCCGGGGTCTCTGATGGGCTGGATGGTTATCTGGCCAAGCGGTTTGGCTGGCGCAGCCGTCTTGGCTCCATCCTCGATCCGTTGGCGGACAAGACGCTGCTGGTCACCTCCTTTCTCTGTCTGGTCTGGGTTGGCCTGATTCCATTCTGGTTGCTGGCGCTGGTGGTCGGGCGCGATCTGGTGATTGTGGTGGGCGGACTGGTCTTCCACTGGTTGATCGGTCCCTACGAGATGGAACCTACCTGGGTCAGTAAACTCAACACGGTGTTGCAGATCACTCTGGTATTGGCGCTGGTGCTCTCTAACGGTCTTTATATCTTGCCGGACGTGTTGCTGGTTGGACTGCTCTATGGTGCCAGCCTGACCACGATTTTGAGTGGTATCGATTATGTGTGGACCTGGGGGCGCAAGGCATACCACGCCCGCCACCCAGCTGAGGGAAAAAGTCATGAGTGATTCGCAAAAATGGTTACTGCTCCTCGGCGTGACGCTGCTGGCTGCGCTGCTCTATGCGCTGGGGCCGGTGCTGACGCCGTTTTTGGTGGCGGCAGGGCTGGCCTATCTCGGTGATCCGTTGGCGGATCGTCTGGAGGCGCGCGGGTTCTCCCGCACCATGGCGACGGTGGTTGTTTTTGCCGGTATGGGGCTGGCAGTGCTGCTGGCGGTGGCGGTAGTGGCGCCGCTGTTGCAGCAGGAACTGGTAGTGCTGGCGAAAAAATTGCCCGGTTATATCGACTGGCTGCAGCAGATCGCGCTGCCGTGGCTGCAGGCGCAGTTCGCTAGTGACTTACCCGTGCTGGATCTGGCGCAGCTCAAGCAGATCATCATTAGCCACTGGCAACAGGTGGGAGGGGCGGCCGCCAGTATCTCTGCCCGCGTGATGAGTTCGGTGACGGGCTCCGGTCTGGCGCTGCTCGGGTTTTTTGCCAATCTGGTGTTGATCCCGGTACTCACCTTTTACCTGCTACGCGACTGGGATGTGATGAAGGGGCTCATCCACCAACTGATCCCGCGCCGTTACGAACCGCGCGCCGTGCATCTGGCCCGTGAGTGTGACGTGGTGCTGGGTGGTTTCATGCATGGCCAGCTGCTGGTGATGGCGGCGTTGGGGGTGGTCTACTCCGTTGGCCTGTGGCTGGCGGGGCTCGACATGGCGCTGCTCATCGGCATGATCGCCGGGTTGGTCAGCTTTGTCCCCTATCTCGGTTTCATTATCGGTGTGGTGCTGGCGAGCATCGCCGCCATCGTACAATTTCAGGAACTCATACCTCTGCTCTACGTCTTGCTGGCGCTTGGTGTTGGCCAGATGCTCGAATCCTTTGTACTGACGCCCTATTTGCTCGGCGACCGCATCGGTCTGCACCCCGTGGTGGTGATCTTTGCCGTGATGGCCGGTGGCCAGCTCTTTGGTTTTATGGGGGTGTTGCTGGCGCTGCCGACGGCGGCGGTGCTCATGGTGATGTTGCGGCAACTCTGCGGTGGCTATCTCAACGGCCGGGCGCAACGGGGTGGTTTCAGACGATGAGTTCCGGAATAGCTACACCACCCGTTGTGCAACAGTTGGCCCTGCGCATGTGGCTGCGTGACTCGGCCACCTTTGCCAACTACGTCTGTGGCGGCAATGCCCAGGTGGTCACCGCCTTGCAGCAGGCCTGTGGCGGCGGTGCCGAGCGCTTTATCTACCTTTGGGGCAGCAGCAGTGTCGGCAAGAGCCATCTGTTGCAGGCCGCCTGCCATGCTGCCACGGCGGCGGGCGAGGGCAGTGTCTACCTGCCGCTGAGTGAGCCGGGACTGGTGCCAGAGATGCTGGACGGGCTGGAACAGATGGCGGTAGTGGCGGTGGATAATCTTGATGCCATTGCCGGTAATCGCGATTGGGAGACAGCGCTGTTTCACCTATACAACCGCATCCGTGATCAGGGCCACGGCGTACTGCTGGTTGCTGCCAACCAACCGCTGCCAACACAGCCGCTAACACTGCCAGACCTGCACTCACGTCTGGCGTGGGGGTTGGTATTCCAGCTCCATAGTCTTAGTGATGCCGAAAAATTGGCCGCCTTGCAACAGCGCGCCGACCAGCGCGGTTTTGAGTTGAGTGAAGAGGTGGGGCGCTACCTGCTACGCCATTATCAACGTGATATGACGGCGCTGTTTGAACTGCTGGAGCTGCTCGATCAACGCTCCCTGGCGCAGCAGCGTCGCCTCACCATCCCCTTTGTTAAGGAAGTGATAGGAACCGAATCATGAACCAGCCCCAAATTCCGCCCCAGCCCAAAACAGTTACCGAAAATGTACGTGCCGCCCTAGTGGAGGATATTGGCAGTGGTGATCTCACCGCCGCGCTGATTCCCGTCGATGCCCAAGCCAAAGCCTACGTCATCACCCGCGAGGCCGCAGTGGTTTGTGGTCGCCCCTGGGTCGATGAGGTGTTTCGCCAGCTCGATACGCGTGTGCAGATCGAATGGCAGGTGCAAGAGGGCGATTGGGTCACGCCAGATCAGGCGCTATTCCGCCTGCACGGCAGCGCCCGCGCACTGCTCACAGGCGAACGCACCGCGCTTAATTTTTTGCAAACACTCTCCGGCGCCGCCACTGAGGCGCGGCGCTGGGCAGCTACTGTTGCTGATCTGCCCGTGAAGATCCTCGACACCCGCAAGACCATCCCTGGCCTGCGTGATGCGCAAAAATACGCCGTGCGCTGCGGCGGTTGCCACAACCATCGCCACGGCCTTTATGACGGCGTCTTGATCAAAGAGAATCACATCCACGCTGCCGGTTCCATCACCAAGGCCGTCACCAAGGTGCGCCCTTATGCTCAAGGCAAGTTG
>JAYWDX010000027.1:0-17508 GCA_043779675.1 Tenderia sp. (SeqCode)
CGTTCGCCGTGATACATGGCCACCTCCGGCATGACTGCCTGAATATTATATATAGCCATAGCCTCACAACAACCGCCGCCAGGAAAATCCCATGCCTCGGGCCGTGGCGGGCTATAATTCCCCCATTTCCTACTACGGTGACCCCATGAAACTGCTCATACGCAACCTCGCCCGCACCACCAGCCAAGCCGAACTGCGGCTGCTCTTTGAAGCCCATGGCGCGGTGCAGTACTGCACCCTGGTGCTAGACCAGCAGACCGGCCAATCCAAAGGTTTTGGTTTTGTCGAAATGCCTAAGGTGGGTGAGGCCAAGGCCGCCATCAAACAGCTCAATGGCGCAGATATCGCGGGTAGCAAGATTCGCGTCAAACAGGCCGAAGAGAGCGGCGAGGATGGCGCCAAATCGTGACCACTACACCACCGGCGCAAGACCCGCTGCACGGCGTTACGCTCGAGACTGTTCTCACCCGACTGGTGGAAAAGTACGGCTGGGAGGAGCTGAGTCGGCGCTTCACCTTCAAATGTTTCGCCAGCGACCCAAGCATCGCCTCCAGCCTCAAATTTCTACGCAAGACCCCCTGGGCCAGGCAGAAGATAGAGGTGCTCTATCTGCGTAGCAAATGGCCAACGGATGACTCAGCGGCCGAGTAGCTGTCGCCTTCTCCCCTCCCGAGCGGGGGGGAGAAAACAGCAGCAACACAGCTGCTGAGATTAATAAACAGAATAGACCTCACCCCTCATTGGATATAAAAATGGATATCAAACTCGCCGAATTTTTGGCCGCCGATGCACGTCCCGAAGGGACCTTGAACTATGCTGAGCTGCACGGTTTTATCTTCAGCGTTGCCTGTTCACCGGAGCCACTCAAACCCGCCGAGTGGTTACCACTAATCTTTAACAGCGCCGCTGCCAACTACGCCACAACCACAGAGGCTGAGAGTGTTACCGCCACGTTGATGGCGCTCTATGACGCGGCCAGCCGTCAGGTACAGGAGCAGCAGATAGCACTGCCAGAGTTCTGCACCCCCGCTAACGCCACCATGGAGAACTTTGCCGACGACGCCCCCCTGGCCCACTGGTCACGCGGTTTTTTGCTCGGGCACGAGTGGCTCTCCGAGCTGTGGGACGGCTACATCCCCAGCGAGCTGGATGAGGAGCTCGGCTCCTGTTTTATCGTGCTTTCCTTCTTTGCCGAACGTGGGCTGGCAGAAGAGTATTGCAAAGAGGCGGGGGACGACGGGGTAACGCTGGAGACCATGGCCGAATCGGTGGCCGATTCCTTTGATGAGGCGGCTCAGAGCTACGCCAGACTGGGCCGCTCGATCCAGATTGCACTCGGCCCGCGCACCCCGTTTGTGCGCGACGCCAAGACCGGCCGCAATGACCCTTGCCCGTGTGGCAGCGGCAAAAAATTCAAGCAGTGCTGCATGAACAAATCCGACTAATCCAAACAATGAAGAGCGACCTGCCGCCCCCCTGGCACCCCGCTTTTGCAGCGGCATCGCCACTCTACGCGCCGCTGCAACCGTGGGCCAACCACTTTGCATCGTTCAGTGAGTGGCCGGAGTTGACGGAGTTGACGGACTATCAGCAGCTGCTCGACAGCCTGCCACAACCGCTGCTGACACTGGCGGGCCAGCCGCTCAGGATCGTGCCGCAGGATGGCAAGCCGCAGCGCTTTGAAGAGCACTACGCACCACGCATCTACCACAGCGGCGAGATTCAGACCCGCCGCCACAACTGGCACGACTTCTTTCAGCTGCTCACCTGGTTTATCTTTCCGCGCACCAAGGCGGCGATCAACGCCATCCATATCCCCAAGGCGCGCACACGCATCGAAACCAGTAGTGATCTGGGCAGACGTTCGCCTCTGGAGAATATGTTGTCGCTCTTTGATGAGGGTGGCGCCGTGGTCATCGCCAGTGATGAGTCGCTGCTGCAACTGATCCGCGATTTCAGATGGAAAGAACTCTTTTGGCAGCGGCGTGGTGAGCTTGCTGAAAAATTGCAGTGCCTCACCTTTGGCCATGCGCTTTATGAGAAGGGTTTGCTGCCCTATATCGGCATGACCGCCAACTGCATCCTGATCCCGTGTGATGCGGCACTGCTGCGCCAGCCGATGCCACAACAGTTGCAGTGGCTTGATGCCAGACTGGCCATGCTTTTTACAGCGGGTGAACAACTCCAACAGCCACGCGACCTGACGCCGCTCCCGATGCTGGGAATGCAGGGCTGGGACACGAATAATGGGCAGGAGGGGTATTACAACAATCAAAACTACTTCCGCCCGGGGCGCCGATTGGCCGCCGGGCGGGACTAACTACTATAAGTCGTCGCTAGGTTCATCTTTGTGGCCGCGACGGTAGATAATGTAACCATCCAGAAACGCCGTCAGCGCCTCGTCGGTGCACTCGATGTAGTTCTTGTGGCCCTGCTTCCTGAACATGCCGGAGAGCTGCGCCTTGTTTACCTCATGTCCCGCCAATCCGAAGATCGGGAACATGTCGTCATCCCTGAGCGCCAGGGCAACGCGCAGTTTTTTGAGTATTTCGTTATTGGTCATATGATAATCCAGAGTAATGTGGAGCAGGCTACCGCCTGACTGGGCGAATAATAACACGCTCCATACCCGCACATAGGCGCGGGCACCCGCCCCTCAGTGCAACTGTTGTGAACGACGGGTATCGCGCAGGGGATCAAAGAGATACTCCAGACCATTGATCTTGATCTCATGCACGATGGCCAGCATCTGCCCCAGCTCGCCAGCGGGAAACCCCTTACCCGCAAACCAGACCACATAAGGCTCAGGCAGATCAATCAACAGCCAGTTGGCATATTTGCCAAACGGCATGCGGTAACGGGCGAGTCTGAGCAGCAGCTTGGGGTCGCCGTAGGCGTTGGGCAGATCGGTTGAACTCATCGGGCTACTCCAGTGATTGACTACAAGGGTGGTCGGCGGCAATGGTGGTTCTCTTTCCGCGCCATTGCCATTAATGTATAGCAACAATCACCCTACGGACGCCGCCATGAATAAACCCTACGCTGAATCGTGCGATCAAAATCGCGATCCCATTTTTACGGTGATCCAACCACTGCTGCAACAGAGCCAAAACGTACTGGAGATCGGCAGTGGCACCGGCCAGCACGCCATCTATTTTGGCACGCAACTGCCGCATCTGCGCTGGCATACCAGCGACCGCCGCGAATACCACCCTGGCATTCAGGCGTGGCTGGAGGATGCCGCCCTGGCCAACGTGCTGCCCCCCATCGAGCTGGACGTACGGTACTCGGCCTGGCCAACAGCAGGGTTCGATGCGATCTTCTCCGCCAATACCAGCCACATCATGCACTGGCCCGATGTAGAGGCGCTGTTTGCTGGCACCGGAAAGCTGCTGCCCAGCGGCGGGCTATTTCTGCTCTACGGTCCATTCAGTTTTTCCGGCCAACACAGCAGTGCCAGCAACGTCCGCTTTGATCAGCATTTGCGCAGCCGTGATCCCATGAGTGGTATACGTGATTTTGATGCGCTAAATGAGCTAGCGGCTACCGCCGGGCTACTGTTTCGCCACAACTACGAAATGCCCGTCAATAACCGGATTCTCTTCTGGCAGAAACAGTAGGCAGCCACAACGGCTACCTACCCGCCAACAGCTGACTGTTACTTGGTGCTCAGTGGCGCCACCGGTTTCAGTTTCCAGATTTCGGTGTTGTATTCAAGCATGGTGCGATCGGTGGAAAATTTACCGCTGCTGGCAGTGTTAAGAATGCTCATGCGCGCCCACTGCTCCTGATCACGATAGGCGTCAGCCGCCCGTTGCTGGGCATCAACATAACTGCGGAAATCGGCAGCGGTCAGCCATGGATCGTTGGGGCTGGTGATGGCGTTGATAATGTCATCAAACAACCCCGGCTCAAACTGGTTGAAGTGACCACACTCCAGCAGCCGCATCACTTGCTTGAAATCAGCGTCGCTGCTGATGATGCTGACAGGGTCGTAATGTTGGCGCTGCGCCTCGACCTCAGCGGCCGTAAGCCCAAAGAGGAAGAAATTATCCTCACCCACCTCTTCACGGATCTCGATGTTGGCGCCGTCGAGGGTGCCGATGGTGAGCGCGCCGTTCATCATGAACTTCATGTTGCCGGTACCGGAGGCCTCCTTACCTGCAGTGGAGATCTGCTCAGAGAGATCGGTGCCGGGGCAGATGGTCTCCATCGCCGTGACACGATAATTGGGCAGGTAGGCCACCTTAAGCATGTCGCCTATATCCTTGTCATGGTTAACCATGAAGGCGACGTTGTTGACCAGCTTGATGATACGTTTGGCCATGACGTAACCAGGCGCGGCCTTGCCGCCGATCAGTACGCAACGGGGCGTCCAGTTGGCGATATCGCCACGTTTGATGCGGTCATAGAGATGGATCACATGCAGGATGTTGAGCAGCTGGCGTTTGTATTCGTGAATGCGCTTTACCTGCACATCAAACATGGCATTGGTATTGAAGGTGACACCACAGTCGGCCTGCACCAGATTGGCCAGGCGCTGCTTGTTGGCCAGTTTAACCTCGCGCCATTTTTTACAGAACGTGGCCTTGTCGGCGTGCGGGGCCAACTTGTTGAGCTGCTGTAGGTCGGTCACCCAACCATCACCAATGGTCTCGCTGATCAAGCGGCTCATGTCGGGGTTGCACCACGCCATCCAGCGGCGCTGAGTGACTCCATTGGTCTTGTTATTAAACTTGTGTGGCCAGAGTTCGTAGAAGTCGCGGAACAGCCCCTCTTGCAGCAGCTGCGAGTGGAGTTCGGCAACACCGTTGATAGAGTAGCTGCCGACGATGGCAAGATAGGCCATGCGAATCTGCGGATCATCGCCCTCCTCGATGATCGACATACGCCGCATACGGTCAGTATCACCGGGCCAGCGCTGCGCCACCTCACCGAGGAAACCGGCATTGATTTCGTAGATGATCTCCAGCAGTCGTGGCAGCAGGGTGGCAAACATACGCACCGGCCAACGCTCCAGCGCCTCCGGCAGCAGGGTATGGTTAGTATAGGCCATGGTGGTTGAGACTGTTTTCCAGGCATTAGCCCAGCTCATGTTCTGCGAATCAACCAACAGCCGCATCAGTTCGGCGATGGCTATGGTCGGATGGGTGTCGTTGAGCTGGAAGCAGTTCTTCTCGGCAAAGCAGCTGAGGTCACGGCCATGGTCGCGAATCCAGCGTCGCATCACATCCTTGAGGCTGGCGGAGGCGAGGAAGTACTGCTGCCGCAAGCGCAGCTCCTTGCCGTTCTCGCTGGCGTCATTGGGATAGAGCACCATGGTGATGTTCTCAGCCTCGTTTTTGGCCGCCACCGCCTCGGTATAACCACCGGCGTTGAACTCATCAAGGTCAAACTCATCAGTCGCCGCCGCGCTCCAGAGCCGCAACGTATTCACGGTACCATTTTGATAACCTGGCACCGGTACATCGTAAGGCACCGCCAGCACATCGCTGGTATCAACCCAACGTTTACGCAGCACACCCTTCTCATCACGATAAGATTCGGCGCGACCACCAAAATGGATACGTTGAGCAAATTCAGGCCGTTCCAACTCCCAGGGATTGCCGTTACGCAACCAGTGATCCGGCTCTTCTACCTGAAACCCCTTCTCGATCTTCTGACGAAACATGCCGTACTCGTAGCGAATGCCATACCCAACCACCGGCAATTGCAGGGTGGCGCAGCTGTCCAGAAAACAGGCCGCCAGACGTCCCAAACCGCCATTGCCCAGACCGGCATCGGTCTCCGCCTCGGAGATCTCCTCCAGCTCCAGACCAAAACGCATCAACGCGGCCGTAGTCTCTTCATGTACACCCAGGTTGAGCATGGCATTGCCCAGCGCTCGCCCCATCAAGAACTCCAGCGACAGGTAGTGGGCACGACGGCAATCCTGGCCTTGATAGGCGTAACGGGTGTTTTTCCAGCGCTCCATCAAGCGATCACGCAACGTCAATGCCAGTGCAGAGTAGGGATAGTGAGTGGACAGGCAGCGCTTGTCGCGCCCTAAGGTGTAGCTGAAATAGTTACGAAAATCGTCAGCAATACTGATTTTATCCATGCCAAGTGCAGGCAGCTCGGTCAGATCAGCCGTCGGTTGGCTTTTACGCAGGGGTTCAAAGAACATAGGGCTACCTTTCACTCTGGTTAGGGGAAGATGGCAGGCCGCGCCGATATCAATACAGCCAGTAAAATAAGGGCAATTATAACCCACCGCCACGGCCACGGGGGGTTAGCCGTAAACTAGCCGCAGGAGTATAGTGCCCCCTCAACCCATTTGCAGGAACACTCCCCATGTCAGCGCCACAGACCATCCCACTCTCCGACGACGAACTGACTGAACTCGACACCCTATTACTGAGTGACGAGGATGACCGTCTGCCCATCGACGAGGCCCACGGTTTCATAACAGCGCAATTGGTCGGTCGCGCCACCATCGCAGATGCTGAGATTATTGAAGCGATCTGTGGCGATGCCAAATTTGAGGACGACAGCGACCTTCAGCGTGTCACCGCGCTGCTGTTACAGATGCGCGATGAAATAGCCCTGTCACTGCAAACAAACGCCCCGTTCGAACCACTGGTCATTGAAGAAGAGGAAGATGGAGAGGTCTTTGAGGCCTATGAAGGGTGGTGCTTCGGCTTCATGCTCGGCGTCACTCACCAAAACGAACAGTGGGACAAGATCAGCAAAGAACAGGAAGAGCTGCTCGCCCCCATCGCGCAACTGGCACTGTTACACACGCAAGAGAACGAAGAAGAGGATATCGATGAAGAGGAGTACACCCTCTGTATCGAATTACTGCCCGGCGCTGTAAATTCACTCTATGCCAGCTGGGACAACAACTAGCCTGGTCAAAACGCCCTCTCCCGGTAAGGAGAGGGCTAAAAGGCGAACAACCGATTCTATTTGTTTGCTGTAACGCCGTCATCACTTGATTACACCCGCCATGGAACCTTTTGTTGCGCCGCAACGTCACCCTTCTCAACATACAAAAATAATAGCAGCACACATTTTTGATTCAGCCCGCATTCACTTAAAGGGGCAGAGACTGTCAGTAAGGGTGACCACTCACCCGTGTGAGACAAGGAGAAACATCATGAAAAAACAACTCATTGCAGCCATCGTATTATCAGCCGCCTTGGCCACCCCAAGTTTCGCTGGCAGCGACAGGCAAGAAGCCGTATTAGGTGCCATCATCGGCGGGGCCTTTGGCGCCGCCATCGGTGATTCAGCAGGCGGCCGCGACGGCGCCATCCTCGGCAGCGCCATTGGGGCGGCAACAGGCACCGCCATCGCCACCCGCGACCAGCGCACGATATGGGTCACACAACAGCGCCCCACCATCATCGAACATCAACACGTTTATTACAGAGAGGAGAGTCACTACCAACCCCATTATGAGCGCGACGACCACTATGATCGTCATGACGACGGCGGGCATCGTGGCCACCACAAACAGAAACACCATCGCCATCATGATGATGATTGAAACAGGGTTGTGATGCTGTCGGGTTAGCGTAGCGTAACCCGATACTCCCAAGTCAGCACAACACTCACCATGCCATCAGGCATGACAACACCCTCGACCTTCCCCGCCAAAAACAAAGGGCGCTTATGCGCCCTTTGTTTTACTACATTACCTGCACACAGTTACCGCACACAATCGACATAATAACGGACTGAGCCATTGGTTTTTTCACGCACCAAACCATGAATATCGGTTTCAAAGCCTGGAAATTTCTCATTAAATTCACGCGCAAATTTCAGGTAACGCAAGATAGTCTGGTTGAAGCGTTCGCCAGGAATAAGCAGTGGAATGCCAGGCGGGTATGGCGTTAGCAATACACTCGTCACGCGTCCTTCAAGATCATCAATCTCAACGCGATCAATTTCACGATGCGCCATCTTGGCAAAGGCGTCGGCAGGTTTCATGGCTGGCTCCATCGGTGAAAGATACATCTCGGTGGTGACACGTGCCACATCATTGGCGCGGTAAATGCCGTGGATCTCGTTGCAGAGGTCACGCAGCCCCATCTTTTCGTAGCGTGAATGTTTTGCCACAAACTCTGGCAGTACGCGCCACAGCGGCTGGTTACGATCGTAGTCATCCTTGAACTGTTGCAGCTCGGTGAGCATGGTGTTCCAGCGGCCCTTGGTGATGCCGATGGTGAACATGATAAAAAAGGAGTAGAGGCCAGTCTTTTCGACGATAACGCCGTGTTCGGCCAGATACTTGGTGACGATAGAAGCGGGAATCCCGCTATCGGAAAAATCGCCGTCAACCGCCAAGCCAGGGGTGATGATGGTGGCTTTGATCGGATCGAGCATATTAAAGCCGGCAGCCAGATTACCAAAACCGTGCCAGCGCTCATCTTTGCGCAACACCCAATCTTCGCGGTCGCCGATGCCCTCTTCGGCCAACTCCTGCTGGCCCCACACTTTAAACCACCAGGAGTCACCAAACTCTTCATCAACCTTGCGCATGGCGCGGCGGAAATCGAGCGCTTCAAGGATCGACTCTTCAACCAGCGCCGTACCACCGGGGTGCTCCATCATGGCGGCAGCAATATCGCAGGAGGCGATGATGGCGTACTGCGGCGAGGTCGACATGTGCATCAGGAACGCTTCGTTAAAGATGTCGCGATCAAGTTTGCGCTCTTCGCTGTCCTGCACCAGGATCTGCGACGCCTGCGACAAGCCAGCCAGCATCTTGTGGGTGGACTGAGTGGAGAAGAGCATCGATTTTTTAGGTCGTGGCCGGTTCTTACCAATGGCATGCATATCTTTATAGAAGTCATGGAAGGTGGCATGTGGCAGCCATGCCTCGTCGAAGTGCAGTGTATCGATCTTGCCATCTAGCATCGACTTGATGGTTTCAACATTGTAGAGCACGCCGTCGTAGGTACTCTGGGTAATGGTGAGCACCCGCGGTGGCCGCTTAACGTCGCGCGCAAACGGATGCGCCTCGATCTTTTTCTTAATGTTTTCCCACTTAAATTCCTCCAGCGGAATCGGACCGATGATGCCGTAGTGGTTACGGGTCGGCATCAGGAACACCGGGATCGCACCGGTCATGGTGATGGCGTGCAGGATCGACTTGTGGCAGTTACGGTCAACCACTACCACGTCACCCGGCGCGACGGTGGAGTGCCAGACGATCTTGTTGGAGGTGGAGGTGCCGTTGGTGACAAAAAAGAGGTGATCGGCATCAAAGATACGCGCGGCGTTACGCTCACTGGCGGCGACGGGACCGGTGTGGTCGAGCAGCTGGCCCAACTCTTCAACGGCGTTGCAGACGTCGGCACGCAGCATGTTTTCACCAAAAAACTGGTGGAACATCTGCCCCACCGGACTCTTCAGGAAGGCGACACCACCGGAGTGGCCGGGGCAGTGCCATGAATACGAACCATCGGCGGCGTAGTGGATCAGGGCGCGGAAGAAGGGCGGCGGCAGCGAATCGAGATAGGTCTTGGTCTCGCGCACCACGTAGCGGGCGATGAACTCAGGTGTATCTTCAAACATGTGAATAAAGCCATGCAGCTCCTTGAGCACATCGTTGGGGATGTGGCGCGAGGTGCGGGTCTCGCCATAGAGGAAGATCGGGATGTCGGTATTGCGGAAGCGGATCTCGCTCACAAAGGTGCGAATTTGCGCCACCGCCTTCTCCGCAGCTTCCGGCGTTGAGAACTCTTCATCATCGATCGAAAGGATAAATCCGGAGGCACGGCTCTGCTGCTGTGCAAAGGAGGAGACATCACCAAAGCTGGTAACGCCCAACACCTCCAGCCCCTCCGCCTCAATAGCCTTGGCCAATACGCGAACACCCAACCCACTGGTATTCTCGGAACGGAAATCTTCGTCAATGATTACAACGGGGAAACGAAATCGCATGACTTCTCCTGCATCAGGATGGGGTGACGAGCATTGGTGCTCAATGAACATGGCGCACTGCTGCACCAGCAACTCTTTGGCAACACCACATAGCGCTGCCGCTTTTGTCTTAGAACCTGTTCACGATCTTGATCAAGGGATGCAGCGCAAGGCGGAAACGGGCGAAAAAGCGCAGTGTACACGTAGTACATGAGCATTTTGAGCGCGCTTCCAACGCGGTGATGCGCCCTTCAGCGAGATCGTGAGCAGGTTTTTACCGCTTTGCCCCGCCTGACATCGAATGTCTCTCCCCGCAGCCGGCCCGGCTTCCAACACCCTGCGGGTTCAGAATCAGAAACACGGTCTGGCAAAAGCCGCCCGATTGTAATACACATCCAGCCAATCGAACACATCGGCCTTGTTGCCAGACACATCTATGGAAAGGGGATGCCCACGCCTGCATTAGGCGCTTGCGATCTCCCCCCGCCACTGCCCGCCACTTCAAAGCATAATTTCAATCCCCCATTTATTGAGTTTGCCCACATCACGGCCAGCATTGTCTGCAACCGTCAGGGTCCAGAGCCCCGCAACGCTCTCGCCGCTGAACCCCTGCAGCGCCGCCAAACTGGCAACCTCAAAACTACGGATGAGGTTGTCCTGACCACTACCCGCGTGGCTATGAAGTACAACCGCCTTGCCGGAGGGGGCGGCAAGCTGCACCTTCAAATCGCCAATCCAGGCATGGGTGATATCGAGCCAGACCTTGATCTGTTTGACCTGACCGGTTTCGGTCACGCTGATACTGTCCACCACCCCGGCGGGATCGTTATCGGGGATAGCGGTGAAGGGAGTCGCCTCTTTCACAACAGCGGCGCTGGCCGTCGGCACGATCTCCACGCTCCACGCCCGCAGCGTACCAGTATCCTGCCTGGCGTTATCGGAGACTGTCAGGCACCAGTTGCCACGTGCCGCGCCGCCACTCAGTACAGCCAGGGCCGGAGTGGTCGCTGCATCATAGCTGGCAATAAGAGTGTTGTTGCTGGCGCCACTGCGGTTATGCAGCGTGACCACTGTGCCGCCCGGCGCTTCCAGCGTTACCTTCAGGTCGCCGATATAGGTGTGCTGAATATCAACCGCCACCTTGATGCTGCCGATGACAGCGGTCTGGTCAATGGCAAGTGTGCTGGTCACTCCTTTCGGTCTGTTATCGGGGATGGCAAGCGCGGGGGTAGTTTCGACCCGGATCACTTCACTGGCGGCAACGGTGCCAGTTTGCGCCGTGTAGACCAAGGCAAACGGCTGCGGACCTTGCGGAATGGTGGAACCCACCACCTCCAGCCGCCAGCTACCCGCCTGCGGATTGAGCACATGAATCGCCTCGACATTGTTTTTTGCATCCATGCTCAGCGCTGCCCCGGCGCCCTGATTACCAACGTAGCGGCTACCGTCCGGGGCGGTGAGTATCAGATTGAGATTGTTCACCAGCGTGGGGCCGGGGTAGTCGCTATAGGCCAGCACCACCCGCAACGGCGTAGCCGCCGATTGGATCTGAATCTCCTGTGAGTAGAGTTCGCCAGTGCGCAGCCCCGGCGCGACATCGATAAACTCCGCCCGCATCGGCGCCGACGGGGCCAGAATCGCATCCAGATTGACACGACCAAAACCCTGGTCGTTGTCACACACCAGACCAGCGGCAGCCACACCCGGCAACCGGGTCGCACCACAGACAAGCGCCGCCTTCATGAGCGCGGCCGAGGGCGAGGCTATCTGCCGCTTCTTGCGCAGATATTCACGCACCAGCGCCACGGCGCCCGAGGTGAGTGGCGTCGCCATGCTGGTGCCACCCATGTAGAAATAGAGCTTGCTGGGGGGGAAACCACCCCACGCCATGTTATTGGGCGCCAACATGCGCGAACGGGTTGAGAGGATAAAGGTGCCGGGAGCCACCACGTCCGGCTTGATACGGCCGTCGCTGGTGGGGCCGCGACTGCTGAAGGCGACCACCTGGGCGGGGTTGTCCGCCATCGGGGCGTTACGGAACGGCGCCGCCGGATAGTCACTCGGCCACCAGCCGCCGTAAGTATTGCTATTAAAGGCCGGTCGTTCATTTTCGGACGCGCCAACACTGATACAGTTTTTAGCCGTCGCCGGTGACGAGACGCTCATGGGATTGATCTTGCCGTCACCATCCTTGTCACTGCCATCGTTGCCGGCAGCGGCAACAATACAGAAATCCTTGTGCTCCCAGACAAAACGGTCGAGCTGCTCACACTGGGCATCGTAGGCGCCGGGATCGCCGCCGCCCCAGGAGTTGGAATGGATACGCGCATTTTTGTTGTACGCATCCGTAAACAGCATTCCCAGATCAAGCGGAATGCCGGCCAGCAGATAGCGCCCGTAGCGCTGAAAATCGGCGCTATTTTTCCATTGCATCTCCTGCTCGACCGCCTGGAACACCAACTTCGCCTTATGCGCCAAACCACGGATCGGCGCGCCAACACCCGCCAGGCCAACACTGCTGCTGCCATCGCCAAGCACCGAACCCGCCACATGGGTACCATGGCCGCTGTCCAGATCGGCCGCGCCGTCGTTGCCGCCAGGGTTTTTTACGTAGCTGGAAAAATCGCGGGTGATTGGATAACTCATGACAGCCGCAACGCGACCAGAAAAATCGGGGTGAATCGCTTGAGGATCGGCGTTATCGATACCGGTATCGCAGATGGCCACCACCTCCCCCTCGCCGCTCAACCCCAATCCCGGTTGCTGACTGACGAATGCCGTCCCCATGAGCCGCGCCGCCACATCATTTGTGGTGCGTTTGACACTACGTTCACGAATAAATCGCACGCCATGAATCGCAGACAGTGCCTTGATTCGCTTAGCGGTGGCAGCACCACTCTTGGGATCACGGATGACAATCACATTGGCGCTCTTCTCTTTCTCCAGCACCTCAAACCCCAGCGTCTTGATCTCGGGCAGGGCCGCGCTCAGATCGGCAGCGGCAAAAAATT
This sequence comes from Tenderia sp. (SeqCode), assembly GCA_043779675.1. Taxonomy (GTDB): domain Bacteria; phylum Pseudomonadota; class Gammaproteobacteria; order Tenderiales; family Tenderiaceae; genus JAKFXL01. The sequence continues at coordinate 12,924 of JAYWDX010000027.1, forward strand.
CCACCGTATAGACACCGGGCAAGACCTTGGTACGTGGCAGCGCGGCACCAATGTCACCTGCCTTGCGCCCGGCATTGGCCAATACCGACGCAGCGATGCGGTCACCCAGCGGCAGATGGCCAACCCAGCGCACGCAGGGGAGCTGCGCCAGCTTGGCCAGCACCTTTTCATCGGCGCTCACCACGTAGCTAAAGGCGTCCAGCGGCGCCCGCAAGGCACCGCCCACCTCTTTGACCTCGGCCAACCACTCCTCCTTGATCGGGCCGATGAACTGGACCAGATGGTGATGCGGCCCCTTCGATAATCGTTTTGCACCCTCATAGGCAGGGTGCGCCATGAGCTTTCCCTTAACGTCGATACGTGGCTGCGAGGTATCGATGACCCGCTCCCCCACCTGAAGGGTATATAGCTCCGTGATGTCCTCAACGGGATAACGTGAGCTAATCTGCGCCAGCTGCTGCTCCGCCACCTCTAGCAGTACAAACCCCTGATAACGCTCCACCACCCGGTACGCCTCTGCCAAACGCTCCTGCTCAACCCCACTGCAAAAAACCTTTACGATGCGATCCATAACCTGCCTCCTTGGCACTGATTCAGAATGGAACCGGCAGGCCAAACGGATCTATCACCCTTCCGCCGCCTGCATGGTCCGATATTTTTTTTCATCACCTCGTTGATAACAATAGATGAGACCCCTGCCACGAACAAGAACAGGCGCCCGATATCAGCGCCACTGTGTGGCATGACTGGCGCGGAAGAAGAGTTGGATGCAATGTTTGGAGGAAATGCTAGTAGCAGCAGCCACGTTTTGAGGCAGGTGACTGCCGCAATCTCGTCGCCACAAAGAGCACGGAGTTTGATTACGCCAACCCAATCGAGCCAGAGCGACTCAGTCGTTGCGTTCGCTGGACGGCCAATATGCGATCAGCACCAGCAGCGCCAGCCCACCTAACAGCCAGGTCATAAACGGTGCATTCCCCACCATGCGCGGGGCATAGCCATCCAGCCCCAGCACCACTGCCGCAGAGATCATCAACCCGGCGGCAATGATGGCACCAAAACTGCGACGATTGGCACGTTCCACTTCGCGACGCAACTGCTCTAGCTGCTTGGAACGCCATTCGAGTTGTAACTCCCCCTGTTGGGCGCGTTTGGCAAGATCGTGGATCATGCCCGGCAACTGCGGCAGCCTCTCGGCCCAGAGCGGCAGGTTATCCTTGAGAGATTTGAAGAGACTGCGGGCGCCGACCTGTTCACTCATCCAGCGCTCCAGGAACGGTTTGGCGGTCTGCCATAGATCAAGGTCAGGGTAGAGCTGTCTTCCCAGCCCCTCGATATTAAGCAGCGTCTTCTGCAACAGCACCAGCTGCGGCTGGATCTCCATATTGAAGCGGCGCGCCGTCTGGAACAGCCGCAGCAGCAGATGGCCAAAGGAGATATCTTTCAGCGGCCGTTCAAAGATCGGCTCGCAGACGCTGCGAATCGCCGCCTCAAACTCATCGATGCGAGTGTCCGCTGGCACCCACTTTGACTGCACATGAAGTTCGGCGACACGATGGTAATCCCGATTAAAAAAGGCAAGGAAGTTACCGGCCAGATAGTGCTGATCCTCAGGACTCAAGGTGCCCATAATGCCAAAGTCGACCGCCAGATACTTGCCCTCGGGCGAAGCAAAGATATTGCCCGGATGCATGTCGGCATGAAAGAAGTTGTGGCGGAATACCTGGGTAAAAAAGATTTCAACACCACGCTCGGAGATCTGCTTCATATCCACCCCCTGGCGCCGCAGCTCATCTATATCACCGATGGGGATGCCGTAGATACGCTCCATCACCATCACGTTGCGACGACAATGCGGCCAGTAGATCTCGGGGATATAGAGATCCGCCGATCCCTGAAAATTGCGCCGCAGCTGTGAGGCGTTGGCCGCTTCGCGCATCAGGTCAAGCTCATCAAGGATGGTGGTCTCATACTCCGCCACCACCGCGCGCGGGCGCAGGCGGCGGCCATCCTTCCAGTAGCGCTCCGCCAGATCGGCGATGGTGTAGAGCAGGCTGACATCACGCTGAATAATCTTTTTGATGCCAGGGCGTACCACCTTCACCACCACGCTGGTGCCATCGAGCAGGGTCGCAGTGTGGACCTGTGCAATGGAGGCAGAGGCGAGTGGTGTTTCGTCAAACTCGGCAAACACCGCGCTGAGTGGCTGGCCATAGGCCTCTTCAATGATCTGGCGCGCCAGCGTGCCGGGGAATGGTGACACCCGATCCTGCAACTTGGCCAGCTCATCAGCGATCTCATCCGGCAACAGATCACGGCGGGTCGAAAGGATCTGACCGAACTTTACAAACAGCGGCCCCAGCTCCTCCAACGCGCCACGAATCCGCTCACCGTGGGTCGCCTCGGAGCGGCGGAACCAGTGCGGAGGCCAAAAGTAGAGCAAGAAACTAAAGGGGCGGAAGAGGTGGGTGGCGAAGACGATCTCATCAAGACCATGTTTCACCAAAATCCAGTTGATGTGGAGCAGACGCCAAAGCTGGCCGGGGCCGATCATCGCGCCGTGTCTCCTTGAGTATTAAGGCGCACGATGCGTTGCGCCAGACGGTCCACATCGGAGCGCAAGGTATCGACTTGATCCAAGAACGGCGTCAACTCCGCCTTCACCACCAGATCGCGGCTCTCTTCTTGCAGATATTCGGCGACGTCGCGACCGAGCGTTTCCGCTGTATTCAAACCCCACTGCGCAAACCCACGCATGGCGTTGCCGATCTGACGCGCCATCACATCACCGGTAAGGCGCGAAACCTGCTCCTCCCAGTCGATATCAAGGCCATCGAGGATCTGCTGCACCTGTCGGCCAAGATGGGTATCACCCGCCATCTCCACCCCTTTGCCAAAGAGGCTGGCGGGATGCTCCACCAAACCCATGCGCGCCCCCCCCATTCGCATCAAAGAGAAGAGCCCGCCACGAATGCAAACATCGGCTTCGCCTTCAAACACACTCTGTACACGCAGGCCGTCACTGGTGGGGACCAGATAGAACTCCACACCCACCCCCTGAATCTCCAGCGCAATCACCTTACCCTCCAGAGCAGTGATGCGTTTAAGAGTCTCGGGATCAAGGCGTAGCGCCTGATTGATCACCTTTTCCAAGGCAGCGGTGGCAAGCAGAGGCAGCATGGTCGTCCCCAATCTAAAACTTATAACCGCGATGCAGCGCAACAATGCCGCCAGTGAGATTGAAGTAGCTACACCGCTCAAAGTCGGCGCTCTCCATCATCCGTTTCAGCTCATCCTGGCCAGGATGCATACGAATCGACTCGGCCAGGTAGCGGTAACTCTCTTCATCGTTGGCAATCAACTTGCCCATGAACGGCAACAATTTAAATGAGTAGGTGTCATAGATCGGCTTCAACCCCGGTGCCACCGGTTTTGAAAACTCCAGCACCAGCAGACGACCGCCCGGCTTGAGCACCCGCAAGATCGAACGCAACGCTGCATCTTTATCGGTAACGTTGCGCAGCCCAAAGGCGATGGTGACGCAATCAAAGTAACTATCGGGGAACGGCAGCGCCTCGGCATTGGCCTGCACATAACGGAGATTGCCGACAATGCCACGGTCGATCTGTCGGGCGCGGCCATTGCCGAGCATCGCACCGTTGATGTCGGAGGCGATCACCTCGCCTGTAGCGCCGACAAGGCCCGCCAACTTTGCCGCCAGATCACCGGTACCAGAAGCCAGATCAAGCGCCCGCTGCCCCGGTTTGAGGCCGGTCATCTCGATGGTGTAACGCTTCCACAGACGATGCACGCCAAGAGACATCACATCGTTCATCACATCGTATTTATCAGCGACCGAGTCAAAGACCTCGCGCACCTTGCGCACCTTCTCTTCCACCGGCACCTGCCTGAAACCGAAGTGGGTAGTCTTGTCGTTTGCCTGTGTCATTTTCTAATCCTGCAACTGACTGTGTGGATGGCCCGCTTCTTTGAGCTTGCGCAGGTAATCTTGCCACAACTCATCCTGGTGTTTGCCGAGGGTATAGAGCAGATCCCAATCGTAGAGGCCCGTGTTGTGGCCATCATCGTAAAAGATCTTCACCGCGTAGTTACCGACCGGCTCGATGGCAATAATGTTGACCCCCTCCTTATCGAGCTGCAACACCTCCTGCCCCGGCCCGTGGCCACGCACCGCCGCCGAAGGCGAATAGACCCGCAGGTATTCACACGGCAGCATAAAACTCTCGCCGTCTTCGAAGCTAATCTCCAGACGGCGGGTTTTTTGGTGAAGCACAATATTGGTGGGGGCGTGTTTGCTCATAAAGGCGCTTCCTTACAGGATATATCTGCTCAAATCATCATTTTCAGCCAACTTGCCAAGCTGGGCATTGACGTAGTTGGCATCGATCACCAGCACCGTGCCAGGTTTGTCCGACGCCTCATAGGAGAGTGACTCCAGCAACCGTTCAATCACCGTATGCAGACGCCGAGCGCCGATATTTTCGGTGCGTTCATTGACCTGCCACGCCACTTCGGCGAGACGGGCGATGCCATCATCGGCAAAGCTGATGCTGACCCCTTCGGT
>JAYWDX010000028.1:0-5107 GCA_043779675.1 Tenderia sp. (SeqCode)
AATTGTCGTCTTTCGTTGCGGCGGGATGGGCATTACGACGCCGCTTCCCAATAAAAGGTCCACCCAAAGCTGCCGGGGAAAATTTATTGTGCCGTTCTAATAGGCTATATCGCCAACTCAACGGCAGACTTAATCACTATTTATAATGGGGGGATATTGCCGCCTCGCCAGAGTAAATATTACCGCCGACCCTGAATCTGCATTAGTGTCTGGCGAAAGAGATCACTATTGCTACCACCAAGAGCAACCGCCTGCTCTGCCGCCGTCTCTGCCTCTGGCCAACGCTGCTGCTCTGCCAGCGTCTGGGCCAGATTATTAAAGGCGGCAGCCGACTGCGGATGGCGCAGGCTGGCGGCACGAAACGCCGCTTCAGCACCGCTTAAGTCATGCAGGGCGTAACGGCTGTTGCCCAGCCCTATCGCTGCCCCCAGGCTCTGCGGCCAGCGCTCTAGTGCGCTGTTATAGGCGGCGACAACCTCGGGCCACTGTTGCAGTTTTTCCATGACCAGCAGCGCCTCCAGATAGGGCAGCTCTTCTGCTGTCTGCGGGAGTTGATTGGCGGGTGCTATCACCACGGCCCAGTAGTCACTCCGGCGCCAGGTGTGTTCAAAGGTCTTTAATGAGGTGATGCGACGTGCATCGGTGCCGGAGCGCAATACAACATCGGCCTGATCCAGATCAAACCCCACCACCACGGCATAGTGCCAGAAGGGGAATGCGGCAAGGCCAAGATTCTGTAATACCAGCACCGGATTTCCCGCCGCCACTTCAGTGATGAGCGTCGCGAGCTGGGGCCGAAGTTGATAGGGGACGCGACCATGGCGGCGGCTTGCTGCCAGCAGCTCAAATTGTAGAGAGCCTTTGCGCTTGGGCAGATAGACCAGGGGCACCAGCTCATCGGGGGTGATTTTTACACCCGCCTGGTTCAGCACGGTGGCAAGTGCGGCGGGGCCACACTGATACTGCTCCTGCGGGAAGAAGGGCACTGCCGTCAGCTCCACGGCGCGGGGCAGTTGTGTTGTTGATTCCAGCAATTGGCGTGTCTGGGAGGTGGCGCAACCGCCCAACAACACCATTAATAGTAGCAACAAAAAAATGCCCGGACATCGCCGGGCATTGTTACAAACAGGCATTAGGTAATGCTTCATGCCGGTTTAAGGGTGCATCGAACCCTTCTTGGTGAACGGGAAGACGCTGGTCAAACCCAACAGGTCAGTGACCAGCAGGACAATAAAGACAAACAGCAGTGCGCCCACAACACCACTACCCGCTGGCATCTGATCGAGCTGTTGCGCCAGCTGTTGCGCCTCATCATCACTCAGCGCATCGACACGTGCCTGCACCAGCGCTGGATCAACCCCCAGCTGGCTCAGCTGGCTCTTGACCTCATCACGGTTAAGCGCCTCGTGGATGCGGCTGATATCCTGCTGCGCCTGAAGCGAGTGCACCACCGCCTCGGTGGTGACCATGGTGGCGTTGGCCAGCGGCATATGCAGACTTAGGGCAAGCATACCGGCAGCGACGGTGAGGCTAACAGGTTTGGTAATGCGGCGAAAAAATTCCATGGCAAAAGCTCCTTAATAGTGGGTACGAATCTAGCAGACTATAGTGCCCCTCACCGATTAGCAATGGCTGGGCGGATTCAAGAACCAAACGCCTGCCGTGAATTATGCCTGTGCTTTGGTGTAGGATGACGCCCCCGTAAACCAGTTTAAAAGGATAACGTTGTGGAGACTCTGCTCACCCCCCACGAAGCCCGCGTGATCGGCTCTCTGATCGAAAAAGAGGCCACCACGCCGGAACAGTATCCTCTCTCACTCAACGCCCTCACCAACGCCTGTAATCAAAAGAGTAACCGCGAACCGGTGCTGGAGCTGGATGAGGCGACGGTGCAGGCGACACTCGATAGCCTGGTAAAAAAACATCTGGTGAGTGAGAAATCAGGCTTTGGTAGTCGTGTCGTCAAGTACCAACACCGCTTTTTCAACAGCGCGTTTGGTGGCAAACACTTCTCGGCGCAGGAGCTAGGGGTCGTCTGTGTGCTGCTGTTGCGCGGACCGCAGACCCCCGGCGAATTGCGCACCCGTACCAACCGTCTCTGTCAGTTCCACGAGGTGACTGAGGTCGAAACGCTATTAAATAAAATGATGGAACGTGACGATGGCCCTTACGTTGTACGTCTGCCACGTGAACCGGGCAAACGTGAATCGCGCTACGCCCATCTCTTCTGTGGTGAGGTAGAGATAGCCAACAGCAGCGTCGCAGCTGTGGCCGCATCCAGACCCAGCAGTGGTGATGATGAACGCATCAACCAACTGGAGCAGTTGGTGATGGAGCTGTTTGATGAGGTAAACCAGCTCAGGCAACAGCTCGACGAAATTAAAAACAAAACGCCATGAGCTCCGCAGACGAAACACTAGCGATCCTCTATCAAGATGAGATGCTGATCGCCATCAACAAACCTGCTGGCCTGTTGGTACACCGCAGCGAGATCGACCGCCACGAAACCCGCTTTGCCATCCAACTGCTGCGCAACCAGATTGGCCAGCACGTCTATCCATTGCATCGACTCGACAAACCGACGGCGGGGGTATTACTGTTTGGCCTCACCCCTGACATTGCACGCCGCATGATGGAACAGTTTGCCAACCACAGCGTACACAAACGTTATCTCGCCATTGTGCGTGGTTACACAGAAGAGGCCGCCGTGGTTGACTACCCGCTCAAAGAGGAGCTGGACAAGATGACCGACCGCCAAGCGCAGCAGGATAAGCCAGCGCAACCCGCCGTCACCGAGTATCACCGACTCGCCACCGTCGAGCTACCCTATGCGGTAGGACGTTACAGCAGCGCCCGTTATTCACTGTTGCGACTCACGCCGCGCACCGGTCGCAAACATCAGATCCGCCGCCATATGAAACATATTTTCCACCCCATCATCGGTGATACCAGCCACGGCGATGGCAAACAGAACGACTTTTTTCGCCAGCAATTCAACTGCCACCGCCTGCTGTTGGCCGCCACGGAGCTGGAGATCATTCACCCAATCACCCATCAACCACTGCTGATTCAAGCGCCACTCGACGTCGACTATCAACACATCATAAATACATTTGGCTGGGGTTCCGGACGGTGAACTGGCTGGTCTACATCATCCATTGCAGCGACAACACCCTCTACACCGGCATCACCAACAACCTCGACCGCCGTCTGCAACAACACGCCAGCCAGCGTGGCGCCAAATATTTTCGTGGCCGCCAACCACAAGCGGTTGTCTATCTTGAAGATAGCCACGACCGCAGCAGCGCCAGCAGACGCGAGGCCGCCATCAAAAAATTGAGTCGCGACGAGAAGCAGCAACTGATTGCCACAAGCCAACAGCAGGGCGGGGCCATCAGCGTATCGCTGTGAACAATTTGTGGTAGCTGCGCCATCAATACGCAACCTGCTTGCAGTTAATAGAACCCGCAGCTCGAACTACCCGCCCAGATCACTATTTCGCCATTGGCCGCCGCTGCAATTTACGTTGCAGGGTGCGGCGGTGCATCCCTATTGCGCGGGCGGTGGCGGAGATGTTGCTATCATTTTCAGCCAACACTTTTTGAATATGTTCCCACTCCAACCGATTCACCGAGAGTGGCTGATTTGCAACGGCAACACGGGCATCACCCTCTGCCTTGTAGAAGGCCGCAACCACTTGATCCGCATCGGCGGGTTTGGCCAGATAGTGAGTCGCGCCGAGCTTGACCGCTTCGACCGCTGTGGTAATGCTGGCATAGCCAGTAAGCACAACCACTCGGGTATTACCGTCCAGTTCCATTAAATATTTGACCAGTTCCAGTCCTGACCTGCCGGGCATGTTCAGATCTACCGTTGCAAACTCTGGTGAATTTTCGCGGCTTAGTGCAATGGCTTCATCAACATTGTGTGCAATCTTTACAGCAAAGCCACGTCTGGCCAACGCCTTGCTCATCACGCTGGCAAATATCTCATCATCATCCACCAGCAACAGACTGGGAAGTTCAACACCCGACTCATTGGCCGCTGTTTTCATATTTAAATTTCCAGTGCTGTTAACGGCAAGGTCAGTCGTGCCTGGGCGCCACGCGGTGATCGATTACTCAATTCAAGCGTGCCGTTGTAGCGACTCATAACACCGCGTGCCAGATAAAGTCCGAGACCGTGGCCGTCAGGTTTGGTGGTGAAAAACGGCGTCCCCACTGCGCCTAACACTGCCTCATGCAGACCTGGACCTTGGTCGAGCACATCCAGAGTCAGCTGTTGTTTGTCCCAATGCGCAACGATCTCAACATGATCCAGCGCAGCATCTGCGGCATTATTAAGAACGTTGATGATCGCTTGGGTCAGGGTCTTGTCGGCGAGAATATGGGGCGCAGGTGTGATGCCTTGTAGCGCCAGTGTTACCTGCGCTTGTGGGCGGATTGTCTGCCATTGGTTCACTATCTGGTGCAGGTAGGCATCGATCGCAACACTGCCACCACCCTCCCCACGCGCCTGGCCGGTGCTGGCTGAAATTTCGGAAATAATGGCCTTGCAGCGCTCCAACTGGCTACGGAATATCTCGGCCTTTTCGATCACATCGGGATCATCGGCATGGTCATATTTCATCTCATTGGCCAGCACCGCCATAGTCGCCAGTGGTGTACCCAGTTCATGCGCGGCACCCGTCGCCAGAGTTCCCAATGCCACCAGGTGTTCATCATGCAGGGCCTTCTCGCGCGCCTTGGCCAGCGCCAGATCACGCTCACGCAGACTGTTGGACATACGCACCATAAAAAAAACCACCAGTCCGGCGCTCAACAAAAAACTGAACCACATGCCTAATACATGCAGGCCAAATTCACTCTCGTGTTGCATTGAGTGCATCTGCGGCTGCGCCAATGGTGTGTAATAAAACATCAGGATGGTGTAACAACCCACCGTCAGCAGCGCCATAAACCAGGTATATTTTTGCGGCAGGATAGAAGCGGTAATTAACAGTGGCACCATAAACAACGATACAAACGGATTGGTATAGCCCCCCGCAAAAAACAGCAGCAGTGCCAGGACCAACGTATCCAGCGCCAACTGCAAGGCAAACTCAGCT
>JAYWDX010000029.1:0-2378 GCA_043779675.1 Tenderia sp. (SeqCode)
CACCAGATCCATCAGAATAAGATCTGGCTTATCCAAGGTGCAGCGCCAAACGGCCTCGGCACCGTCGCGAGCCACCCACGCCAATTGAATATTGGGTGAAGATGCCAGCACACGCCGCAAACCTTCAACTAGCAAGGGGGAGTTGTTTACTATGGCAACTCTCATGCGCTGGCAGCCCCTATCAGGTCGACTACCGCTTGGCGCAAACTCTCATCATGAAAACTGCCCTTGGCAAGATAGTAATCAGCACCTGCATCCAAGCCTCGGATACGATCCTCTTCACGATCTTTATAAGAGACCATCATCACCGGCAGGCTGCGCAAGCCAGGGTCCTGACGTACGGTTTTGACCAAATCGATGCCATTCATACGTGGCATGTCGACATCAGTAATTAATAGGTCATAACCACCGCCGCGCAACATATTCAAACCATCCACCCCATCAACAGCCGTATCAACGGCATAACCGGAGGCCTCAAGTAACTTACGCTCCACTTCACGTACCGTAATCGAGTCATCCACGACTAACACCCGCTTGGCCACCCCAGAAGCTTGAACGATATCTCTGATCTTGCTCAAGCGAGCCACTTTAAGCACCTTCTCTATTGAACGAATAAGATCATCCACATCCACAATCAGAACCGGCGAGCCATCCTCCATCAAGGCAGCAGCACTAATATCCTGCACTTTACCCAAGGCTGCGGGCATCACTTGCACCACCAACTCTCGCTCACCCAAAAAATTTTCCACCACCATGCCGTAGTGGCTAGACCGCTCTGTAAGTACCACCACCGATAACATTCCACCATCGTGATCACGCCGAGGTTCTCGCTCCAGTATTTGTGCTGCGTTTACCAAACCGACATTCATATTATCGATACGCACAAATTGATTGCCTTCAGCCTCCTCAATGGAGCTTGGATCGACACGCACTATCCTGTCGATGCGCGCCAACGGAAAGGCATAAGTCTCTTTAGCAATTTCAACAATCAAGGCTGGAATCACTGACAGGGTCAGTGGCAACTGCATGTGGAATTTGGTGCCTTTACCAAATTCCGAAATTGCCCTGACATTGCCACGCATCTCTTGTACAACATCGTGGACCACATCCAAACCGACGCCGCGCCCCGAAATCTCACTCACCTGTTCACGGGTACTAAAGCTGGGCAGAAACAGAAAATCCAGCAATTCGGCATCGGAAAGGGTTGTCGACATCGCCTCAGCGACCAAACCCTTTTCAATCACTTTGCGACGCAACCGCTCCAGATCGACACCACGACCATTATCCTCCACCACTATCGAGAGCATTCCGGCATGATGATAGGCGTGCAGACGAATAGACCCTTTGGTGGTTTTTCCCGATGCCTGGCGCTCCTCAGGAGACTCCATGCCATGATCGATGGCATTACGAATTAAGTGATTAAGCGGTGATTCGATCTTGTCGAGAATGTCACGATCCACCAACGTTTTTGAACCATCAACAACAAACTGCACTTCCTTGCCCAACCCCCTGGCAATGTCACGCACCATCCGTGGAAAACCATGGATACCGTCACCAAAAGGGCGCATACGGCTCTTCACCACCTCACGATGCAACCGTGAAGAGAGATTAGTCGCACGACGGTCATAGGATTCAAGCTCAGCAAGACGGTCAGCCAGGATCTCACGGCAATAAGATGACTGTTTTTGCACGCTACGTACCAATGCCTGAATCTCATCACAAGATCCGCCGCTATCGACCTGCTCACGCAAACTATCAACCAGACAGACAAGATCTGTCTGCTGCCGCTTCAAACGCAACAATGATTCGGCATAGGGGTATATCCAACGTGACTCGACCAATGATTCGCCTGCCAACCCCATCAGGCGATTTAACTGATCGGCACTCACCCTAAGCACCCGTTCCTTGTTTTGCAACGGCTGTTTGTCAGTCGTACTGTTTGCAGGTACAGCGCCATCCTTAGACTCAGATGGCAGGGTCAGACGTGGTTCTACTAAAATATTTTCTTTTTCATCAGAACTGTTTTTTGCTGGCATTGCAACCAGCGCTTCACCTTTAAGAATTGCATTAAGGTTGTGGATCAAACTATCAAAGCGCTCTTTTGAAAGTTCCATCCATTGAGTCAACACTCCATCAAATTTAGATATCTCAACAATGGTATCAACACCGTTAAGTAGTACATCAATATGATTCGCCTGGAGTATCAAAGCACCTTTCTGGGCCTCAACAAAAACATCTTCCATCACATGGGATAACTGCACCACAAACTGTATATCCACCAGCCGTGCAGCCCCTTTGATAGAATGCGCCGCACGCATCAAAGGCTCAAGTCGCTCCGGTGATCTTGGATCCTGTTCCAGCTCTAACAACCCCTCATT
>JAYWDX010000030.1:0-5324 GCA_043779675.1 Tenderia sp. (SeqCode)
AGGTGATCGGATGATGCGTAGTTGTGTGGCTAAATTGGGGAGTGGCGAGCGAAACGATGTTTGCGAGAGGTTATGTCTACTTCAGCAGCGGCAGCTGAAAATCATCCTCCTCCCGATAGGGGACCACCGAGCCCTTCATGCCGACGACCCACTTGATCTTTTTTTGTAGCGCTTCGATGTACTCGTTGTCTTTGAATGGTCCGGCCATCACCTTGCAGGGCTTGCCGTCATAACAGCCCTGGATCGACAGCGGCACCCCCATCACCTCGACCTTGTTGACGAGACTGTGGGCTGCTTTGGCAGTTTTAAAACTAGCCAGCTGCAACCACTGGCCGCGATTCGGGCGCGGCTTGGATCTCAGCTGCATCACCGGCATGGCCAGCCCGTGAGAACCCTCCGCCACCTGTTGCACCCGTTGCCAATCCGCAACCGCCATGGGAGTTCTAACAATCGTGCTCATCCAGTTGACCAACGCCGCCAGATTCAGCTCGCCATTGGTATTGTCGGGTTTGTGAAATTCAAGATAGAGGGCGCCATTTTTATAACCATGTTTGAGTGGCTGGTTCACAAAACGGACCGGTGTGCCGGTGGTGACACGATGAATCAGCAGTTCGATATCCTCGGGGTACATGCTGACGCAGCCACGACTTATCTTGGTGCCGATGTTGCTGGGGCTGTTGGTGCCGTGGATCATAAAGCCGGGGCTGCTCAGCACCAGGCCAAAGTTACCCAGCGGGTTTTTGGGGCCGGGTAACATCACCCCGGGCAGGTTTGGTTGTGCCGCACGGAGTGAGGCTGGCACTGTCCAGGAGGGGCTGCTCAGACGCTGTTCCACCGTATGGCTGCCAGCGGCACGGCAGTCACTGCCGATGCTGATGGGATAGACGCTGACCAGCGCTGGACCGAGTGGCTCCACTGGTCGGATGGCGGCGGGTGTTGGCGGCGCCGCTGACTCAGGGACTGGTGCAGCTGGAGTTGCTGGAGTTGCTGGAGTTGCTGGAGCTGCTGGAGCTGCTGGAGCTGCTGCCGTTGCCCCTAGTGTTATTGGTGTCGTTGTGTTCGAATCGCCGGGCAATGCCGCCAGTGCTGCGGCAATCGCCTGCGCCGCCTCGTCAGCGGTGGTTTGTGAAGGCGGCACGGGGATGACGTAATAATAGAGCTGCATCTCGGCGACGTTGATGACGATCCCTTTGCGTGGCCCTGTGGGCAGGATATGGCGGCTGGGGATCAGGATGCGCGCCCCTGGCGATGGTCGTTTTGGGTCGATATGCGGATTGGCGGTCTTGATAGCGTTAAAACTAATATCGTAACGTCGTGCAATGCCGCCCAGGGTGTCGCCGGCGCTTGCTGTGGTGTACTGAATTTGGCCCACCACGTCGCCTTTGGGCAGGACAAAGGTGGCCGCCAGGGTTGGTGTAGTCAAACAGAGGCCGGCCAGGAGTGTTGCCAACGTCCGTATGCCAGATAAATAAATTTTTGATTTCAAAGCGTTACAGATCATTGCCGCACTACTTGTCACCGCTGATTTGGCATTTGCATAGAGTAGATGGCGGCAACCAGCAGAAAATATTGAGTCAGGGCGCGGCTCTGCGGCCCCGGTTTTAGATTCATAACCAGCTAATTTGGCACGAAAAACTGCGACCCTCGACGGGCTACGCTACCCTCTTGCCCAGCAACTTGACGGGCGCTAGGCCAAGGCCCACCACATAGTAAAAAAGGACTTTTCATGCAACGTCGTGATTTTTTGAAGAAGGCTGTTGGCGGTGGTGTATTAGCCGCTGCCAGCGTCACCGCCGCCCCAGCCCTGGCCGCCACGAAAAAACGGTTCAACTGGAAGATGGTCACCACCTGGCCGCCCAACATGCCGATCCTGCAAGAGGGGGCGGAGCGTTTTGCCAGTGACATCGAGAAGATGAGCGACCACCGCCTGCGCATCAGCGTCTATGCCGCCGGTGAGTTGATCCCGGCGATGCAGACCTTCGACGCCGTCTCCCAGGGGACGGTGGAGATGGGCCACGGTGCCGCCTACTACTGGTCCGGCACGGTGCCGGCGGCGCAGTTCTTCACCGCCGTCCCCTTCGGTATGAATGCCTAGGGCATGAACGCCTGGCTCTACCACGGCGGCGGTCTGAACCTGCGGCGCGACGTCTACAAACCCTTCAATCTGATTCCGTTTCCAATGGGCAATACCGGGGTGCAGATGGGCGGCTGGTTCCGTAAAAAAATCAACACGGTTGCTGACCTTAAAGGGTTAAAGATGCGTATTCCTGGTCTCGGCGGCAAGGTAATGGCCCAAGCCGGCGCCAACCCGATCCTGATGGCAGGCGGCGAGATCTACACCGCCCTGGAGCGTGGCACCCTCGACGCCACTGAGTGGATCGGCCCCTTCCACGACCTGCGGCTGGGGCTGCACCGCGCCGCCAAATTTTATTACTACCCCGGCTGGCACGAGCCAGGCCCCACTCTGGAGCTGACCATCAACAGCAAGGCGTGGGCGGAGCTACCGCCGGAGCTTCAGATCATGATTGAGACCGCCGCTGCTGCCGCCAACGGTTGGATGCTGGCCGAGTTCGAAGCCAAAAACCTTCAGGCGCTGCAGGAGCTGAAACAGAAACATAAGGTGCAGGTGCTGCCCTTTTCTGATGATGTCATCAAGACCCTCAAGAAGCTCACCCGCGAAACGCTGGAGGCCGAGGCGGCCAAGGACGCCACCTTCAAACAGGTCTACCAGGCCTATCGCTCCTTCCGTGAGAGCAATGACGCCTGGAGTGATATCTCCGAAGCGGCCTACGCCAGGGCGCTGAAACTCTGATCAAACGGCGCTAGCACAAGGCTGGCGCTTATCTTTTTCTGCTCATCTAGTAAACATAGACCTGCTGTACTAATTCAATAGTTGTACCATGACGATGGTTAATTTAGGGGGGTTATATCGCAATGAAAATTCAAAAAATCACGTTTTTTAGCCTAGCTCTACTGCTGGCGGGTAGCGCCCAAGCTGGCGACTACGACATGCTGTTCCAATTTGGCGTTGATGTGGGGGGTGATGAGTTATTTAGCGCCACCTACACCAATGGCGATACCGTTAACATTGACGCTGGCGATCTGCTGCAGATAGGGGTAGGCACCACCTTCCAGACCTTGCCAAGCAGATTTCCCGAACTCGAAACCCAGCTGAGCGTGGGATATAAGTTTGATGCTGCCAACGCCACAAATGGTGATGTTGACTGGCAGCGCTTTCCGGTTGAGGTACTGGAGTTTTATACCACCCCGGCATGGCGTTTTGGTGGCGGCTTGACCTACCATCTTAATCCGACGCTGAAGGGCAGCGGTGTGGCCTCAAGTGTCGCTGTCGATTTTGACAACGCCCTGGGCATCATCCTTGAGGTGGACTACGTCATGGGCAGCGCCTACATCGGCGGCCGCATCACCAGTATTGATTACACGACCAGCAATACTGGCGTCAGCGCTAGTGGCAACAGCGTTGGCCTCACCTTCGGCTGGCGTATCTGATCACTATGTTTCACTGGGCGGCGCCACTGCCGCCCACTCCTCCCCCACCCAATCACCTGATTGAATTCACTTTTCTCCACATTCAACAGTTTCATAACCAATTAATCCTAAAGGATTTTTGTTGCCCACCGATATTAAAGGCTGACAACTCAACTCACCACACCCCCTTGCTCTGGTAGCATTTTGGAGAGATTTATGACGTTTGCAGCACGTTTAACCATTCCCTCTCAGCGTCGCTTTCTA
Organism: Tenderia sp. (SeqCode); assembly: GCA_043779675.1. Classification (GTDB taxonomy): domain Bacteria; phylum Pseudomonadota; class Gammaproteobacteria; order Tenderiales; family Tenderiaceae; genus JAKFXL01. The sequence goes on from JAYWDX010000030.1 coordinate 3,754, forward strand.
CGCCGCTTTCCTCTGTTCCTGCTGGCCATGTTTTGCGTCAATGTCGCTTTAGCCAGCGGTGGCGGTGGTGGTGATAGCGGTGGCGCCACTACCGGCAAGGTCAATTATCTGCCGCTTGAACCTGCCTTTGTGGTCAATATTCAAGACAATCGATCGCTGCGTTTCATGCAGGTTAGCCTTAATCTGATGACCATGGATGCGGAGGTGGTGGCGGCAGTGAAAAAACATATGGCGCCGATCCGCCATGAGCTGCTGATGCTGTTTTCCAGTCGTGACATTAATGACGTGCTCACCGTCCCGGCGCGCGAAAATATGCGCCAGGAAGCGCTAGTAAAAATCCAGGGGGTACTGGAACATTACGCCCATATCTCGGCCAGCAATAAGGTCAAGGATGCCGAAGGCAAGGAGTTCCCCTCCAGCGTTCAGGAGGTACTCTTCACCAGTTTTGTCATTCAGTAACGGCTATTCAGCCAACAGGCTGGGCAACCACTGCACTACACCAGGGAAGAGCATCAGCAACCCCAGTACCAGTAGCTGGAGGATGATGAAGGGGATCACACCCGGTAGATGTGCTGGATGCGCACCTCGGGCGGCACCACCGCCGCCGCAAACAGCTCGCCTGCCGCCACTCCCATCACATCACCGAGCAAAATCAGAATGACACTGGGCGGGATGATCTGCCCCAGGGTGCCAGAGGTGGCAATCGTCCCCGTCGCCAGCCCCTTGTCATAACCACGTTTGAGCATGACCGGCAGGGCGATGACCCCCATCGCCACCACTGTGGCGCCAACGACACCGGTAGTTGCTGCCAGCACCGCGCCGACCACCACGATGGCAATCGCCAATCCGCCGCGTAGCCGGCTGAAGAGTCGCGCCACCGTCTCCAGTAGCTCCTCTGCCAGGCCTGACCGCTCCAGCATCACCCCCATAAAAACAAACAGTGGCACCGCCAGCAGGCTGAAATTGGTCATCACCCCCAGACCCGCACCGGCAGTAGTTGGAACTCCTGCCAGCCGAGGAAATAGCCACCAAAGGCCATTGCAATTGCGCCGAGGGTGAAGGCGACCGGAAAGCCCAGCATCAGCAGGACGATGGTCGCGGCAAACATCACTATTGCCCAGTACTCCATCTCCATTACCGTGCTTCCTTGTTGCTAAAGATGGTTTGCAGGCAGCGGATGCTCATCGCCACCCCTTGCAGCGCCAGTAGCGTAAAGCCGATCGGAATCATCGCCTTGAGCAGCCAGCGATAGGGCAGGCCGCCGGGATCGGGCGAGGCCTCACCCCAGCCGTAAGCGGTAGTCACAAAGGGAATCGAGCTGTAAATCATCAGCCCGCAAAAGGGCAGCAGCATGAAGAGACAACCAAACAGATCCACCAGCGCCTTGCGTTTAGGTGTCATCCAGTGTGCTTGATAGAAGATATCGTGCTTATCGGGTTGTCACACCCACCCACTAGGGGTAGCATGTTGGACATAATCGTCAATCTGGAACGGACATGGTTATCGACGTACTTGAGTGAGAAGAACTTCCGTTCCCTCATTCGCTTCCGGAGTTTCAGCGCCTGTTTCCA
>JAYWDX010000031.1:0-5885 GCA_043779675.1 Tenderia sp. (SeqCode)
GCTGATCGGCTGCTTACTCCCTACCGCCAGCTTGACAGCGGATTCCCTGAACTCGGCTGTGTATTTCTTCTCTGGTTTCTTCTGTTCGCTCAGCGGGACGCGCTCCATTCTGGCTTCAGTGAGCTCTTTGCGTAACCGGGCGTTTTCGGCCTCCAGTTCCACCGCTGTGCGCGCACCTGGGGGCAGGTGGTGTTGATAACTGTGTCGCCGCCATCCACCCCGCCAGCGTCCCTGTGGGGATTCCCAGCCTTTTCGCTGCCTCGGTTTATTTGAGTCCTTGTTCTTCCTCCATCTACACGGCTTCAGCCCGAAACTCCGATGTAGGTGTTGATTCGTTTGCTCATCTTTATTCTCCTGATCAGGTCAATTTTACCAATCGGGAGTGTCCGTTTTATTCAGGCTGCCTCAGCTCCGACTGGACTGAAACAGAGGCACTATTGGGATCGCAGAAATCCGAGAGTTTCCATGTGACGGCGGGTTATCGCTGGCTGTTTTGAGACGCTATGCGCTACGTGCTGTTCAGAAATGAAAGTAATCCAGCAGCATCATCACCACCAGCCACAACGCGCCGAGGCTGAGTAACAATACAGCGGCCGCTGCGCAATCCTTTACCAGTTTGATTATGGGGTGTTGTTCGGGGTGCAGATGGTCGGCGAGATGTTCGAGTGCAGTGTTGATCAGCTCGGCGGCCAGCACCAACATCACCATGATGCCGACCAGCGCCCACCACAGCAACGCGGGGCGCAACAGCAGCAACAACAGCAGCGCCGCGAGGGCAAACCAGCCCTGGGTGCGGAAGCTCTTTTCATGTCGCCACGCAGCCTGTAGACCGGCACAGGCAAAACCGAGGCGAGTGCTGAAGCCATGGTTTTTCATCGGTTCTCCTCCACAGGTTTGTTTGACCAGAGCAGCATCACCTCACCATGCCAGTGTGATCTGCTGGTATTGTTCAGCGGGCGCTGTTTGAGCTGCCAGTTGAATGTTGCCAGCAGCGGTTTGAACTGTTGCAGCGGTGTATCGAAGTCGTTGCTCAGGATGGGAAAGCGGATCAGCGGCAGCGCTGTCAGCTTCTCATGGCCAACATGACCGATCCAAACGTTCTGCTGTTGGCCGTTGAGATTGAGTACGGAGGGCCAGAGTCGCAGCAGCAGTTTCTGTTGCGGCAACGTCATGACCAGCGCTGGCGCACGGCCATCATGGGCCAATGGCGGCTGGGGTAGTTCCGTCAGCGTCGCCTTGGGGTTGAGCCACTGCATGGCCCTCTGTAGGGTCAGAGGGATCTCCGGCTGCCACCCCAGTTCGCTCAGATGCTGTTGCAGCTCGGTCAGCGTGCCCGCCCATTGCAGATTGAGCGGCTGTTTTTCGACGCCTCGGGTGTCGATGCGGTGACTCGGCAGGGTCTGCCACGCCTGCTCCAGCCACTGGCTGCGGCTAGTGGTTTCGGTGATGTAGTGGGGGGCGTAGCGGGCCATGCTCTCGGTATGGCTCTGCACCACATGCCAGCTGCCCACGCTTGCCAGGGTCAGCAATGGGATGCCTAGTAACCCCGCGAGTGGCAAGCGTGGCGCCAGGTGGTGGTGGTAGGCGACACCGAGGGCCATAGCCCAGATCAGTCCCAATACAATTCCGCCAACCACATCGGAGAGCCAGTGCGCCCCGAGATAGAGACGTGAAAAGGCGATGCTGAGGATGATGGTCCAAGCCGCCGCGTAGCTAAGCCAGCGCCAGCGTGGCGGCAGCTCGCGCGCCACCAGCACCGACAAAAAGCCGTAAATACAGGTGGCCGTCAGGGTATGGGCGCTGGGAAAGCTGAAACTCATGGCACTGTCGTAGAGCACTTGCGGCCGTGGCAGTTGCAAACTCTGTTTCAGAACCCAGCTCGCCAAGGTGGCAAAGAGGGCGGCGGCGAGCCAGTGGCCGCTGGCCAGCCAGCGCCGCTGCCATATCAGCCAGAGCACCAGTGTTGCCACCACTGCGCCTTGGACAATGCCGTCGCCGAGCTGCGAGATCACGGTCATGAGCTGGTCGCCCCACGGTGTGCGCAGCCCTTGCAGCAACTGATAGGTGCTGTGGTCAAGTCGCGCCATGGGCACTGTTACGCTGAACCGCTCGAACAACTTCAGTATCAGCCACGCCAGGGCGACCAGTGTCAGCGCCACGATAGTGAGCGCCTTGGTTTCAGGTTGTTGTGGGTCGAGCAGTGTTGTGCTGATCCGCCCCAGCCGGGGGTGGTGACGCCCCCACCGGGCCAGCCGTTCACCCATCTCCGCAGCATGCGGGGCGAGCAGGCGGTAGCTCCATCTGGCGAGCCAGAGGCTAAGCCATACCAGAACGATCAGCCCCACCAGTAACAGCGCTAAGTGCGAGGCCACCTCCGCTGCCAGATTGAGCGAGGCACCAAAGGCCATGCCCGGCAGCAGAAAGGCCGGCGCCCAGACCAGTGCCGAGAGAACGTTGGCGATGAAAAAACGGCTTGGCGACATACCCATGATGCCAGCACTGACGGGTACGATAGCGCGTGCCGGACCAAAAAAGCGGCCAAACAACACGCTCTTGCCGCCGTGCTGCGCCAGAAACCGTTCGCCATGGTCGAGCAGTGCCGGATAGCGGCTGAAGGGCCAGAGGCAGCGCAGTCGCTGTTTGTAATGATGGCCGAGCCAGAAGCTCACACCATCGCCGACCACCGCCCCCGCCACTGCCCACCAAAAGGTCGGCCAGAAGGCGAGCGTGTCGGTGCCGATCAAGGCCCCTATCGCCAGCATCAGCACGGCACCGGGGATAAAGAGGCCAACGATGGCCAGCGATTCAATCAGTGCAATCAAAAAGACGATAAGGCCCGCCCAGGTTGGGTGTTGGGCGATCCAGTCGAACAGGGGTTGCAGGTAGCTGAGTTCCATGGCCGACGATTATACCCATTGGCCCTGTTTGGTGCGTGGTTTGGTGAACAGGTTCACAGTCTTTGGCGGGATGCGGAACTATAATTATCGTTTTGTCACTAAAGGAGTGGCCGCGTTGCCCGTTAACACTCCGGCGGAACACGCAATATTAGCGGTGAGGCAGTCAGTGTTGGCAGCGATTGAGCATTCACATGATGGTATGAGCAAAGAGCTTCTGGCGCAGAACCGCCTGCTCAAGCAGCGTCTCGCCGATCTGATGGCCGAGGCGCGCAACAACGAACACAAGCTGCGCCGTTTTCAGGCGCTGGAGTTGAAGCTGGTTAGCCTCAGCACTCTGCGTGAAATGATCGAAGCCATCATCCTTCCCGACCCCTCCACCGTGCACTGGGACGAGGTTAGTCTGCTGCTGTTTGATCCCGAATATGAGGTGAAACGCATCCTCGACGACGAGGGGATGGAGTTTGAGGCAATGCCGGAACTGGTCTTTGCCACCAACCTGAAAGAGATGCACGAACTTTATAACGCCTCACTCTTCCCACTGCTGGGGGGCTATCGTGCCGGCAAACACTCGCGGCTCTTTGCTCATGCGCGTAAAAAACCGGCCAGTATCGCCCTGTTGCCACTGGTCCGTTACGGTCGTCTCATCGGTAGTCTCAACATCGGCAGTTATGACGCCAACCGTTTTGTACATGGCGTGCGTACCGACTTTCTCGAACACTTTGTTGCCGTGGTCGCAATCTGCGTCGAAAACGGCATCAATCTCGAACGGCTCCGACGCCAAGGGCTCACCGATACACTTACCTCCATCAACAACCGCCGCTTCTTCGACCAACGCATGAGGGAGGAGGTGGAGTCCGCCGGTCGCTCCGGAAAACCACTCTCTTGTATGTTGCTTGATGTTGATCACTTCAAAAGGGTCAACGATAGCTACGGCCATCAGGTGGGTGACCTGGTATTGCGTGAAGTGGCGGCGCTGATCCGCACCCAGTTGCGTGGCAGCGACGTGCTGTCACGCTATGGCGGCGAAGAGTTCAGCACCCTGCTCGCCAATACCGCTGGTGAAGAGGCGGTGGAGGTGGCAGAGCGTATCCGTCGCAGCATCGCCGAGCACATCTTTGAAACTGAAAAGTTCCCCCCCTTCAACGTCACCATCTCCATCGGCGTCGCCACCATGCGCTGCGACGCCAACAGCAAACTCGAACCGCGCGCCGGTCACAACCTCATCGGCCAGGCCGACAAGGTGCTCTACGATGCCAAGGCCAGCGGCCGAAACCGGGTGACACATGCGGGGAGTTTTTGTTTGGTGCAGGGGTGAGTGGACAACTTTCCGCTTGGGCCTCAAGTAGCTATTTCACCGGTCTGATTCCTGTGCCCGCAGTGATTCGTGTACCTTAGTCTCCGTTTGTCTCGTCAATCTTCGTCTATTCCAGTTTCGTATCTACTTTGGCTAGTGGATATTAAGTATTGTTAGTCGAACTCAAGAAACATACTGGTAGGGGCGTTCCGGTGATGTCCAAAAAATATTTAAGCCAAGGTAAAAACGATACTGCGCATTTCCCTTTTTATGAGTATCTTCGCCCAGTACTGAGGGCAGCTGCATGAGTGTTCAGATTGTCGAGATCCTCAGGCCTGCGGAACAAGGGCGTTCTGGTCCCTACGTCTGCCGGGGTGAAGATGACCATCTTTACTTCGTGAAGGGGCGGAACACAGGGCGGCGCAGCCAGATTTCCGAGTGGATCTGCGCCCATCTGGCTATCGCCCTGGATCAGCCTTTGGCGTCATTTTCCATGGTTGAAATTGTGCCTGAGTTGTTGAAAGAGACCTCTCCTGCCATGCAAGAAATAGGGGCTGGATTGGCTTTTGAATATCGTTCGGCTCTCTGGTATGAACTGGTGCAGGTCGATAAGACTAGCGTAAGGTTGCAACGAGATATTCTGGTATTCGATTGGTGGGTGCATAATACTGACCGCCTTAGCCACAACTCGAATCTATTGTGGGATGCGTCTCAGGGAAAGCTAGTAGTGATTGATCATAATATGGCATTTGATCCGGGTTTTATCTGCAGCGAATTCATTGAGTTTCATATATTTGGTCGTCAAGTGGAGTATGTTTTTGACGATCTTGTGGAACAGGCCGAGTACCAAGAGCGATTACAGAAGGCGCTTGTGGCGTTTGATACGGCATGTGATTCTATTCCCGAGGCTTGGTGGTGGCTTGACGATGGACACACAGTGAAAACTGATTTTGATTTAGAGGTTGCGCGGACTTTGCTGACTCGTTGTAATTCAAGCAATTTTTGGAGGTGTGTATGAAAAAGCTGGCTTGTCGTTACGCCATCGTGCATTTCCTGCCGTATACCGAAACCAGTGAGTTCGCCAATGTGGGCGTGGTATTGGCCTGTCCGGCCACCGGCTACTTTGGTTTCAGGCTGGAGACTCGCCGTTATACGCGCTTTACCCATTTTTTCCGTGATCTGGACAAGCGGGTCTATTTGCGATCTATAGCTGCCTTGCGCGATGAGCTGCAGCGCGTTGGCAAGTTGACGTAAGGGGTGGGGGCCGAGGCGGTTCGAGATGCGTTTACAGCCATCATTCATCCGCGCGAGGCTTTGCTACGTTTTGGTGCGGCGCGCGCAATATTGGCGGAAGACCCCGCCCAAGTATTGGAACAGTTGTATGGCCACTATGTAAAACATGATTTTGTAACGGAGGAGGGCCACGAAAAAGTGATGGCCCAGAAAGTTCAGCAGCTCATAAATGGACTGAATCTGGCCATCCATTCAAAGAGCAACGCATAGGTGACGATGAGTTTGGTGTAGGTTTTCCGTTAGTACAAATCGTGTTTATCGGGTTGTCACACCCACCCACCCACTAAGGGTAGTATGTTGGGCATAATCGTCAATCTGGAACGGACATGGTTATCGACGTACTTGAGCGAGAAGAACTTCCGTTCCCTCATTCGCTTCCGGAGTTTCAGCGCCTGTTTCCA
>JAYWDX010000032.1:0-15290 GCA_043779675.1 Tenderia sp. (SeqCode)
GGGGCTTCATTGTAAACGGTTGTTCCTGAAACCTTGTACTGTTTCGCGATCTGATTAACAGGGATGATCGGATCACACATCAGCCGACCAGACAGCCCAATGGCAGCAACGATGAACGGACGACTATTGCGGTCGTTTTGAATGGTAGTTTTTAGCCGACACCCGTGTGTCGTTGTGCATGTGGTTTATGAGGACTCAGAAAGCAAAATGGCCACAGAGGAATCTGTGGCCATGGGTGTAATTACTGTTTTTTGTGACGCGGAAACCGACTGTGTTTACTCACTCAAGCATTGATCGGTAGTGTTTTTAACTACGTAGTCGCCATTCGGCGTCCCGTCTCCAATCAGGCGGCGCTGCTCTTCTGGGCGGTGGTGGCGCAGTCTTCGCGCCACAGGCATGCTGTTTGGCCGCAGCTGTTGCTGGCGGCGGTGGCGAAGCAGTCGTGGTTGCCCTCCTGGCGTTGGATGGCGCGGACCAGATCGGTTTTATTGAGTTTGCCGGGTTTGATGCCGGTGTTGCGGGCGATGCTGCGGATGTCGTCTAGTTTCATGGTGTTTGTTCCCCCTGGGTATTTGTAATTCAGTGTCTGTTGGGTTGGGTGATGGTTGTCACCCAACCTTGTCGCCTTTTATCATCGGCTATAAGCGCCGCTTCTTAACCTGTGTTGCGCATGCCGGCGGCGATGGCGTTGATGGAGCGCAGCAGCGGGTCGAGCCAGATCATGCGTTCGGCATCGGGCAGATTATGGTCACGATAGCGTTTCAGCAGTGTGACCTGGATGTGGCTGAGCGGGTCCAGATAAGGGCTGCGGCGCGCCAGTGATAGTGACAGGATCGGCGTTTCGTCCAACAGCTGTTTGATGTTGGCGACCTTGAGTACATATTCGACGGTGCGATTGTATTCGGTCTCGATCTGGGTATAGATCTGCGTTGCTGTCTCGGGGTCGTGGCAGAGCGCGGCGTACTCTTTGGCGATGGCCATGTCGCACTTGAAGAGCGCCATCTGGGTATTGCCGAGCAGGGCGCGGAAGAAGGGCCAGTGCTGGTACATCTCTCTGAGTGTGTTGATGTTGTTATTGGCGTGCTGCTGGCTCCACTTTTCCAGTGCGCTACCGATGCCGTACCAGGCGGGCATGGTCTGGCGTGCCTGTGCCCAGCCGAAGATCCAGGCGATGGCGCGTACCGAGTTTTTGGAACGGTCGCCCTTGCTGCGGTGCGAGGGGCGTGAGCCGATGTTGAGCAGGCCGATCTCCATCACCGGTGTGGCTTCATAGAAGTAATCGAGCAGCGCCGGGTTGTTGTCGGTGAGGGCGCGATAGGCGGCCTCGCCCGTTTGCGTTAGCGTTTCCATGATGTCGGTGTGACGGTCGCGCACGGCAGGGGTTTTTTCCACCAGACCGCGACTGGCCTTGATGAGGCCGGTGGAGCCCATGGTCAGTTCGTAGATCGCCGTTTCGAGGTTGCTGTATTTGGAGGAGAGCACCTCGCCCTGTTCGGTGAACTTGATCTGGCCAAAGACGGTGCCCGCCGGTTGCGACAGAATCGCCTCGTGGGTCGGGCCGCCGCCCCGGCCGATGGTGCCGCCGCGACCGTGGAAGAGGCAGCAGTCGATGTGGTGGCGCTGGGCGATGGCGGTGATTTTGCGTTGTGCCTCGTGCAGGGTCCAGTTGGAGGCGAGGATGCCGCCGTCCTTGCAGGAGTCGGAGTAGCCCAGCATCACCTCTTGGCTGTTGCCGGCGATGGCGAGTAGCTGGCGATAGGTGTCGTTGCTGAGCAGCTGTTCCATCACAATTTCGATGTGGGCCAGATCTTCGATGGTCTCGAAGAGTGGTGAGACAAGGATGTTGCAGCGCCAATCCTTGCTGCTGCAATCGATCAGGCCGGTGAGGCGTGCCAGCAGCATTACTTCCATTACGTGGCTGGCGGCGTGGGTCATGGAGATGACGTAGGTGCCAAAGGCGCGTGGGCTGATCTCCTTTTGCATCTGCCGCATCACCTCAAAGACTTCAATGGTCTCGCGCGTTGGCTTGCTCAGCACGCTCTTGTCGAGGACTGGCGGCTGGCGGCTGGCGACGTGCTCGCTGAGGGTTTCCAGGCGCTGCTCTTCATTGAGGCCGACGTAGCTGTTGTCGTGGTAGGCGACGCTGAGGATCTCGGTGATGGCGTCGCTGTGACGGGTTGATTCCTGGCGTAGGTCCAGATTCATCAGGTAGAAACCGAAGGTCTCTACCAGACGGATCAGATCTTTGAGCTTGCCATCGGCAATACGTGCATCGCCATGGCTGAGCAGCGAGTCGTAGATCAGGCGCAGGTCGCGCAGCAGTTCATCTTCATTTTCGTAGCCCTTGGCCTGATTGTCGGAGTAGCGTTCGCGCAGCGCCCGTTTAACCTGGACCAGGTTCTGTTCCAGACGATAGCGGATGACAAAGATCATGCGCCGATAGGGTTCGTTATCGAAGCGTTCGCTGTCGCCGGAAAAGGCGATATCCGCCAGTGGGTCGTAGGCCTTGAGGGCGCGATTGAAGACCGCTGTCGGGGTGCAAAGCGAGCTGGAGAGGGTCAGCGTGCGGCTCAGCTTGCTCAGACGGTTGAGGTACTCCAGCAGCACGGCTTCGGATTGGGTGCGCAGGGCGTAGGCGGTGATCTCGGGGGTGACGTTGGGGTTGCCGTCGCGGTCGCCGCCGATCCAGGAGCCAAAACGCAGATAGCTTGGCACATTGATGCCGTCGCCGTAGATGCGTTGCGTGGCACGCTCCAGATTACGGTAGGCGAGTGGGGCCGCCTCGAAGAGGCAGTCCTGGAAGTAGGTGATGCCGGCGTGGATCTCATCCTCGACCTTGGGGCGGCGGATGCGCACCTCGTCGGTTTTCCAGAGGATCTGGATCTCGGTCTCCAGTTGCAGGGTGATCTCATCTTTCTCTGGGCCGGTTAGGCCGACATCGTCGAGCTTTTCACTGGTGATAAAGATGCGCCGTAGCGCCTCTTTTACCATGCGCCGTTTGGCCTCGGTGGGGTGGGCGGTGATCACAGGATAGTAATTGAGGCGGTTGAATATTGTCTGGAGCTGATCGGCGTCGATGCCATCGTGGCGCAACTCATTCAGGGTCGCGGCAAAGGAGCCGGGCCAGGCCGGGCCGCTGCTGCGGCACTGACGGCGGCGCTCCTGATGCTGGTAGGACTCCTCGGCAATGTTGACCAGACTGAAATAGATGCTGAAGGCGCGCACCACCTGGGTCGCCGTGTCGGGGTCAAGGCTGGCGATCAGGCGCGATAGCTGGGCGTGTTTGTTGCTGTTGGCGTCATTGCCCTTCTTGCGCAGGCCGATGTAGCCATTGCGTAGGGTTTCAACGGCGGCAAAGACCTCTTCGCCCGCCTGGGCGCGCAGCACGTTGCCAAGCAAAGTACCGAGCAGCTTGACGCGGGTGCGTAATTTTTTGTCCATGTTTTTTTGCAGAAACAACGTCGTTAATCCCTGGTTGATACGAGACCGGCCCACAGCCCCGGTGACAAAAGGCGGCCATTATACACCGGGATGGTGGTTTTGGGACTTGCGCAGGTGGCGGGGGCGGTGTGCGCGCCTAACGTGGCAGCCCCGCGCAGGACTGCCCCTCATCCACCATGCGCGCGTAGGCCTGCGCGAGCGGCGCGGCCTCGCTCTGGAACCATGGTAGTGCTGCTACGCGGTAATCGGTGAATAGGTGGTACTGATAAAAGCCAAAGAAGCCGATGGCGATCACGCTCGCCGCCACCACCCAGGGGGTGTGCAGCCGTGGCCACTGCTGGCGTAGCTGCTGCTCCACGCTAGTGAGCAGGTAGCCACTGAGCAATGCCAAAAATGGCCAGGCCGAAATGGCCCGGAGCGCGTGTGGTGTCGCTTCCCAGGTCAGGGCGGCCGGGACCAGGCCGAGCAGTGCGCCTAAGAGGGCGATGAAGAGGATCTCCTTGGGGGGAAACCTCTCCCACACAGCCCGTCTGGCTGTCACCAGCAGCGCCAGGGCTATCCCGCCCAGCCATGCATAGCCATCCAGCCAGCTGAGCATGCCCGTGCTTTGAATGGAGTGGCGCAGATTGCCATCGCCGCTTAAAAACAGGAACGGCAGCGAGAGGTGTTCGAGCATCTGGTGCAGGAACCCCAACAGCAGGCCGGGGATGTCGGCGTTTGCATAGGGATTTTCGGGATTATTGCTCCAGAGTGTGAGCGACACTCCGCGGGCTGTGAACTCGGAATCGAGCGTATGGATGAGAAGTGGGGTGCAGATGAGTACAAATAGCGCCAGGTCCCAGAGCTTCTCGCGCCATGTGCGGCTGGGAAGAAGTAGCCAGAACGCCACCGCGATTACCCTCATGGGTGGATAGGAGTAGGCCGCCAGCGCCAGAAATAAGCCGGGCATCAACCGGGAGCGAAGCCCGCTCGGCAGGCCGCTTGCCCACAGCGCCATCACCAGGAAGAGTGCCGAGAGCGGCGGATCCCAGGCGATCCTTGAAAATAGCGAGGCCCAGGGCATGACCGAGGCGGAGAGCGCCACCCAGAGTGCTAAACGGGTGCCATCTTCTGGCCGTGTGGGTTGACGCCCGCGCACCCATAAACAGAGGAAGAGGATGGTGAGGCAGGTCGCCAGCGCTGAAAAGGAGCGGAATGCGGCTACGGAGTGACCCAGCAGGGCGCTCCACAGGTACTCTCCGTAGATGAATATGGGTGTATAGAATCCGCCCTCAAAGCCATCCACGAAGAGTGGATAGGGGTGATTGAAAAAGTCGCTGCCAGTCTGCTGCAGGCAGATCACCTGGGCGGCCCCGGCGGCTTCGTCGACGTAAAATCCGGGTGGCGAGACGTCAAGACCGACGAAGCGGGCGAGATTGATGGCGATGATTAACGAGAGTAAAAATAGATTCACATGGAGGTTCCGTACATTACGTAGCGGTTATGGCAGGCTTTGTTGCCACGCACCATCGGCCCGAGGAACGAGCCATAGTAGGTGGCGATGGCGCCCTGCGTCAGCCGTCGCGGTATTGCAGCGCCCGGTCGTAAAGCTCCAGATAGTGGCGGGCGCTCTGTTTCCAACTGAAATCCTGTTTCATGCCGGTGGTGATCAGCTGCCGCCACTGCTCTGGGTGGTCGCGGTAGAGGCTTATGGCACGGTGGATGCCCCACCAGAGGCCGTCGCTGTTGGCCTGTTCGAACTGGAAACCGGTGGCGGAGCCAGCAACGAGGTTGGTCTCGTTGGCATCAACCACGGTGTCGGCGAGGCCGCCAGTGTGGCGCACAATCGGTACGGTGCCGTAGCGCAGGCTGTAGATCTGGTTGAGGCCGCACGGTTCAAAGCGCGACGGCATCAGGAACATGTCGGCGCCGGCCTCAATCTGGTGGGCCAACGGTTCGCTGTAGCCGATATGCACGGCGATGTTGTGGGGGTGGGCGGCGGCCACCTCAGTCAAGGCTTGCTGGAAACGTTTGTCACCACTGCCCAGCACCACCAGTTGGGCATTCTGATAGATCAGGGCGGGGATGATGCCGAGCACCAGATCGATCCCTTTCTGTTCCACCAACCTGCCGACCAGACCCAGCAGCGGTGTATCGGCCTGCTGTGGCAGCCCAAACTGTTGTTGCAGCGCCTGTTTGTTTTTAGCCTTGCCACTCAGGTCATGGCGATCGAAAGGGTGTGGCAGGTGTGGGTCGGCGGTGGGATTCCACTCTTTGTAATCAATGCCATTGAGGATGCCGGTGAGGCGATCAGAGCGATGGTTGAGCAACCCCTCCAAGCCGTAGCCAAACATTGGGCCGCGGATCTCCTGGGCGTAGGTGGGGCTGACGGTGTTGATCATGTCAGAGAATATCAACCCCCCCTTGATGAAGGAGAGGCCGCCATGGAACTCCAGGCCGTGCATGCCCCAGAGTTTCTTGGGTAGATTGAGCGTGGCGAAGGTATCGGGATGGAAATAGCCATGATAGGCGAGGTTGTGGATGGTGAAGACGGTCGCTGGGCGTTGTGGGTGCAGCGATAACAGCGCTGGGATCAGGCCGCACTGCCAGTCGTTACAGTGGACCACATCGGGTTGCCACGCCAGCCCGGCTTGGTCAAGCGCAACGGCGGTCACTACCTTGGCAAAGGTGGCAAAACGCTCGGCGTTATCTGGCCAGTCTTCGCCCTCAACATCGAGATAGGGGCCGCCGCCACGATCAAAGTGTTCAGGTGAATCGACCAATAGCAGTTTTACGCGGGTGCCGGGGAAGCGTCCCTCCAGCAGCCGAACCGTCTCTGGCACACCCTCCATGGTGACACTGGCCAGCTTCAGCCCTTTTACCTTACGCAAGGTTTCGCGATAGGCGGGCATGATGATGTGTACATCTTGTTTTAATGCTTTTAGCGCCGCCGGCAGACTGCCGGCAACATCGCCAAGACCACCGGTCTTGATCAGAGGATAAGCCTCGCTGGCCACAAAAAGGATTTTTTTATTGTTTGACATGTCCATTCCTACCACTGCAATGGTGCTGATACGCCCGCGCCACAGGCCATTTTAGACTCAGAATAACAGAGCGGGCTTAAGGTGTGAAAATTCTGGGAAAGTTGATGTTGGGTGACGGCGTGTCGCAATGGCTGAAAAATGGGGTAATGGTGGCTTTTCCTCAAGTTTCGCAACGCCGAGACGACTACACTGGGGTCGCTGAGGTTGTAAGGCACCTCCGCTTTATTTATTAACACATTGCCGGTATCGTTTATTTTAATGATGGTGTGCCGGTGTACTTGATAAACAGACTGTTCCAGGAAGGAGTTGGCTTATGCGCATGGCGATGATTGGTTTAGGGAAGATGGGTGGCAATATGGCGCGCCGTCTCTGTCGTGGTGGGGTTGAGGTGGTGGGTTACAACCGCTCTGCCGAGATTGTGGATGCGCTGGTTACGGAGGAGGGCATGATTGCCGCCACCTCTCTGCGCGATGCGGTGAGTAAATTGCAGGCGCCACGGGTGGTATGGTTGATGTTGCCGAGTGGTGAACCGACCGAACAGGCGTTGCAGGATCTGGTTTCAATCCTTGAGCCGGGTGACGTGGTGGTTGATGGTGGAAACTCTAACTATCACGATAGCCAGCGCCGTGGCGTATTGCTCAAATCACACGACATCGGTTTTATGGATGCCGGTACCTCCGGTGGTGTTTGGGGGTTGGCCAACGGTTACTGCCTGATGGTGGGTGGTGAGCAGGATGTGGTGGCGCAGGTTGAAGCGGCACTGAAGGTGCTGGCGCCAGCGGCTGATCGCGGTTGGGCCCATGTTGGCCCGGTGGGGGCTGGCCACTTTACCAAGATGATTCATAATGGTATCGAATATGGCATGATGCAGGCGATGGCGGAGGGTTTTGCCCTGCTGAAGGGCAAGAGCGAATTTGATCTTGATCTGGCCAAAATCTCCGAACTGTGGCGCCACTCATCGGTGGTGAGAAGTTGGCTGCTGGATCTGACGGCAGAGGCGCTGAATCAGGATCAACAGCTCAAAGATGTCGCCCCGTATGTGCCCGATTCCGGTGAGGGGCGCTGGACGGTGATCGAGTCGATTGATCAAGGCACCGCTGCGCCGGTACTGAGTTTGGCCTTAAGTATGCGTTTCACCAGCCAGGATAATGAGGGCTATGACTTCAAGCTGCTCTCCATGATGCGTAACGCCTTTGGGGGCCATGCCGTGAAAAAGGCTGGCTCATGAGTAAACTGCCTCCTTGTACCATCGTTATCTTTGGTGCCACGGGTAATCTGTCACGGATTAAATTGATGCCGGCGCTGTTTCGGCTTGACTCTGAAAAACGACTGCCAGAAGGATCCAGGGTGCTGGCCTTTGGCCGCCGTGCCTGGGATCGGCAGCAGTGGATCGATGAAGTTGCGCAGATGTTGTCGGAAAAATATCCGCGTGGTTATGATGAGGAGGCATTTCAGAGTTTCAGTGAAAAGCTTGATTACCACGAGGGTGATCTGAGTGATGAGAGCGCCTACACCGGGTTGATGGAAAAGCTGACAAATAGCGGTAGATTTCCGCGCAATGTGCTCTATTACATGTCGATCAGCCCCTCGGAGTTTAGTACCGTCATCGACAAACTCGGCAAGGCTGGGTTGTTGCAAGAGAAGCACGGTTGGGGTCGAGTGGTGGTTGAGAAACCATTTGGTTACGACCTGCTCAGTGCGCAAATTTTGCAAGCGGGATTGAATCGTCATCTCAACGAAAACCAGATCTACCGTATCGACCACTATCTGGGTAAGGCAACAGTGCGTAATGTCTTAGTATTCCGTTTTGCCAATCTAATGCTGGAGCCGCTGTGGAATCGCAACTATATCGACCACATCCAGATCACCCACTCAGAGACGCTTGGTATTGGCAGTCGTGCCAGCTACTACGATAATGCGGGTGCTTTGCGTGACATGTTACAGAGCCATTTGATGCAGTTAATGGCGCTGGTGGCGATGGAGCCGCCAGCAGGCATGGATGCTGAGTCGTTACGGGATGAGAAGGTAAAGGTGCTTAAATCGGTGCGCCCGATTCCACAGAAGGCGGTGCATGCCCACGCCTTCCGTGGCCAATATTCGGCAGGCCAGATCAACGGGCAGTCGGTGCCGGGTTACCTAGAGGAGGAGGACGTGCCCGGCGACAGTGTTACCGAGACCTACGCCGCGCTCAAACTCTACATCGACAACTGGCGCTGGAAAGGTGTGCCCTTCTATCTGCGTACCGGTAAACGTATGGCTGAGGGGAGTTCTGCCGTCAGTATCCGTTTCAAGCAGCCACCACAGTTGCTCTTCCGTGGCGCGAAGCTTGATCAGATGCAGCCTAACTGGCTGTTGCTGGGCATACAGCCAAGTGATTGTCTGAAGATGGAGATTAACGTCAAGGAACATGGCACGGCCATGAAGACACGTATGATCAGTCTGGATGCCAGTTATCATGATCATGGGCCGCAGGGCGATGCCTATGAAGACCTGATTCTTGATGTGATCAAGGGCGACCATTCGCTCTTTTTACGTTACGATGAGGTTGAGTGGGCGTGGCGTGTGGTGGACCCCATTCTTAAGGTCTGGTCGATGGAGCGTGACTTCATCAATACCTATCCGGCCGGCAGCTGGGGGCCACGTGGCACCTACCGCCTGTTTGATAGGGAGGACCAATTTTGGCGCCACTCCCTGGGAATTGAGGGGAGTGATGTGGGTTCTGAGGCGTATTAAGCACACTGTAAAACATTAAAAACAACAACGCGGAGTAGGTATGGATGCAATAACGCGTACACAGGCTTGGCAGGCATTACGGACGCATCAGGACACGATTGAATCACAGCACATGCGCGACTGGTTTGATGCTGACCCGCAACGTTTTGAGAAGTATTCCATTGCTTTCAACAACATTCTGTTCGATTACTCCAAAAATCGCATCACCGAACAGACCATGGCGCTGCTCTTCGAGTTGGCGCGTCTCGCCGAGGTGCCACGCTGGACCAAATCTATGTTTAACGGTGACAAGATCAACGTCACCGAAGATCGTGCCGTGCTGCACGTGGCGTTACGCAACCGCAGCAACCGTCCGGTTATGGTGGATGGTGTTGATGTCATGCCGCAGATCAATGCGGTGCTGGCCAAGATGCGCCACTTCAGTGAAGAGGTGCGTAGCGGTCGTTGGCTTGGTTACACCGGCAAGGCGATCACCGATGTGGTCAATATCGGCATTGGCGGTTCTGATCTCGGCCCAGTGATGGTGACCGAGGCGCTCAAACCTTATGCTCAAGCCGGACTCAATGTGCATTTTGTCTCCAACATTGACGGCACTCATATTGTCGGAACCTTGAAGCCGCTCAACCCCGAGACCACTCTTTTTATCGTTGCCTCCAAGACTTTTACTACCCAAGAGACTATCACCAATGCCCGCACGGCACGGCGCTGGTTGCTGGATGCGCTGGATGATAAACAGGCGGTGGCGCGCCACTTTGTGGCGCTCTCTACCAATACCAAAGCGGTGGCGGCGTTTGGTATCGATACCAATAACATGTTTGAATTTTGGGATTGGGTCGGTGGTCGCTACTCACTTTGGAGCGCCATCGGCCTCTCCATCGCTGTCTACATCGGCATGGATAATTTTGAAGAGTTGCTGTCTGGCGCTCACGAGATGGATGAACACTTCCGCCATGCTCCAGCGGAGAAAAACATACCGGTGATCATGGCGCTATTGGGGGTCTGGTATAACAACTTCTTTGAGTCCGACAGCTATGCCATCTTTCCCTATGATCAGTATATGCATCGCTTTCCCGCCTACCTGCAGCAAGGGGATATGGAGAGCAACGGCAAACATGTGACTCGTGGTGGTGATTCGGTGGAGTGGGCCACCGGCCCGATCATCTGGGGTGAACCGGGCACCAACGGTCAGCACGCCTTCTTCCAGTTAGTGCATCAGGGCAACAAACTGATCCCGGCCGACTTTCTCGCGCCGATTGAGAGCCACAATCCGGTTGATGGCCATCATGCCATCCTGCTCTCCAATTTCTTTGCCCAGACTGAGGCGCTGATGCGCGGCCGCACCGAGGCCGAAGCGCGGGCCGAGCTGGAGGCGGCAGGCATGCAGGGAGAGGCATTAAAGAAGCTGTTACCACACAAGGTATTTGAGGGCGATCGTCCGACCAACTCAATCCTCTACCAAAAGTTAACGCCTCGCACACTCGGCTCACTCATCGCCATGTACGAACACAAGATTTTTGTGCAGGGGATCATCTGGGATATCAACTCCTTTGATCAGTGGGGGGTGGAGCTGGGTAAACAGTTGGCTCAGGCGATCCAGCCGGAGTTGGTAGATGATGGGCAGGTGAGTAGTCATGACTCTTCGACTAATGGCCTGATCAATTATTACAAGAGTCGTCGTTCGCGTTAATAAGCGTGTAAGTGCGAATGAGTGCCCAAAGCACTACGTGGGGCAGGCCCTTCGCACCTACAGTTTTCAGCGTTTGACCAGGCGTCTTCCACCTCTGCTTTGTGGTTTTATAGGGGCTTTCTAGGGATTGCTCTCTAATGAAATAAGCCGATACATCAAAAAATCTCTGCAAGGTTCCCGTACAACCATAACAACCCGTTAGAAAGAAGGCAGTATGCTTTCTATGGACAATAATTTTTCCGGTGATTGACGTGAATGTTAGCCATTTTTCGGTTTCACAACGAAATAAATAATAGAAAAATTGGGAAGTAATTTGTTTCTAGCGCGCGAAAAACAGCGAATCAACGTCATAGGCGGGCTTATTCTGGTGGCCTTGACGCTGACAGCGGGTATTGCCGTTTATGTCGTGATGCAGCGGAATGCTGAGGCATTGCTCAGCAAAGGTCTTGAGGTGTCGTTGCAGCGTAACGCACGTCTGTTTGAAGGCGACATCGATCAAGCGCTGAGATATACACAGATAGTCGCGGGCCGCCCTTTTTTGATTCAAAATATGCAACTGCTGGCATCACAATCAGAGGATGTGACAGGACGCGCCAATCTGCAAAGTATCGCCAGGTCATTTTTATCGACAGACGTTACAGGGGTCTCTTTTTACGATGCTGGTGATCACGAAGTGGCACGTGCCGGAGAGTTTTCTCAAAAGCATGATCTGCGCGTTCCTCTGAATACAGCCTCTCCGGCATTTCTGTTGTGGGGTGATAAATTTATTCTGCACACGAGTATGGATATCCTGGATCAACAGGGGCGTCGTATCGGCATGGTCAAGACCGAGGCTACGCTGTTGGCGGTTACTGAAGCTTTTTCTGATATTGCATCAATTGGTAAAACCGGCGAATTCGCCGTCTGTGCGCGATTGGCCAACGACGAAAAAAATATGGATTGTTTTCTGAATAGTATTTTCATAAAAGAGTTCAATCGCTTTCCTGTTGTAATCGACGGTAAAGCATTGCCGATGAATTATGCCCTGAGCGGAAAGAGCGGCATTATCTTTGCGAGGGACTACCGGCGGGAGCAGGTGGTTGCGGCCTATGCACCGGTGGGCGCACTCGGCCTCGGTATGGTGATTAAAATAGACCAAACGGAACTGTATCAGCCGGTAATAGAGCAGTTGAAGTTCATAGCGCCGCTGCTGGCGGCGCTGGTGGTGGTTGGCATGCTGTTGCTGCATGTTCTGGTGCGGCCACTAGTGCGCCAGCTGGTTGATTCGGAACAGGCAACACGTCGGCTCCACACCGAACTGAGCCAGTTCAAAAACACGCTCGACCAGACGCTGGACGGTGTCTTCATGTTTGATCCGGCTACGCTACATCTTGCCTATGTGAATGAAGGTGCGAGGCAGCAGGTCGGTTACAGCGAAGCCGAGTTGATGCAAATGTTAGTGCTGGATATCACGCCTGATTTTACCTGGGAGCAATTTCAGCAATTATTACAGCCGTTGATTGAAGGTGTACAGCCGTCGCTCACTTTTCAGACCGTCCATCGCCACAAGGATGGGCGTGACACGCCGGTAGAGATTTTTCTTCAGCTTATCAGCCTGGCGGGTCAGGAACCGCGTTTTGTGGCGATGGCGAGTGATATTAGTGAGCGTAAAAAAACGGAACAGCGCATTGCGCATCTGGCGAGCCATGATGCCTTGACCAATCTACCTAATCGAGATTTGCTACAGGACCGTATCCACCAGGCGCTGCTACAGGCGCAGCGTAATGAGGGCCAGGGGGCGGTGCTGTTTATCGATCTGGATCAATTCAAAGCCATCAACGATTCGATGGGCCATGATGTTGGTGATCTGCTGCTGAAAGAGGTTGCACAAAGACTTGTATCCAGCCTGCGCGGCCAGGACACGGTGGCGCGTCAGGGCGGGGATGAGTTTATTGTGTTGCTGCCTAGTGTCGCCAATGCCCAGGACGCAGGCAATACGGCGCAGAAGCTGCTGGATGTTTTGTTGCGGCCTTACGATATCGACGCTAAGGAGCTCTATATCAGCGCCAGCATCGGCATTGCCGTGTTCCCTGATGATGGAAAAGATGTGGATACGCTGCTCAAACACAGCGATACCGCGATGTACCATGCCAAAGAGACCGGTCGCAACAACTGCCAATTTTTTGCGCCGCAGATGAATCAACAGGCGGCGGAAAATCACATACTGGGAACTTATTTACGCCATGCACTGCAACGTAATGAGCTGCTGCTCCATTACCAGCCGATAGTCGATATGGCCAGCGGCAAGCTGGTGGGATTGGAGGCATTGCTGCGCTGGCAGCATCCCGAGCAGGGGCTGATCCCGCCGCTCAAATTTATCCCGTTGGCTGAGGAGAGCGGGTTGATCGTGCCGATTGGCGAATGGGTGCTGCGATCAGCTTGCATGCAGTTGAAAGCGTGGCAGGAGCAGGGGTATGAGTTGCCCCAAGTGGCGATAAATCTCTCCGTCAAACAGTTCCGGCATAAAATGCTGGTGCAAAGCATTGTGGCTATTTTGGAGGAGACTGGTGTGGAGGCGTGCTTCGTGGAGCTCGAGATTACCGAAAGCATCCTTATTGATAACTCTGATGAGATGGTCGAGACGCTGCGTACGCTGAACGATATGGGGTTTAAGCTCTCCCTTGATGATTTTGGTACCGGCTACTCCAGCCTGAGTTATCTGAGGCGTTTTCCGATAAACACGCTGAAAATCGACCGCTCCTTTGTGAACAACATGGTTGCCGATCCGGACGATGCCTCGATTGTTGCAGGCATTATCGGCCTGGCTCACAGTCTGCGCATGAACGTAATCGCTGAAGGTGTAGAGACAGAGGCGCAGCGCGCCACCCTGGCACTGCAAGGTTGCGACCAGTACCAGGGTTACTATTTCAGCAAGCCGCTACCCGCCGCAGAGATCGTTACGAAATTGCAGCGGCGCCAGACGTAAATAGCGACAGCCCGAAGGCCTTAAATCAACTGGATTCACTTATTCAGCCCCCATTCCGCTATCCCTTCCTTCAACCGCAGTGCCTGATATCCCGCTTCGCTCAACAGTCACACCGCGCCAGTGGACATGAGTCAGTAGGGGCCACGACAGTAGGCGACGATGGGCCTGTATAAAGAACGCAATCTTGTAGAACGGTTATTTCAGGGGCTGAAACATTATCGTCGAATAGCAACGAGGTATGAGCGATTGGCGAGAAACTATCAGGCGGGGCTCTGCTTGGTGTTGGCGGTAATTTGGTTGACGTGATTGAGAACGTCCCTTGATTTAATTTAGGGACTACACCTCCGCCCAGCTGCGCAACAAATTGTGGTAAGCGCCCGTCAGGCGAATGATGGGATCGCTGTCGCCGTGCAGCTGGCCGCGTGTGACCGGCATTACCTGGTGGATAGAGGTAGAGGGGTAGAGCACCATGCTGCCTGCCTTGAGTTTGATGCTTTAACTGCCATAGGTGTCCTCGATCACCAGTTCGCCGCCGTCGTAATCCTCGGGTTCGGTGAGGAACAGGGTGGCGGAGAGGTCGGTGCGCACGTAGCCGCTGTTATCGGGCAGCAGGCGCATGGCGTTGTCGACGTGGTTGTCGAAGTAGTTGGTCTTGCCACCGTAGCAGTTGACGAGCGGCGGGAAGATCCGGCGCGGCAACGCGGCAGTAAAGAACAGCGCATTGTAGTTGAGGGCGCTCAGCACCAGGCGGCGCAGTGCGGGCAGATGTTCGGCGCTCTCGGGCAGCTGCTGGTTGTTTTTGACCTGCGCCGATTGCGTTCCGGCGGTGATCTCGCCGGTGGTGGCGTTTCTGTCACGCATTCCTCGCCCTCCGCACATCGGCCAATCCCCGCCCCGGAAGAGGAAGAGCAACATCACGATAAGAAAGATCAGTGGAATTATCCACATCCACGGAAACCCGCCCCACGATCCATAGTTCCATATCATTAGGTTACCTCCTAGGCTTTTGCCACCGGCTCAATATAACGTCGCCGGGCCTTCCATTTTTATATGGCCACCGGCGTCGAAACCTCTTGCACTGTCAGCCAAACTCATTCTATCATTATCGCAACTGTTTAAATGATAAGCGCTCCCTATGCCTACTGCCAAAATTATTAAGAGTCCTGTCTGCAACGTCACCTGCTTTGATCAGGAGAAGGTCTCCCTCATCAAATCTGATCTGGCGAAAGATGAGCAATTACTGCCACAACTCGCCGAGCTGTACAAGCTGCTGGGCAACGTCACGCGCCTGAAGATACTGCTCTCGCTTGCCCATGGCGAGTTGTGTGTCTGCGACGTGTCCCATGTCCTGGGGCTGACCGTCGCCGCCACCTCGCACCAGCTCAAGCTGCTGCGCAGCCAAGGCTGGCTTACCATGCGCAACGACGGCAAGATGGTCTAT
>JAYWDX010000033.1:0-1524 GCA_043779675.1 Tenderia sp. (SeqCode)
CATCCGCCACCACCACCTGTACCTCGGAATTCTCCAATATGTTTTTCAAAAAAAGTAACTATTTCTTCACGATTACTCATAATTCTCAAAAATTTCTAACGTGTATTAGACAGAAATATTAAATAGTGTGATAGACAGAATCTGCCTATTACACCCCTTGCCCCAGGCCATCGCGGGTTGCATGTGCTCCATAATCTGATTTATCAAGCCGTTATGCAACTCACTTATTCACATGGTCATAAGGTGTGCTGGTGCTATGCAGAATTGACGATTGATGTTGGTCACAACGTAGCCCAGAGTGCCGCTTAGTTTCATATTGCTCGGATCAACAAATGAAGAAGGCCCGCAATTGCGGGCCTTCTGGTATCGAGCGGGACTTGAGGTTACTTGGCTGAGTGGCCAGTCACTTTTACCTCGACCTTCTCATGCTCCTCCAGTCCGGCGTAGTACTGGCGCAGAATCGCCAGCACTTCGGGGCGGGAGAATTCGGCCGGCACTTCGCCGCCCTCTGACAACAACTTGCGCAGTTTGGAGCCGGAGAGCATCAGGCGGTCGGCGCCGTCGTGCGGGCAGGTCTTCATCGAGGCCATGCCGCCGCACTTGTAGCAGTAGAAGGTCCAGTCGATCTTGAGCGGTTTGGTCTCCAGTGCATCGGCGGGGATCTCGTCGAAGATGTGGTGCGCATCAAACGGGCCGTAGTAGTCGCCGACACCGGCGTGGTCGCGGCCAACGATCAGGTGTGAACAGCCGTAGTTCTGGCGGAACAGGGCGTGCAGCAGCGCCTCACGTGGACCGGCGTAACGCATGTCGAGCGGATAGCCGCTCTGCACCACGGTGTCTTTGACGAAGTGGTTTTCCACCAGGGCGTTGATCGCTTTGACACGCACGTCGGAGGGGATGTCGCCTGCTTTAAGTTTGCCCAGCAGCGAGTGGATCATGACGCCGTCGCAAATTTCTATCGCAATTTTGACCAGATACTCGTGTGAACGGTGCAGCGGGTTGCGGGTCTGGAAGGCGACCACGGAGGACCACCCCTTCGCTTCGAAAAGTTTACGGGTCTCGGCCGGGGTCATGTAGGTGTCGGCGAAGTCGATGGGGAAGCGCCCCTGTGACAGCACCTTGATCGGGCCAGCCAGATTCACGGCGCCCTGATCCATCACCATCTTTACGCCCGGGTGCTCGGCATCGGTGGTCTTGAAGACCATCATGCACTCGTGCTCCTTGTCGATGGTGTACTTCTCGGTGACGGTCATGGTGGCGATGATCTCGTTGCTTTCGCCATCGACCAGGGCGATCTCCTGGCCGAGCTTGAGGCTGTCAGCGGTATCGGCATCGGTGGAGAGGGTGATGGGGATCGGCCAGAACAGGCCGCTGGCCATTTTCATACCGTCGCAAACACCCTGCCAGTCGGTGTGGGTCATAAAACCGTTAAGCGGGGTGAAACCGCCGATGCCGAGCATGATGATGTCGCCCACTTCGCGCGAGCTGACGATGATCTGGGGCAGGCTCTTGGCGCGCAGCTGC
>JAYWDX010000034.1:0-21886 GCA_043779675.1 Tenderia sp. (SeqCode)
CCAGGGTGTTCGGCGACATCCTGGGGCAAAAGCTGAATCAGCGACAGCGCCGTGATCGATTTGCCACTGCCCGACTCACCCACCAGACAGAAGGTCTCGCCGCTATCGATCTCAAAGCTGACACCGTCCACCGCCTTGACGGTGGTATCACCGGCACGCAGATAGGTCTGGAGATTCTCGACCCGCAATAACATCAATTCAACTCCACTGTTTGAATCACTTGGCCGACTTTTTCAGGTAGGGATCGATGGCGTCACGCATCGTCTCACCAATGAGATTGTAGGCAAAGACGGTGAGAAATATAGCGCCACCGGGGAAGACCGCCATCCACCAGTTGAAGGTGGCCGACTGCACCGCCTGATTCAACATCTGTCCCCACGACGGATCATCGACCAGACCGAGACCGAGAAAACTCAGGGTCGCTTCCGCCAGAATCGCCGAGGCCACGCCAAAGCTGGTGGCGACCAGAATCGGCGCCATGCCGTTAGGCAGAATGTGACGGAATAGGATCGAACGCAACGGCAGGCCGCAGGCGATGGCCGCCTGCACAAACTCCTGCTGCCGCAGTTTCAAAAACTCGGCGCGCACAAAACGGGCGTAACCGGTCCAGCCGGTGATGCCGATGATGATCATCATTACGTAAAGATTACGACCAAAAAACGCCACAAAGGTGAGCAACAGAAACAGCACCGGAATCGCTTCAAAGATCTCCACCAGCCGCATGCCGATCATGTCAAAGACGCCAGAGAAGTAACCCATCAATCCACCGATGATGGTGCCAAGCACCATGGCAATACCAGTGGCAACAAAGCCAATACTCAAGGCAATACGTGAGGCGTGAATCATACGGCTCAAGACATCGGCGCCATTTTCATCGGTGCCAAACCAGTGGGTCTGCTGCACTGCACTAAGCGGCGCCTTGAGGCCGGAGTCACCGACATCACGCAGATAATCTTTCGGCGAATAGGGGATCGGCGCGCGGACCAGCCAGTTGTAACCACCGGCGCGCTCCTGTTCCCGATACTGTTCATAGATATTCAACTGAGGCGGCGCGATGAGGGTATAGCAGAGGCTTGCCGCGACACTGCCTATCAACAACGCCACCACAAATTTGGCACGGAAGCTGATCCTCACAAAACAGAGCAGCAGCACCACAAAAAATATAATCAGCAGTGTGACATCCGTGGCGGTCAGGTGGTAGAGCAGCGGGCTGCTGATTTGGGACTGCTCACTTAATAACAACGGATGGCTACTGGCCAAGAACGGCGCAAACACCGCTACCGTCACCAGCACAACAATCCAGGCGATGCCGAGGCGCGCCCCCCACTGCATAAAAACCTCACGCAGCACCTGAGCAGCGTAGCTGCGTTGCTGGCGTGGCGCGGTGACATTCATCTCACTCATAGCTGACCCGAGGATCGGCGATGGCGTAACAGAGATCAGCCAACAGATAACCGGCCAGCGACAGTAGCGCGCCGATTAGCGTGATGGAGAGTACCAGTTCGCGGTCGCGGCTCTGCACCGCCTCCACTGCCAACTTGCCCATGCCGTCGATGCTGAACAACACCTCGACGATGATTGAACCGCCGAGCAGACTCGGTAACAGCCCGGCAGAAACCGTGATCAGTGGCAGCAGGCTGTTACGAAAGACGTGGCTCCACAACACCTGCTGCTCCGGCACACCTTTGGCGCGAGCGGTGCGGGCGTAGTCGGAGAGCAGATTTTCCAGCACCGAGCTGCGGGTCAGCTTGGCGAGAAAGGCAAAGCCACCATAGGAGAGGCAGACCACCGGCAGGATCAGATGCCAGATACGATCAACCATGAAACCGACAACAAACGTCCCCTGCAGCAACGCAAAGGCAATACCAGTACCAACACACAGCCCCACCAATGCCATCGTGCCTGTGCGCAGGGCATGATAGTCGGTATAGGCAATCAGACCACAGAGTGCGGCGAGCAGTGCAGTGAGCATGATGTAGGTAACTGCTGCGCTCTCCCCCGGCAATGCTGCGGCCATCGTAAAACCCAAGCCGCCCCCCAGCAGCGCCATCAACGCGGTGCGCAACCGTTGGCCACCACGCAGACTCAAGCTAACTAAGCCGGCCATGGCGATAGCCACACTAGCGAAGAGCAACAACAGATCCACAGCACTACTCCAGTGTGGCAGGAACTGCATATCAAGTGCTTCCCGTTGGCTCAGGCCCGCAGTGGGAAACCAGTGCCAATATTGATCACTGGCAAAAAAACCGATCATCAATACACCAGCCAACATGGTGGGCACCGACCACAACGCCAGCATCGAGATACCGGAACCCACATCAAACGCCTTGCCACGCTGAGTGGCGGCATGTACACCGATGGCGATGGCAACAATGTAGATAAACGGAATGGAAAGTACATTAAGCAACAGCGTAATCGGCAGCCGCTCTTCAATCAGATCGAGCACCGGGCGGCCATAACGAAAGCTGGTGCCAAGATCTGAACCTTTGGTCAATGAGAATCCTTCGATGTTGTTCTCTTTATCAAAGGTAAAACCGATGGGTGAAACATTATTGAGCCAGCGCAGATACTGCACCGGTGCCGGGTCATTAAGACCATAGAGGCGATTGTAATACTCCTCCATCGCCCGCTTCACCTGCGGTTCAAGATTCTGTCCCTCCACCAGACTCTGCGCGCTGATGCCACCGGGTGCTGCCGCCATCACTGAAAAGACCACAATGGTGATCCCGATCAGCGTCGGAAACATCAGCAGCAGACGGCGGATGATATAGGTATACATGATTGTTCAGCCGCTTACTGCTTGTACTTCTGCTGGCCTTCCGGCACAAAGATCTCTACCGGCACCGACCCCATATTCAAGCCCAGGTTGGTGGTCTGAAGGTTCTGAATCCGCTTATCAATAAAGACCAACGATTTACGCCGCATCAAAAAGGTGTAGGGCTGATCCTCATACATGATGCGCTCAGCCTGCTGCCAGAGCGGCATACGTTTGGCCTCGTCAACAGTGCCACGGGCTTGGTCAATAAGTCTGTCGAGTTCGCTGTTTTTGTAGTTGATGAAGTTATCGCCGCCACCTTCGATCTGTTTGCTGTGGAAGATCTGATAGATGTCGGTCTCAACCCCGCTAGTCCAACCAAGGGTAATGGCATCGAAATCCCGTTTGTTGAGCAGATCGATCATCACCGACCACTCAGTGGGTTTTGGAATCAGCGAGACCCCAGCACGGGCATAGAGGTCTTTAAGGAAGAGCACAATGCGTTTGGTATCTTCGTTATCCTGGAAAAAAACCAGTTCAAACTCAAACGGTTTACCTTGTGCGTCTTCCAGCACACCATCTTTGTTGCGGTCGGCATAACCGGCCTGTTTCAATAACTGCTTCGCCTTATCGAGATCAAAGCTACGCGCCACCAATGCAACATCGTGCTGTTTGCTGCGCGGGCTAAACGGGCTTACTGCTGCCTCGGCATAACCGAGCATGATCTCATCATTAATGCGTTTCATGTCGGTAAGGTAACTCATCGCCTGGCGTACCCGTCTGTCGGCAAAGCGGGTTGGCTTACCATTACGTTTTTGATTCCAACCAACGTAACTGTAACCGGCGGTAGGGCTCATATATTCAAAGTGCTGGGTACGTAAACTCAGATCCTTGTCATCACGTAGGGTCTGATATTCGCGCGGACGGGCGCCATAGGTATCAATCTCACCGTTACGGAAGGTGGTCAAACGGGCAGCGTCATTCTGAATCACCTTCCACAACAGACGATCAAAAGAGGGCTGCGGGCCCCAGTAACGTGGATTACGTTGCAGCTCCACCAGCCCTTGATCGGGTGTCCACCCTTTCGGATCGGCAAGACGATAAGGGCCAGAGCCGAGCAACAGACCTTTGGACTGGTTAAACTTCTCGGGTGTTTTTAAATACGGTTCGTAAAAATGGCGCGGCATGATGGCGATGCCACCCGCCATGGCGAGGCTGTCGTAGTAAGGTTCTTTGAATTTGAATACTACCTCGTACTTCCCGATTGCAGTCACGCTGGCAATCTTGTCGTAGACCGCCCGCTCACGCGGCGCCGCAATCACCGGGTTCTGAATAAAGGCAAAGGTAAAGGCGACATCATCGGCGCTCAGCGCCACACCATCAGAGAACTTTACATCGTCGCGCAATTGGAAGGTGAAACTGAGCCCATCATCACTGATCCGCCACGACTTGGCGATCAACCCCAGCCATTCAAGTGTCTCAGGGTCACGGGTCAATAGTGATTCCTGAATATAGGATTGGACTTCACCGGCATAGGCATCGCTGGAGACCAACGGCGTAATGGTTTTCAAGCCGGCACCAAAGGCGTTGACCAACCAGTCGCCACGTTTGTAACCCGGCATCTGTTCAGCCTGATGGGCGCGTTTAAATGCAGCGGCAGCCATGCCCTGCCCTTGCGCTTCACCGCTTGCCACGACGCCAGCCTGGATGCGCTGATCAAGTCCATTCACCAGACCACGCAGGGCGTGAATATCTTCCGCTTGCTCACGCATGGTGCTCTGCATACGCGCCATCTCAGCCCACTGCCGATCAACCATGTACATGGAGATCAGCAACGTTACAAACAGCAGAGCAAGAAAAGCAAAGAGGAAAAAATCCTTGAAGGTGAAGCGTTTTTCCATAGGGATCTCTATTTACTAGGTATATCAACAATCCATTTGATGGCATCTGGCCAAACAGATGCCAACCTGACTATTCGTCAGGATAGCGAGCTTACCACGCAGGAACAAGAGCATACGCCAGCTGCTCTCTTCCCCTTGACATTAATTTTCTGTACCTTAACAAACCAGACTGGGCGCACCAGGTTAGAACGCCTCTATGTATTGTCCATCATCTCCACAAATGTAAGGTGAAACATGGGATTTCTAGACGGAAAACGAGCACTCATTGTTGGCTTGGCCAGTAATCGTTCAATTGCCTGGGGGATTGCCCAGGCCATGAGACGTGAAGGCGCCGATCTGGCCTTTACCTATCAGAATGAGAGGCTGCAATCGCGGGTTGAAAAGATGGCGGCCGAGCTCGACTCGGACATCATAATCCCTTGCGATGTCGCCAGCGATGAAGAGATCACAAAAGTCTTTGAACATCTGGATGATTACTGGGACCGCCTCGACATCATCGTGCACTCGATTGCCTACGCCCCACGTGAAGCACTCGAAGGTGATTATCTGGATGCCGTAACCCGTGAGTCATTCAACATCGCCCACGAGATCAGCTCCTATAGTTTTGCCGCACTGGCCAAGGCCGGCCGCAACATGATGGAGGGGCGCAATGGTGCCCTCATCACCATGAGTTATCTCGGCGCCGAACGCGCCATGCCCAACTACAACGTTATGGGCCTGGCCAAGGCCAGCCTGGAGGCTAACGTCCGCTACATGGCCACTAGCCTCGGCCCCGATGGCATTCGGGTCAACAGCATCTCTGCCGGTCCCATCAAGACACTAGCTGCCGTCGGCATCAGCGACTTCCGCAGCATGCTCAACCATGTTGAGAAGAACGCACCGTTACGCCGCAACGTCACCATCGAAGATGTCGGGAATACCGCCGCTTTCCTCTGCTCCGATCTGGCTGCGGGCATCACCGGCGAAAACATTTACGTTGACTGTGGCTACAACACCATAGGCATGGTGCAGGGCGAATAGTAGCCGCATCAACGATCTTGCAAAAATAAAAAGGGCGGATCCATTAGATCCGCCCTTTTTATTTACTGCCAACCTAGGCCACGATTTGGGGCTGGCTAGGCCTGGCGATTTGTACCCAGCCCATCTAACTCGCAACCCTACCAAGAGCTGTTAAATAGATTAATAGTTCTCGGGGTACTCTTTAATCTCGGCGTCACTGCGCAGGTCATTCACCACACCCAGCAACTGACTGAAGCCGTAATAGCGCTCACGATTAGACACAACACTCTGGCGCTGCTCTTCACTCATTGCTGTTGCAACACCATCATTCACCGCCAAAAGCGCTACGATGGCGTAATCACCCGACGGCAACACAATTCCAGAAAACCCTTTACTCCCCTGCACCGGGCTTGGCATACGGAAAGCCTTGGCAATCACCTCACGTTCAACAGCAGCATCAGAACGCTTCACCAGACCAACATGCTGCCAATTCAGCCCTTTCTGCTTAGCAATCGCCTCGATATTCGCATCTGTTTTGAATGTCTGAAGCAGCAGTAGTCCCTCCTCTTTGGCCTTGGCTTGAGCGCCCTCTTTTTTCAACTGCGCCACAATCACATCCTTTACCGCCTCAAAGGGCCGAATAGATGGCTCTAGATGATCCTTGATGCGAAGTACAATCGAGTGATTGCTACCAATCTCCTTGACCTCACTGTTGTTTCCCTGGAACAGCACTTCATCTGAAAAAGCCAGCTTGCGAATCTCAGGATTAGCTGCCAATCCCGCCCCCTGATCACGAACGAAGAGAGATGTAACGTTAATCTTCAACCCCAATTGCTGCGCCGCAGGTTCCAATGAATCCGGATTCTCAAACGTTATATTCGCAAGCATTTCACGCTGTTCAAAAAAGATATCCTCAGCCTGTTTATGGCGATAATCTTGCTCCAACTGACTGCGCATCTCAGCAAAAGAGCGTTGTTGCCCAAGCTTTATATCTTCAAGCTTAATGATATGGTAGCCATAAGCACTCTTCACCGGCTCGCTGATCTCATCCTTTTTAAGGGCAAAGGCAGCATCGGCAAAAGCCGGATCCATCATGCCATCACGACTTAAAAAACCAAGATCACCGCCCTGCTTAGCAGAACCCGTATCGGCCGAGTTCTCACTGGCCAGCTTTTCAAAAGAGGCACCACCACGAAGCTGTTGGAGCAGTGCTTCTGCCTTCGCCTTTGCAGCAGTTATATCCGCAGACGTCTCGATCAAGATGTGACGCACACGACGCTCTCCAGCAGAACCAAAGTCAGTCTGGCGCTCCTGGTACAACTCCTGAAGAGCATTTTCATCAATCTGAATCTTGCTCATCAAGGCATCCAGCGACAGCTCCAGATACTGAGCACTCACTTGCTCGGGGGTGGCATAGCGCTGTTTATCACTTTCATAATAACTACGCGCATCCGCATCAGAGACGGCAATCTCCGGCAAATATGCCTGCGCCGAAATCTTTAGCAGGCCAATATCACGCTGCTGCTCAAGCTTGCGAGATATGGCCTGACGCTCTTTGTCCGTAACCCATGCAGTTGCAGCAACGCCCATACGGAACTGCTGAACAATCACATCACGACGCAACATTGCTTCAAAATCCGCAGCCGTCATTCTATTTTGCTGCAGCCACTGCTTATAAAGAGCGGAATCAAACTGGCCATTAGTGTGAAACGCATCAATACTGTGAACCTGCTGCGCCAGCAGTTCATTGCTCACCTTAAAGCCACTTTTGTTGGCCACCTGCGCGACCAGCTCCTCCTCCTCCATACGCTTCACAATATTGGACTTAAACTGGACTTCGTCAGGAATCACCTTGCTGATATCGGTAGACCCGAGCATCGACTGCAATCGCTCTCGTTGCTGCTGATATTCACGTTGAAACTGGTTAGCTGTGATTTTTTGACCGTTCACATTGGCCACAGCAACCTCTGCGTCAGGCTTAAAGTATGAGTCCCAGGCGAAAGAAGCCAAACCTAAGATCAGCATCCCGATGATGAGCATTACGATCCAGCCCTGTGCTCTATCCCTAATAAACTGCAGCATGGTATTAACTTTCCATTGGAGTAATTGTGCGAGAGATTCTAGCCGATAAACAAAAAAGGCGCAGGCTGTATTAGCGCTGCGCCTTTCATATTTTGTTGGCGGAGTGGACGGGACTCGAACCCGCGACCCTCGGCGTGACAGGCCGATATTCTAACCAACTGAACTACCACTCCAAACATCTAACTAAAAAATTGGTGGGTGCTGACGGGATCGAACCGCCGACATTCGCCTTGTAAGGGCGACGCTCTCCCAGCTGAGCTAAGCACCCGAAATCGCGATTAGTTTACGGCATCTTTAAGAGCTTTACCAGCCTTAAATGCAGGAACCTTTGCTGCGGCAATGCTAATCGTTGCGCCAGTCTGAGGATTACGACCATTACGTGCTGCACGCTCACGTACAGTAAAGGTGCCAAAGCCAACCAAGGCAACATCATTCTGCTGCTTAAGTGCCTCTGTAATAGCGGAGACCACTGCATCTACAGCGCGACCTGCATCCGCCTTAGTCATATCAGTCCGCTCTGCAACGGCCTCAATCAATTCTGCTTTATTCACTGCGAAACTCCTCTGATTCTTGCATTCAATCGTTTACCTAGCACGTAAGCCCAGCAAACATAACTTCAAATAGATAATGGAACCCGAACGGCAATCACCGTACCTTTACCCAACCACACTCGTAAACCTCTAAAGATAAGAGAGATACAGCGATACAATTTATTATTGTATGCCGGCTAGGATGACTCATTATTACGGCCATTCAGAGACAGGGAAAAATTTATACATTCACCCCTCATCAATGTCAAGAAAAACCACATTTAATGGTGAGGTACGCGCTCCTGCTTAGCTCGTTTTTTCTTCACCGAAACAAGCTTCTCTTCAGCAGCGCTGGAAACAACTTTAGCCTCAGGCATATGCTGTAACGCCACCTGCAATACTTCATCTATCCATTTTACCGGTTTAATCTCGAGCTGATCTTTAATGTTTTTGGGTATCTCTTCAAGATCGCGCTCATTCTCTTGCGGTATCAGTACTATTTTGATTCCACCACGATGTGCCGCCAACAGCTTTTCCTTCAAACCACCAATCGGCAACACTTCACCACGTAGTGTGATCTCTCCGGTCATGGCCACCTCAGCACGCACCGGAATACCAGTCAGCGCAGATACAAGTGCGGTACACATGCCAACTCCTGCGCTTGGACCATCTTTAGGAATAGCGCCTTCAGGAACGTGAATATGGAGATCCTGTTTCTGATAAAAGTCCTCATCAATGCCGAGGGCCAGGGAACGGCTACGAACAACGGTCATTGCCGCCTGCACCGATTCCTGCATAACCTCACCCAACTGCCCGGTAATAGTCAACTTACCTTTACCAGGCACCATCACAGCCTCTATGGTCAGTAGCTCACCACCAACTTCAGTCCACGCCAGGCCAGTGACTTGACCAATTTGATCATTATCCTCCGCCTTGCCATAGCGGAATCGTTTCACACCCAGATATTTATCCAGATTGCGTGGAGTCACTTTGATGCAGGCGGTTTTATCACTCTTACCTAGCAGCAATGTTTTTACAACCTTACGGCAGATCTTAGAGATCTCTCGCTCCAAATTACGCACGCCGGCCTCACGACTGTAGAAACGAACTATGTCTCGAATTGCACTTTCAGAAATGTCAATTTCCTCTGGCTTGAGACCATTTGCCTCCACCTGCTTTGGCACCAGATACCGCAAGGCGATACCAACCTTCTCAGCCTCCGTATAACCGGAAAGTCTAATCACTTCCATACGATCCAATAGTGGCCCAGGAATATTTAAACTATTAGCTGTAGCTACAAACATAACATCTGAAAGGTCATAATCGACATCAAGGTAGTGATCATTGAAGGTATGATTTTGCTCTGGGTCCAATACCTCCAACATGGCGGACGAAGGATCACCACGAAAATCCATCGCCATTTTATCGATTTCATCCAGCAGAAAAAGCGGATTCCGCACACCTATTTTAGCCATATTCTGGACTATTTTGCCCGGCATAGAACCAATATAGGTACGGCGATGACCTCGAATCTCCGCCTCATCACGCACACCACCCAGAGCCATGCGCACAAACTGTCGACCGGTGGCGCGCGCAATCGAGCGTCCCAACGAAGTTTTACCAACACCAGGCGGCCCCACTAGACAGAGCACAGGACCTTTCAATTTGCTGACACGCTGCTGAACGGCGAGGTATTCCAAAATACGTTCTTTGACTTTTTCTAAACCAAAGTGATCCTCTTCCAGAATCGCCTCTGCATTCGCCAGATCGCCACGAATCTTGCTACGCTTCTTCCATGGAACGCTCACCATCCAATCAATGTAATTACGCACTACTGTGGCTTCGGCCGACATTGGTGACATCATTTTGAGTTTATTCAACTCGGCCTTGGCTTTAGCCTTGGCCTCTTTCGACATCCCCGCCTTCTCAATCTTCGCAGCGTATTCTTCTACTTCATTAGGGACCTCATCCATGTCCCCTAGCTCTTTCTGAATCGCCTTCATCTGCTCGTTCAGATAATACTCGCGTTGACTCTTCTCCATCTGCCGCTTAACACGACCGCGAATCCGTTTTTCCACTTGCAATAAATCAATCTCTGACTCAAGAAGAGCCATCATTTTTTCAATGCGATCACGAACAGTAACCTGCTCTAGTACACTCTGTTTCTCATCGATTTTGAGAGACATGTGTGCGGCAATGGTATCCACCAAACGACCACCATCCTCGACACCGGAAAGAGACGATAGAATTTCAGGAGGAATTTTATTGTTCAACTTAACGTATTGATCAAACTGATTTAACAGAGAACGCACCAAAACCTCAGACTCACGCTCGTCCAACACCTCACACACTAAATTCTCAACATAAGCGGTGAAGTATTCACCCCCATCCACATATTCACGAATGGTAGCGCGATCATTTCCCTCCACCAAGACCTTGATCGTGCCATCAGGCAACTTAAGTAACTGTAAAATACTGGATAGAGTACCGATCGAGTAAATATCCTCGGGCTGTGGATCATCTTGAGAGGCGCTGCGCTGAGCGACCAATAAAATCTGTTTATCACCAGCCATTGCGGCTTCAAGTGCTTTAATAGATTTATCACGACCAACGAACAGAGGGATGACCATGTGTGGGTAGACCACCACATCACGCAATGGCAACACAGGTATCACTTTGCCAACATTAACCGGGGAACTGCTATCGTGGCCAC
This sequence comes from Tenderia sp. (SeqCode), assembly GCA_043779675.1. GTDB lineage: Bacteria > Pseudomonadota > Gammaproteobacteria > Tenderiales > Tenderiaceae > JAKFXL01. The sequence continues at coordinate 10,981 of JAYWDX010000034.1, forward strand.
TCATTTCCATATCAAAACCTCATCGTTACAACACCATCCGCTACCGAAAGAGAGGGCGTTAAATGGAGAATGTAAATTCAACAACCGGGCGAGATAAAACGGAGACCGGCCCACTCCTCATGACCTGAGGATTATCTTGGGCCAGCAATGAGGAATATCAAGTCAACTTACAAAAATTAGCCATCATTATTTGCAACACGTCCTTGCTGCTCGTTCTGGCTGTAGATCAGCAATGGCTGGGACTCACCCTTGATAACTCCCTCATCAATCACGACCTTGATGACATTGTCCATGGATGGCAAGTCATACATGGTATCCAATAGAGTGTTTTCAAGAATTGAACGCAGGCCACGGGCACCAGTTTTGCGCTCCATAGCTCTGCGAGCAACTGCATACAGGGCATCTTGACGAAACTCCACTTCACACCCTTCCATTTCAAAGAGCTTAGAATATTGCTTTGTAATGGCATTTTTAGGCTCCGTCAATATACGAATCAAGGACTCCTCATTCAACTCTTCCAGAGTCGCTGTGACAGGGAGGCGCCCAACAAACTCGGGGATCAATCCAAATTTCATCAAGTCCTCAGGCTCAACAGAGCGGAACAACTCACCTACGCTCTTTTTGTCATCCTTGCCTTTTACTTCAGCAGAAAAGCCAATGCCACCTTTTTCAGAACGATCACGAATGATCCGCTCAAGCCCTGAAAAAGCGCCGCCACAAATAAATAAGATATTAGAGGTGTCAACCTGCAAAAACTCTTGCTGAGGATGTTTACGGCCACCCTGAGGTGGCACCGAGGCCACCGTACCCTCGATCAGTTTCAACAAGGCCTGTTGCACCCCCTCACCCGAAACATCACGTGTAATAGAAGGATTATCCGACTTACGTGAAATTTTATCGATCTCGTCTATGTAAACGATCCCGGTCTGAGCTTTTTCAACATCATAGTCACACTTCTGCAACAATTTTTGAATAATGTTCTCCACATCCTCACCGACATAACCTGCCTCTGTCAGGGTGGTGGCATCGGCGATCGTGAATGGAACATCCAGTAAACGGGCAAGTGTCTCTGCCAGCAAAGTTTTGCCGCTGCCTGTCGGGCCAATCAGCAAAATATTGCTCTTGGCGAGCTCAACCTCACCCTTCTTTTGACCTGCTTCAAGCCGCTTGTAGTGATTATATACGGCAACAGACAACACCTTTTTGGCTGTCAATTGGCCAATAACATATTCATCAAGAATGGCATTAATCTCGTGCGGAACTGGCAGTTTATGGTTTTTACCTACAGCACTGCTCTCTTGCAGCTCTTCGCGGATAATGTCATTGCAAAGCTCAACACACTCATCGCAGACAAAAACTGACGGACCGGCAATCAGCTTCCTAACTTCATGCTGACTTTTGCCACAAAAGGAGCAATACAACAATTTTTTTCCATCTTCACTGCCACCGCTCTTTTCGTCACTCATGTTTCCACCTCTATGTGTGAACCGTGTCTTTGAAGAGCAAGGCTCATCGCGTCTTTAAATATCAACCCCGAGCCTCTAACACTGAGTCAATTAAGCCGTATTCCACAGCCTGCTGTCCACTCATGAAGTTGTCACGATCAGTGTCATTCTGGATCCTATCCATAGACTGCCCAGTATGTTTCGCCAAAATTGTATTTAACCGGTCACGCACGGCTAATATTTCTCTGGCATGAATATCAATATCAGAAGCCTGGCCCTGGAACCCCCCTAGCGGCTGATGAATCATCATCCGCGAATGGGACAGACAGTAACGCTTGCCTGCTGCACCGCCCGCCAATAACAACGCGCCCATGCTGGCGGCCTGCCCGATACACATAGTGCTAACATCTGGCTTGATAAATTGCATGGTATCGTAAATCGCCAAGCCAGCTGTCACTGCACCACCGGGAGAGTTGATATACAGGTGAATATCCTTGTCTGGATTTTCAGACTCGAGAAATAGCAACTGGGCGACAACCAGATTAGCCATGTAGTCTTCCACAGGCCCAACCAGGAATATGACTCGTTCCTTCAGTAGACGTGAATATATGTCGTATGCACGTTCGCCGCGTGCTGTCTGCTCGACCACCATTGGCACAAGGCCCGAGGCGGTCACCAGCGAAGCACTGCCTGCTACAATTTTATCGGTCATTTGCTGCATTCCCTTCACTCCGAAAGACCATACTTAAACCACGTAACCCGATGCATCGGCAAGGATTGCTATCCACCCGCCGCCGCCAAGGGGGCGGCAAAGGCAGACTGATTCCAACTCTACCTAGACTGCATCACTTCGTCAAAGCCTGCTGCAACCTCTTCGACCTTCACTTCGGAGAGGATCCATTCAACAACCTGGTCTTCAAGCACCAACGCCTCGACCCCGGAAAGACGGGAGCGATCTTCGTAATACCATGCAACTACCGCTGCAGGGTCATCATAACCAAATGCCAGCGCTTCGATACGCGCCCGTATTTTATCGACCTCGGCACGGAATGCCTTTTCACGAATTACTTCACCAATCAGCAGTCCCAAAGCCACTCGGCGACGTGCCTGTTCTTGGAATGCTGTGCGCACCTCATCAGTCACTGGCTGAACCCCTTCCATCCCCATGCTTTGACGAGACTGGGTAGCCATTTGCTGAATCTCACTTTCAACCAGTGCTGCGGGCAACTCAACAGGGTTGGCAGCAAACAACTTGTCAAGCACTTGATTTTTAACCTGAACAGCTATTTTCTGCTCCAATTCACGGGTCATGCTATCACGCACATCCTTACGCAGGGCATCAACCCCACCCTCTTGCACACCGAGCGCCTTAAGGAACTCTGCGTCGTTTATATCAGGCAGTTTAGGGCCATTCACCTTCTGCACAGTCACATCAAAGACAACGGCCTGTCCAGCCAACGCCTCATTCTGATACTGCTCAGGAAAAACGACACTAACCTCGCGCTGTTCCCCTGCACTAGCACCATTCAGCTGTTCTTCAAACCCAGGGATGAAACGCTTGGAACCCAATACCAATGGGTACCCCTGTGCCTCACCACCGCCAAACGGTTCGTCGTTAAGCTTGCCCACAAAGTCGATAACAACCTGATCGCCATCAGCAGCAGCGCGTGTTACCTCTTCCCAGCCGGCGCGCTGTTTGCGCAGTTTTTCGATCATCTCATCAAGCTCTTGCTCACCAACCGTAACTACAGACTTTTGGATGACCATATCAGCTGGCACGACGACCTTGACATCAGGATAGACATCGAACGTAGCGGTAAACGCCAATACATCACCGCCCGCGGCAGCCAGCTCAATCTTCGGGGCACCTGCAGGGCGCAACTTCTCTTTTTGAACCGCCTCGTAAAAACCACTTTGAACCATATCACTCTGAACTTCCTGGCGTACCTGAGCGCCATAGCGCTTCACCACGACATTGAAAGGTACTTTGCCAGGGCGAAAGCCATCCAGACGAATACGTCCAGCCATGCCTTTAAGGCGCTGCTGCACCTCTTTCTCAACACCGCCAACGGGGAGTTCCACCGTCATGCGACGTTCCAGACCTTCAGTCGATGTTACAGATACTTGCATGTTAAATTCCTCAATGACACCAAGGCGGCAAGCCGATGACTTAGCACTCCCGTTGGGGAGATGATGGCCATTCGGGAGTTTTTCAATGCTGGCGCCCCAGCTATTATGAACAGAAATATATGGTGCGAAAGGAGAGACTCGAACTCTCACAGGTTGCCCCGCTGGAACCTAAATCCAGTGCGTCTACCAATTCCGCCACTTTCGCAAAACTAAAATTTTAAGCAGGAAATAGGGCCATTATACAGCGACTTGTCCGCTGCAGTAACCCCATAGAAAGACTTTTAACACAATCAGTTTGAAATATTTACAACATCAGGAGAAGAGTGCCAGAATTAACTACAGAGATAAAGAGAGGAAAAGTGGTGGGCCGTGAAGGATTTGAACCTTCGACCAAGTGATTAAGAGTCACCTGCTCTACCAACTGAGCTAACGGCCCTAAAACTAGGGAATATGGGGTGAACGATGGGGCTCGAACCCACGACCACCGGAATCACAATCCGGGGCTCTACCAACTGAGCTACGCTCACCATAGCACAACACTTAAACTGTTCTGACACCGATCGTTATGGTGCGCCCGGCAGGACTCGAACCTGCTACCCTCGGCTTAGAAGGCCGATGCTCTATCCAGATGAGCTACGGGCGCATGGATCACGACTCTACCACTGTGACACTGACCAGACCACTCACAGCATCAAGCTAAAAAATGGTCGGGGTAGGGGGATTCGAACTCCCGACATCCTGCTCCCAAAGCAGGCGCGCTACCAGGCTGCGCTATACCCCGATGTTTACTGCTTGCCGAAAACAACTGACTCCCAACGGCTTGGAGGTCGGCATATTACTCGTTGAAATAACTGTCGTCAATGCCCTGTTTCAGATCGGCGACTTAATAAAGCGCCAAACCAATATGCAGGCAAGCAGACTTGTAATGGCCGCAGCGCTATAGGTGAGGCTAGCCCCCGCACTTTTCCGCGGCGAAGCAATTTCTAATGCAAGTAGAGCGCTGTTCTCTGCATATACATCCCTCAACGGCCGTTCGTCGAAAATGTCCGGGGAAATGAGTTGACGAACCCACGAATCGTAGAAAAATGCTACTTCAAGCGCGGGTACTGGACGCCGAATAGCGAAGTCTCTATGAGCAACGTATTCATCTCTAAATGCCACCATGTCATTCCAGTAGATCTTCCATTCGGATTCGGTAGTGCCGAGGTGCTTGCAGACACTCTCTCGAAACGACATGCGCAGGTTGTTATCAGGCTCAACAGACAACTTTGTCCAGTGGGTCTTATTCGAATCGTAGTTACCAAAAACCATGCACCAGCAAATAAAGGCTTGGGAAATGTGGGCATTCGCGGTGTCGAACAAAAACGATGATCGGAATTTCTTTCCGGCAAATGCTTTGGTCAATGCTCAGTAGTGAAGCAAATGCCTCGCAAACAGATGCACAAATGGAACCTGCTCAGCGAATACTTCTTCGCGATAGTGGGTGGAGAGATATTTGCGCTGCACCTCTTCCAGTTTGGCGGGGTCGCAGATGATGGTGCCGACGGCATGGATCCACTGGTCGAGTTGCTGATCCTGGAAGTGGTAGTCGTTGAAGGTGAGGTTGAGCCAGCCGACGCCATCGTTGGCGGCGAAGACTTCGGGGTCGATGTCGGTGAGGAAGACCTCTTTGACGTGGGCCTCCATCGCGGCGGTGGCAAAGGGGAGGTCTGGTTTCTGGTCACAGACAACAGGGGGAATTTCAAGAAACCTACCAGCACAATCAGATTAGAAAGTCACATCATGAATGTCATGACTTTTTCGCTTTACTAATGTCCACGCCACATGGGACTATCCGGGTACATCTTGATGTGGAAAAATGCGGTGCAGGCACATAAAAAGAAACAGTTATCAAAAAAGCCATTGTTAAAGCTGTGTGGCTTTGCCAAGAACGTTTTTGTATCCGCAAAAAAATGGAATCACCTCATATTCCTGACACCGTTGATGCTATCAGCCTGTACGGGACAGATGGCCGCATCACAGACAGAGGGCAATAATACGAGTCCCGCGAGCGAGGCCATCCTCGCACCAGTGCGTATACAGACAGGGGCATTGATCCCTCCAGCGGCTGATATCGCGCAATCGAGCGTTAGTGCACAGGCACTGGTTTATCTCGAACAACACAGTGCCAAGTACGGCATCATGGATGTCTCCGGCGAGCTTGCATTCGTGAGCGAAACCATCGATCAGCTCCAGCAAAAACATGTGCGTTTCCAGCAGATGAAAAATGGTGTACCTGTGTGGGGGCGCCAGCTCATCGTTCACTTCGATGAACGCGACGAAGCAATGAACATCACGGGGTCATTTCTATCCGGGCTAGGACGGATCGATGTGCAACCCCGCGTCACCGTAGGCGTAGCGGCAGCCACGGCGGTAACGCTCAAAGGCGAAGGGTGGCGTGCTACAAATAACGTGCTGTGCATCTATCTGCACGAGTTCCAGCCGTTGCTTGCTTATCACATAACAATCATACGCGGACTCGAACGCTGGGTCGTCTTCGTGGACGCGCATGACGGCACCGTATTACACCAAGTAACAGGCATGCCCACCTCCGCGCCCTGAGACGCACAGCGCCACCCCAAGGAGAATCACCCATGCAAGGCTTGCCAGCACAGTTCCACCCTAACAAAAAGACGCTGATTTCAGTGGCGGGTGTGTTTACCACCGCAACACTCTTGCTGACGAGCATGGAGGCCACCTCAGCCCCTGCACCAGGCGTAAACAGTATCACTCTCAATCCAATACAGCGTCAGGCAGTCGCGTCCACCGCTGCCAAACATGCCACATTGCGGCGCGGCAAACAGGCTCGCATCCATCACACCACCGCTGTGGCGCCGCTCAGCGCCACACAGTTGCGGCGTGCGCTGCGTGCAACGAACAAACAGCGCGGCCGACAAGCCGGGAAACTCGCACTGATTGATGCTACACAACAGCACGCCCTGCGCACCCTCAACGCGACAACGCAAGACCAGGATGGTGTGCGGGCACATTTCGATGCCCATAACGGCACTCTCGCTTTCCTCAAACCTCAGGGCAAGGCGTTCGCCGTCAACATACGCTCACTCGCCCAAGGCACGTCCGTGCCATCCATGGTGGCGCAGCAATTCCTTGCCGACCAGCACGGCTTGCTCAAACTCGACGATCCGCTAACGGAAACCCGTGTCATCAAACAATTGAACGACACCACCGGTCGCAGCCATGTGCGTTTGCAGCAGGTGTATAAAGGCGTGCCTCTGTGGGGAAAGGAACTGCTGGTGCACACACAGGATACAAATGGCGTGTATTTGATGCAGGGCAGCTATGAACCCACGCCGCACCATCTCGATACTGCGCCCGCAATCGGCGCGGAACAGGCGCTGGCCGCCGTGCGCGCGGATTTGCACACGGATGCAACGGCGCAAAACGAACTGGTGATCTATACACCCGAAAAAGGCGCACCGTTACTCGCATACAAAATAGATATCATGCCAGCACCTGATTCACGCTGGCTTTACTTCATCAACGCACGTAATGGCAAGATTGCACACCGCATCAAAAACATTCATGCGAATGTCGTAAGCGCGAGCGGCGCAGACCTGGACGGCGTCACCCGCAGCTTCAATGCCTGGTCGCAGAGCGGCCAATTCTATTTGATTGACCCCAATACGCCGACGGCCGATGCCTCACCCAATCCGCTCACCAATGGCCCCAACTCCAGCGGTGATATGTTCATCCTGAACGCACAAAACGGCGATGGCACCCAACTGGCCTATAACAGCAGTAACGCGCAAAACAGCGGCTGGGATGCAACAGCAGTGAGCGCCGCGTACAACACGCGCGTGGTGTACGACTACTACAAAAACACCTTCGGTCGCGATAGCCTGGACGGCAAGGGCATGAACCTGATGGTTGCGACCCACTTCGACAACAATCACAACAACGCCTTCTGGAACGGCACCTTCATGGTCTACGGCGACGGCGACAATCAACTCTTCACCGCGCTCGCCGGCTGCCTCGATGTGGCCGCGCATGAAATGACCCATGGCGTGATTGAGCACAGCGCGAATCTGATTTATCAGAATCAAAGCGGCGCACTCAATGAAGCCTTCGCCGACATCTTCGGCGCCATGGTCGATGACGGCGACTGGCTGATGGGCGAGGACTGCACCGTAGCCACCCCCGGTTTTCTGCGCAACATGAAAAATCCCGCGCAGGGTCTATCGCCTCAACCCACGAAGATGAGTGAATACCAGAACCTGCCCAATACCGCGCAGGGTGACAACGGTGGTGTGCATATCAACAGTGGCATCCCCAATCGCGCCGCCTACCTCATCGCCGAAGGGTTGAGTGCGGAGGGACTGGGCACGAGTATCGGTCGCACCAAGACTGCACAGATCTTTTATCGCGCACTCACCGTATATCTGACCGCGTCGGCGCAGTTCGTCGATGCGCGCCGCGCGACTATCCAGGCCGCGACTGATTTATACGGCGCTGCAGAAACACAGGCCGTGACTGCGGCATGGAACGCGGTGGAAGTAACGGACAATAGCGGCAACGCCCCAGCCCCCACCTCCACCGACGCAGTGCAGGGCGGCGACCTCATGGTCTACCTCTATCCTCGGGACGGCGTGTTCACCGATCCCAGCGAACCATTCGATCTGTATGTACAGGTCATGAATCAGCCGCTCACTGTCTACGACCCAAACAATGACTACGGCCCATTTAATATTATTGATGTAGCCTATACCCGTCCGGCGGCTTACACAGACCAAGACGGTCCTTGGATACTCTATGTGGGCGTAGACAACAATCTGTACGTCGTTGACCCAAATGGCCAGAATTCGCAAATCACTGACACAAACGACATCTCAAGCATCGCCGTCTCGCCCGACAGCCGCTACTTCGCCTACACAACAGCTGACACCAGCGACAACACCATCCACATCCTGGACTTGGTTGACCCGGCAAAATCGGCGGACGTCTCCATCACCCCACCCAGTTACCAAGAAAACGGTGGAGGGGCCAACACGATTTTCTATGCCGACGCACTGTCATTCGATTACAGCGGTCGGTTCATCGTCTTCGACGCACTCAATTGCATCTCCACACCCGGCGACCCGTGCGACATCAATGCAGGCACCGGCTATCAATACTGGTCCATCGGCCAGTTGAACGTCACGAACGGACAATTCTTATTCCCCTTCCCCAACCAGAACCCCATCATCGACCTAGGGTTCCCAAGTTTCGCAGCGAACAATCAATCCGTGATTGCGCTCGACTATCAGGATTGGACCAACGGCGCCAGTAACATCGCCTCCAGCATCGTCACGCTTAACCTGGAGACACAGAAACTCAAAACCATCTACAGCTTCACAGACACCACCAAACCGCACTTCGGCACACCGAGTTTCTGGGGCGACGACACTTACTTGACATTCCAAATCCCCGACGCAACCAATGGCCGCACGGCCGTGCGTATCGGCATCGATAGCAACTGGGGCAAGAGTGGCACGCTGGAATCGATCAATCCCTACGCTGCGGCGGAGCCCATAATGCACCGCGCTGGCCAGCGCGTGTTGACGGGGGGATTGAGCGCCAATACGGTAGTGCTCGATTTTGGCTCGACCACCCTCGGCGCGAGCAAATCGCTAACGTTCATACTCAGCAACACCGGCAACAACGACGTGAACATCACCGGCATCACGTTGGACGGCGCCGCATTCCAGCACAACGCCACCAACATGCGCGTGCCGCGTAGCGCCAGCCTGCCGGTCACCATCACCTTCGCCTCGGCGGTCACCGGCGCACAGACGGGAACACTAATCTTTGTCAGCGATGGTACTCCGTCCACACTATCAGTCTCATTGGTTGGCACCTCCGTACCCACTACACCTATACCTACACCTACACCACCAAACTCGGGTGGCGGTGGTGGTGGCGGCGCGTTCGATCCATGGTCGATATTGTTCATCGCCAGCGTACCGTGGCTCCTGCGGCGTAACGGGAAACAGAAGGACGATTATTAACATGGCCGCCAAATACCTCTGGCTCACAGCTCCTTCCGCCTGAAAAAAGAGGGGAGATTGGGAGAGATTGCCCCGCGAAGCGCACCCTACATCTTCTTCTCCACCCCAAACTCGCCGCTGCCCACCAGCTTCGCGGGCAGCTGCGGGGAGACGCCGATGATGAAGACGATCAGGGCGCAGCAGTGGGGGATCGACTGCACCAGCAGGATGATGATCCACATCGGCAGGTCGAGGGTGTCGGCACCGTGGAGCCAGAAGAGCGCGGCGGCACCCCACGTCCCCAGCCGTTTAAAGGCGTTTAAAGGCGTTTAAAGGGCCTACATCTGTTACACCATGACCTTTGAACTATTCCAGCGCAAGCTCTGCTCTGCTGAGCAGATCACAACAAAGGGTGGCACCGAGGTACGTCATTGATACAAGAGGAAACGGCGGTTCAATCATCGGGTTCAGGACAAGGTGAAGATAACAAAACGTGGCAGGCTCAAGCCCAATTAATCTTCACCAAATGCCGGAAATGGATCGGCCTGTTGTAATCCAATAATAACTGTGGTGCGAATCTGGTCGATTGCTGTCACATTGATTGCCGGGTCAAGCCCTTGAAATCCACCGACACGATTAATCGCCTCCAAGGCCAGCCCTTTAACTGACATTTGGCAGAGGAGATCCCTTTCATTTGGATCGCGCGTATTCTGAAACTGTTTGATGGCTGTCATGGCGCGATAAAATACCTTGGTGGTTGACTCCATCAGCGCCAGATCAAATTCTGTGACAACCTGGGTGCCACCGACCGTTGCGGTTGGCAACTCAAATCCTCGTTTCAATGCCCTTACAACCGCAACTTGAAACTGTGGCGGCAAGGTACTCGCCCCCGCCGCAATGTCACTCATCATGCCGTGAAGATCGGCAAAACTGCTCCACAACTCGCGCAACCCTTCGTTGGCGGGTCGTACTTTACGAATCAGTTCTTGACGGCGACCACCCTGCACCTGCTGCTGGGCCACTGGATCAAACACCTGACCTGGATAGGAAGAGTTACCAATCACTCGTCGGGCAATCTCTTCGTAGTGGGCAGCGTTTGTCTTTTTCTGCCGTTGCGACATCTGGGTAAAACGTGCGGTGCCGTAGTAACCAGAGTCAATGATGGAGCCATCCACTTCATGACACCCCTCATGAAGCAGCAACACTGCCAGTGAATGATTTATGCAGAGGCCAGCAGCACCATCACTACATTTACCGAAATAAATCCCCCCACAAACATAACCAGATTGATTTGATCAAAGCGCGCCG
>JAYWDX010000035.1:0-3792 GCA_043779675.1 Tenderia sp. (SeqCode)
TGTGAGAATGGCCTTGGCCGTTAATCGCGCAGACTGTTGAAGGCACTGACCGCCCAAGAGAGTGATACTCCGGCAAATACCGCCATGATCGCCACACCAAACCCATAGGTTTGATAGTCAGGTGTGCCGATCATCACCGCACGCACAGACTCCACGGCATAAGTGATCGGGTTGATCAGCGAGATGGTCTCGATCCAGCCAGGCATGAACGGTTTTGGCACCATGGCGGTGGAGAGAAACATCAGTGGTAGCGTCATCAGATTGCCGATCATCACCAGCGGCTCCTCGCGCTGCAACGTAATTGCAAAGCCGTTGGAGAGTGCTGCAAGGCCAACCCCAAGCAGGAAAATGCTCAACATGCCCAGGAACAGATTGACCGGTCCAAGGTTGAGATTGGCGCCGATGGCCCAGGCCACCAGCAGGATAATCAGCGTCTGAATCACCACCTGTACTGCGGAGTGCATGACGCGGCTCAGGACAATCGCGACACGAGAGACGGGCGATACCAACATCTTGTCAACGGTACCGGCCGTAATTTCGCGCAGCAGGCTGACCCCGGACCAGGAAGAGCCAAATAGCGCCGTCATGATTAGTACCCCTGGCACAAAAAAGTCGATGTAGCTGCCGCCGCCCGCGCCGGGCACCGGGGTCTGTACAAAATTTTTGAACAGCTGAGTGAAGATCAGCAGCCACAGCAGCGGCTGAATCAGTGTGAAGAGCGTCCACAGCGGCATGCGCATGGTGATCTTGGTGTACTTAAGGAATAGGTACCAGGTATCGGCTAACACAATTTTTCTCTCTCGATTATGCGGTGTAATATCGCGCTGGGGCAGGCCAGGCGCTACTTGTTTTTATCGGTTTTATCGGCCTGCTGCCACTTCAGCCAGTCGCCCTGTTCGGGGGAGTTGCCCGCACCTGGCTGCCAGTCGCCCCGTGCCTGAGCATCATCACGCCGTTTTATGGCCTCGCTGCGGTAGTGCTCGGGGCTCTCGTTAGTGGCATTCACCTGTTTGTTCTCCGGCAGTGACGCGGTAGCTGGCGGCTGTTTTGCGGGAGTAGCGCTGGCCACCTCTTGGGTGCTGCTGTCGTCACCTTGCCACTTCTGCATCTGAGCTTGCCAGCCCTGCTTATCCGCCTCAGAACCTGTGGTTTCTATCTTGTCCTGCCACTTCTCCCAGTTCTTCTGCCACTTGCCGCCACCGCCGCCTTTGCCGGCCCACTGGTGCCACCACTCCTCGCCCTCTTCCTCCTTGGTCTCATCCAGGGTGGTGCCGGTATATTTGAGGAAAACGTCATCCAGGGTTGGGTGGGCGAGTGACAGTGACTTGATAGTCAGTCCCTTCTCTTCGGCCAGTCGCACAAAGCGCGGCACCGCTTCGCCACCGTTGTCGACATAGATGTAGAGATTGTCGTTCTGCCACACCACATTCTGGACCGTGGGGTCTTCGTGCATGGCGAAGGTGAAGTCACCGACGTTGGGGCTCTGGTCGGCAAAGGTGAGCATCACGGCGTCGCCATGAATATTGTTTTTCAGTGCCTCGGGTGTATCGATGACCTGAATCTTGCCCCGGCTGATGATGGCGACGCGGTGGCTGAGATGGTCAGCCTCTTCCAGATAGTGGGTGGTGAGCAGAATGGTAAGTCCCTGTTCACGATTGAGTTTGTTGATGTACTGCCACAGACTCTGACGACTTTTGATATCCAGCCCCAGGGTGGGCTCATCGAGAAACAGTAACGAGGGGTTGTGGATCAATGCTGTGGCGATATCGAGTTTGCGGCGCATGCCGCCAGAGTAGGTGGTCACCAACCGGTCAAGGGCGTCGGTCAGACCAAAATAACCGGCCAGCTCGTCGATGCGTTTTTCGATCTCGGCCTTGCCCATGCGGTAGAGATGGCCCTGAGTTGTCAGGTTTTCGCGGCCGGTCAGAAAATAATCAACGCCGGTCTGTTGCGCCACGAGGCCAATGGCGCGGCGCACTGCCTCCGGGTCCACATCAACATCGTGCCCCGCCACCGTGACGCTACCCTCGTCAAACCCACTCAGGGTCGATAACACACGAATAGTGGTGGTTTTGCCCGCCCCGTTGGGGCCGAGCAGGGCAAGAATCTCACCCTGTTTTACCTCCAGCGACAGATCGTCGATGGCCTTGGTGCCGGTGGCGAAAATTTTGGTTAAACCGCTGACTCGGATCATGATCTTGTTTTAAATTCCGTTTTTCAGGCAATAGCCGCGCAGTATAGCTTAACGATCTCTAATCGCCATAATTTAACGCCCCCCCCCTAATCAATAGCGGATAAAAGGGTGATGCGCTGATAAAATGGCCAAAACAGTGTGAAGGCGGAGCCATGCGAGTATTGGGAATTGAGAGTTCATGTGACGAGACCGGCGTCGCCATTTACGACAGTGAACGCGGCCTGGAGGCACATACCCTCTATAGTCAGATCGAGTTGCATCTTGAATATGGCGGCGTCGTGCCGGAGCTGGCCTCACGTGACCATGTGCGCAAGACCGTGCCGCTGATCAAGCAGTTGCTGGCAGAGGCGGGGCTGACCCTGGCCGATCTTGATGGCATCGCCTACACCTCAGGCCCTGGTCTGATCGGCGCATTACTGGTAGGGGCGGGCATCGGCCGCAGCCTGGCCTGGGCGCTCGATATCCCCGCCGTCGCCGTGCATCACATGGAGGGGCACCTGTTGGCGCCCATGTTGGAAGAGCATGTTCCCGAGTTCCCCTTTGTTGCCCTGTTGGCCTCGGGCGGCCACACCATGCTGGTGCAGGTTGATGGTATCGGCCAGTATCAGTTGCTGGGTGAGACGCTTGATGATGCGGCGGGCGAGGCCTTCGACAAGACCGCCAAACTGTTGGGGCTGGGGTATCCGGGCGGCCCGGCCATCGCCAAAGTCGCCGAGCAGGGTACGCCGGGGCGCTTTCGTTTTCCCCGCCCGATGACTAACCGGCCGGGGCTGGAGTTCAGTTTTAGCGGTCTCAAGACCTTTGCGGTAAATACCTTGGCGGAGTCGGCGGGCGATGCCCAGAGCAAGGCCGACATTGCCCTCGCCTTTGAGGTGGCGGTGGCCGAGACCATGGCCATCAAGTGCCGTCGTGCTTTGGAGCAGACCGGTTTGAAACGGTTGGTATTGGCGGGAGGGGTCAGCGCTAATCGTCGCCTGCGCCAGCGGCTTGCGGAGTTGGCGGCCGAGCGTGGTGCCAAGCTTTACTATCCACGTGCTGAATTTTGTACCGACAACGGTGCCATGATCGCCTATGCCGGTTGCGCCCGGCTCATGGCAGGGCAGCATGAATCTCTAACCATCCAGGCGCGGGCGCGCTGGCCGTTGGAAACTTTGTCGGTGCCGGGGTAGTGGCTCAGATCGAACAGGTGGAACAGGTCAGCGTTTGGTTGCCGGCACCGTCATCAAAATTGGGGATAACACGCTCTTCAGAAACACGATACCAGTCGCGACAGGCGGTCAGTGCCGCGTCAACGCTGGCAAAGGTCCAGAGGCGGTAGCCATCACGGGTGATCAGTGAGGCGCTTTTGTCGGTCCACTCTTTAATGTAAAACTCCATGTCGTTCTCCTTGTCGCCCTAGGTTGGGGATCTTAATTCTGAGGCGGGAGTTTTACGGTTTGGGGTCAGGGGGATTAAGCTTTGATGACAGCAGGCGGAGTGAGGGGGGGGGCGGTTTGTGCGCTAAGAGCCTATTCAAAATCTTTTTTCCCTCTTCTGAGCAACAAAGCGAGGAAGGCTAAGTTGACGAATTGGAGGCTGGTGTTGAGCTGGCGTTCGCA
>JAYWDX010000036.1:0-7889 GCA_043779675.1 Tenderia sp. (SeqCode)
CAAGCGCTGGAACTCTGGCGTCAGGAGAGTTTTGCCCTGCTGCTCACCGACTGCCACATGCCAGAGATGGATGGTTATGACCTGGCCCGCGCCATTCGCCTTGAAGAGCCAGAAGGACGACGCATGCCCATCATCGCCATCACCGCCGACGCCCTGAGTGGCACACAAAACCATTGCCTGGAAGCGGGCATGGATGACTACCTCACCAAGCCAACACAGGTAGAGAAGCTGAACACCATGCTCTCTCGCTGGCTTCCTGAACCGCTGGAACAGGAAGAAGAACAGGCACAAGAACACCAGGAGGAGCAAGGATGGGATGAATGGGGGGATCAAGACGAACCCGAGACGTCGCCAGCAACACCACCGTCACAAGAGAACGCCATGAAACCACCCGCCACAGGGGTGGTCAATCCACAAATACTCAGCAACGCCATCGGTTCGGATGATCACGCCCTGCTATGCGAGTTCTACCAGGATTTTCTCAGCACGCTCAAAGAGACCCTCACCGAGGTTGATCAAGCCTATACATCAGGCGCGTACCAAGCCATCGGTGGTCTGGCCCACCGCCTCAAGTCATCCGCCAATACCACAGGGGCCATATCACTTGCAGAGTGTTGCCTGACGCTGGAGATGGCCGGCAAAGCCGATGACCGGGCAACGGTTGACGCCCAGATACCACAACTGCGTGATCACGCGGCAGCAGCAATCGAGTGGATAGAGCAGTACATCGCGGAGTAGCAGGCTGTTGAAAAACAGCTTGCGTGCAGCCCACGGATGGGCTGCCATTTTTCAAACACGCTGTATGTGTTTGAAAAATGGAGTAAAGCGCCTGTATATATGATGGCCACATTTTTCGCTTTACGTGTTGAAAAAGCCCATGGAAGGGCTTTTTCAACATCCTGCTAGAACAACGTTGTGTACGCTGTGTTTGGATGGCGTTACTGATAGAGAGTTAAACCGGGAAACATCTGGTGCGCGTCCCCGCCGTGGCGTTCCTGGCGCAGCGGGACTGAGGGCGCCGTACTCTTAGCGCCTTATCGCTACCAGCCGCGACAAGACTACTCCGCAGCCACCTCTTCTACCAAAATCTTCACCATGGAGGAACGTAAGATCGACTGTAGATCCTGAAGACGGTTGATGATCTGTGGTGTCAGCCGCTGGCCGGCGGAGAGCAACAGGGTGCCGTCCTTGGCAAGCAGTTTTTCAGCCAGCACCGCATTTGCCGGGATCTGGTGGAGAGGAACAATCGTCACCCCCGGCATTGGGTCTAGCTCCCCAGACTTTTTTACCACCACGGGCGGCGCGTCAGGCACGGCCCTGGGCACATGGGCGGTACCACCCACAGAGATAGGTTTGGCCTCCTCACGGCTGGCCCAGCCCCCGTCAACGGCGATCGTTTCATACTCAGCTTCTGTACGCAGGTACATTTTTTCTTTCAAAGCCTTGAGCATGGTTTTCTTTACCAGATCCGCCTTGATGGGCTTGACCATGAAGCCATTCACATCAAGCATCATGGAGGTGTTCAATATCTCGGTATTAGAAAAAGAGGTCAGGGCGATAAGACGACTATCCCTTACCAGGTTTGTCTTACCTGTGCGGATCGATTTCAAAAAATCCAATCCGCTCATGCCCGGCATGTAGATGTCACTCAGGATCAGATCAAATTTATTTTTTCCCAACAGCGCCAGCGCCTCCGCCACCGAGCCAACATCACTCACCTGAGCACACCCAAGACTGGTTAGCGTCTGGCGAATCACCCGACGCATAAACGCTTCATCATCAACAATCAGTACCGAAGGTGCGGCCATTTATCCCCCCATCACATTCGCAGTTCACATTTATTCACAATAATACCTGCCTGGCGGGGCCAAAACCCAGCACTTTAAAGTTGCAACAAAAAACGCCTCTTCACATAGGGTTCAACGGCCCCAGCACCAAAAAATTAACACCATAAACAGTAATGTATGCAATTTAGGCTAGGGGTCCCGCGACCGTTCCAGCCAATCCTAAATAGTCGCCACCCTCTGCACAAAACAGATCGACCCCTGCCTCAGCCAAATCCGCTATAATTACCGCCCTTTTTAGCCAGTTATCCAAGAGGTCAGACCATGCGCCCAAGCGGCCGATCCCCCGAGCAGTTACGTGAGATCAAACTCACCCGCCGTTTCACCAAACATGCCGAAGGCTCGGTGCTGGTGGAGTTTGGTGATACCCAGGTGATCTGTACCGCCTCGATCGAAGAACGGGTACCGCAGTGGCTCAAGGGCAAAGGCCAAGGCTGGGTGACGGCCGAATACGGCATGCTGCCGCGCTCCACCGGTTCACGCATGCGCCGCGAAGCCACAGGCACCGGCCAGGGCGGCCGCACCATGGAAATTCAGCGCCTGATCGGTCGGTCGCTGCGCGCCGTGGTTGATCTGGACGCCCTCGGTGAACGTGTCATCACCTTGGATTGCGACGTTATCCAGGCTGACGGTGGCACCCGCACCGCCTCTATCACCGGTGGTTATGTCGCCCTGGTCGACGCCTGCAATCACTTGGTAAAAACCGGCAAGATCAAAAAAAGCCCGATTCACGGTCAGATCGCCTCGGTCTCTGTCGGCATCTATAAAGGTATACCGGTGCTGGACCTGGACTACCCCGAGGACTCTGATGCCGAAACCGATATGAATGTAGTGATGAACGAAGCCGGCGCCTTTATCGAAGTGCAGGGCACCGCCGAAGGTCACGCCTTCCACATGAATGAGCTGCAGGCGATGCTGGCGCTGGCGCAAAAGGGGATCAATGAACTGATCGAAAAGCAATCTGAGGCACTGAGGGGCTGAAATGACCCAACGCATCGTACTAGCCACCGGCAACCGTGGCAAGGTGGAAGAGATGCAGGCGATCCTCGCCCCCTTCGGACTGGAGGTGGTGCCGCAGTCTGAGTTTGACGTGCCGGAGGCGGAAGAGACCGGTCTCACTTTTGTCGAAAACGCCATCATCAAGGCGCGTAACGCCGCACTCCACACCGGGCTGCCCGCCATTGCCGATGACTCGGGGCTGGAGGTCGATTTTCTCAAAGGGGCGCCGGGGATCTACTCGTCACGCTTTGCCGGAGCCGCTGCCAACAGCAGCGACAACGTCGCCAAGCTGCTGGCTGATATGAAAGATGCACCGGAGCGTGAACGCAGCGCCCGCTTCCAGTGCCTGATGGTCTTCATGGCGCACGACCTTGATCCGACGCCAATCATCTGCCAAGGCGCCTGGCAGGGAACCATCCTCCACGCCCCCCAAGGTGACGGTGGTTTTGGCTACGATCCGGTCTTTTACGTACCGACACATAACTGCGCTTCAGCAGAGCTGTCTGCCGAGGCAAAGAACCAGTTGAGCCACCGTGGCCAGGCATTAAGAAAATTGGCCGACGCGTTGAGATAAATGTAGGGCGGGTTAGACGCGCTTTTTGCGTCGTAACCCGCCAATCCGTGCCGCCAGGCACACCTTATTAAAAAATGTTGTGTTGCTGCGCAAGGGCCTGCCCCGCACAGCGCTTTGGGTAGAGCCTGCCCCGCGAAGCGTTTTGGGTACGCTTGGTGGGTTACGCGAAAAGCGCTCTTGTACCCTTTAGGGTGAACCCACCCCACATTGAGTAGAACCGAGAATCATGAAAGCCCCAGAGTTACTCGCCCCCGCTGGCACCCTCAAAAACATGCGTTACGCCTTTGCCTATGGTGCCGATGCCGTCTACGCCGGTCAGCCACGCTACAGCCTGCGGGTGCGCAACAACGACTTCACACTGGAGAATCTCAACATCGGTATCAACGAGGCGCACACGCTGGGCAAGAAGTTTTTTGTCGCCAGCAACCTGATGCCGCACAACGCCAAGGTCGACACCTACATCAAGGACATGGAACCGGTCATCACCATGAAACCGGATGCGCTGATCATGGCCGACCCCGGCCTGATCATGATGGTGCGCGAGAGGTGGCCGGAGATGCCGATCCACCTCTCGGTGCAGGCCAACACCGTCAACTTCGCAGCGGTGAAGTTCTGGAAATCGATGGGGCTGGAGCGTGTCATCCTCTCGCGCGAACTCTCTATCGACGAGATCGAGGATATCCGCCAGCGCTGCCCCGAGATGGAGCTTGAAGTGTTTGTGCATGGCGCACTCTGCATCGCCTACTCGGGCCGCTGCCTGCTCTCCGGTTACTTCAACCATCGTGACCCCAACCAAGGTGCCTGCACCAACTCCTGCCGCTGGGAGTATGGCCTTGCCAACGCCAGCGAAAATGATGCCGGTGAGATCCAGAAGATCGAGTTTGACGGTTTTAAGGCCATGACCCAAAGCAGCCTCAGCAGCGGCATCTCCGACTGCGGCGACCTGCCGCGCCACCCGCTGGCCGACCGCACCTATCTGATCGAAGAGAAGAACCGCCCCGGCGAGTTTATGCCGATCTTCGAGGATGAGCACGGCACCTACATCATGAACTCCAAGGATCTGCGCGCCATCGAACATGTCGAGCGGTTGGCACGGATCGGCATCAACTCGCTCAAGATTGAGGGGCGCACCAAGTCCCACTACTACGTGGCGCGTTCGACTCAGGCGTATCGTCAGGCGATTGATGATGCAGTCGCAGGCAAGCCTTTCGACATGGGGCTGCTCGGTGTGTTGGAAAATCTCGCCAACCGTGGTTATACCAACGGCTTTTACGAACGTCACCACACCGCCGAACACCAGAACTACCTGACCGGTTACTCCAAGAGTAATCAGCAGCAGTTCTGCGGCGAGATCATCGGCTACGATAAAGAACGGCGCATGATCGAAGTTGATGTGAAAAACAGGTTTTCCATTGGCGATGAGCTGGAGATTCTATTGCCACAGGGCAATCGATATCTAAAATTGGAACAGATGGAAAACAGCAGCAACAGCAATCCCATCGACGTCGCGCCGGGCAGCGGTCATCGGGTCAGGATTCCGTGGGACGATGAGACCGTTAAGCTAGGTTTAATCACCAGACAACTCTAATGAGTAAAACGCATCATGCACGACCGCTCTGCTGCACCCTACATCTCCTGCGTTGTCCCGGCCTATAACGAGGCGGAGAACATCGCCGAGTTCATCAAGGCACTGCACCAGCAACTGCAACAGCTGACCGATCGCTTCGAGATCATCGTCGTCGATGATTGCAGCCACGACGAAACCGCTGCCATCACCCTGGGCATCGCCGACCAGTACCGCGTCAAACTGCTCCGTTTCTCGCGCAACTTCGGCAAGGAGATCGCATTGAGTGCCGGCATCGACCACGCCGCAGGCGATGTGGTCGTAATGATCGACGCCGACTTTCAGCACCCGGTCGAGCTGATTCCAAAATTTCTGGCGCAGTGGCGTGAAGGCTACGAGATGATCTACGGCGCACAACAAAGCCGTGAATATATGTCGCCGTTGCGGCGGCTGAGTTCGGAATCGTTTTACTGGCTGATGTCTAAACTCTCCAAAACTCACCTGGACGCCAAAGCAGGTGATTTCCGGCTGATGGACCGCCAGGTGGTGGAGGCGCTCAAGGCGATGCCGGAGCGTAACCGTTTCATGAAGGGACTCTACGCCTGGGTTGGCTTCAAGACCATCGGCGTGCCTTATGATGTACAGGAGCGCCACGCCGGAACATCACGCTTCAATCTGCGCAGCCTCTCCTCTCTGGCCATCAACGGCATCGTCTCGTTCTCGACAGTGCCGTTGCGAGTCTGGAGCTTCATCGGCTTCATCGTCGCCTCAATCTCGCTTTTTTATGCGCTCTGGATTGTGGCTGAGACACTAATCTTTGGCGTCGATCTGCCGGGCTGGGCCACGCTGGTGGTTGCTGTCACCTTCCTTGGCGGGCTGCAACTGCTCTCCATCGGCATTCTTGGCGAGTACATCGGCAGCATTTTCAACGAGGTCAAACAGCGGCCCCGTTATCTGATTGCACGCAAGCACGGCTTCGACGACAAGACGTTATAAAGTGACCGCATGAAACAACAGCTGTTGAAATTTGGTTGCATCGGCAGCGCCGCCGCCGCCGTGCACATGGGCGTGGTGGCGCTGCTGGTGCCGCTGGGACTACAGCCACTGCTGGCCAACATCGTTGGCTTTGCCACAGCGTTTAATGTCAGCTATTTCGGCCACCGCCTCTGGACCTTCGGCAACCACACCACCCTGTCACACAAAAGCTCCATGACCCGCTTCTGGGGCATCGCTGTCACCAGCTTTTCCATCAACGAGTTGTTTTTTTTCCTCTTTTTAAACTACACCACACTCCCCTATCTGACAGCGCTGTTTCTGGTGTTGATCCTGGTAACACCCATCACCTTTCTGCTCAGTAAGTCATGGGCCTTTCGCTGAACCGGCAGGCCGGTTGGTCAAAAACATAATGCCATTAGCCTCGGCAATAGGTTGCAGCTGAAACTCACCCTCCAACCGCTGTGCATAACCGGGAGCGGTAAAGATATAGACCGTTCCAGCCGCTGCCAGACGCTGGGCAAAGCCAGGCTTATCGAGCATCCAACGCTCCTCACCTTCGGTATCGGCAAAGCCACGATAGAACTCACTGCGCCAGTTGTCGCTCTTGGTGATCTCAGGGTCATGCCAATCGCTCACCACAGTGATGTAGTCGGATGACGCCAGATAGATGCCGAGATCCTGATAGTACTTCTCGTACGTCACCACCAGATCACCCGGCTGAATGCGCGCCCTCAACAGCAGCGCCAGCGCCGGTACGACCGGCAAGATGTAGCCAACAATCTTCGATTCAGGACGCGAGAAAAAGATAATAATCAATACCACCCACAACACCAGGAAGAGATCGACACGACTGCCGACACACTTCTGCCTGATGCGCTTAAGACTCGCTGTCAGCGCAAACAGAAACGGCATACTCCAGGGGAAGACGCCAAAAAAAAGCACTGGCAGATAGAACCAGCCTGGCAACGCGTTATTAAAGCCAGTGCTGCTGAAGCGGCTAAACTGCTGGTAGATAAATAAAGAAGTTGAAGAAATCCGGGTTCTGCAACTGCACCAGCACATACCACGGCAATGTAAGAGCCAGAAAGATCACCATGCCACTCGGCAGCATCGCCCGTGCAATGTCCGAGTAACGCCCCTCATCCGGCACGTTCAGAACACGGTTGCCGAGCAGAATAATGAAGTAGCGCAGAAAGAGTAGCCTGATGCCGATAAGCTCTCTTCTGAATATTTTTTGGCTGGATATGAAGCTGCTGTACTCATCATGGAGAGACCGTTTAAGATGCGGTCACCGATCACTTTTCTGACCAAACACCGATGGAGCGCAAATGAAGCGCATTGTACTGTGTGCCGATGATTACGGCCAAAGCCAGGCCATCAGCACTGGAATATACAGACTGGCAACAGCAGGGCGGCTCAGCGCCATCAGCTGCATGAGCGCCGCGACACACTGGCCAGGACATGCCCAGCAACTGCGCAACAGCTCGGCCGATGTTGATGTTGGCCTGCATTTCACCCTGATCAACGAACCCTTTCTCGACAGCGAGGCATTGGCAGACGCCACCAGCGCGACGACATTAAGTGGATTGATTCGCGCCGCCTATCTACACCAACTCAACAAGGACGCCGTCATCCAGGCATTCAACCGTCAGCTTGATCGTTTTCGTGATTGCTTAGGGCGTGAGCCTGATTTCATTGATGGCCACCAACATATCCATCAGTTGCCCGTGGTTCGTACTGCGCTGTTGGAGGTCTATCAACAACGTTTCTCTGACCATCGCCCCTATATCCGTAACTTGGCGCGGATTACCGTCAGCGGCCACGCCGGAATCAAACCACAGATCATCAAGACATTGGGCGCACGACCGCTGCAACGGGCGCTACGCGACAAACAGATACCACACAATCACGA
>JAYWDX010000037.1:0-11296 GCA_043779675.1 Tenderia sp. (SeqCode)
TGATGTGAATGGAGCTGGCGGTGGTATTGACCAGTGTCAGCTCCAGCGCGGCCTTGTTGAGTACCTTGGGGTCGGCGGTGACTGGCGCGGCGATGGCCATATTTTTGAAGAGTGCGCGCGGGTCGAATTCGGCGATGCGCAGATCGCCATTGAGCAGTGGCGTCTCCATAATATTGCTGGCGCTGATCACGCCCTGGATGTTGAGGCCGTAGCTGCTGAGCTTTAAGTTGTTGAGTTGTGCGGTCTGTTCTTGCAGATTGGCGTTGATGTCGGCAGTGAGTTGCAGCGTTGCCTTGCCACCGGGCAGGCTGGGGTTGGTGATGTTGGCCGTCAGTGTGGTGGGGCTGAGGCTGTAACGCTGGCCGGGCAGGTCGATGTCGATGTTGCTGTCGAGGGTGAGCTGGCCGCTGCTGTTGAAGCCGTTTTTGCTTGCGTCCGGGCTGCTGAAATCAAAGGTGAGGTGCAGGTTTTCAAGGCGGTGCTGTTCAAATTTTTGCATGTCGGCAATCACGCGCACCTTGATGCCGAGCGTGCCGTTGATGTTGGGTTTGCTGCTGCTGAGTTTGCTGTTGAGTTCAATGTCGATGGGGGCGTTGAGCGCAACAGGCCCGGTGGTGAGATCGAGTGCTTCGATGGCATAGCGTGAGCCGGTGGCGCGATTATCGTAGACCGCCTGGGCATCGGTGATGGCCAGACCGCCGATAACCAGTGCGGCAAGTTTGGTGGAATCATTTTTTGGCGACTCTTCGACGGCGGCTGTTCTGTCGCCATTGGCGAGATCACTCCAGTTGTTGCTGCCATCCTCGGCAACAGTGAGGTTGAGCCGTAGCCCTTGCAGGGTGACGGTTTTCATCTCTATCTCATTTTTGAGTAGTGGCATGAGTTTGAGTTTTACATCGGCCCCCTCAATGCGGGCGAAGGGCTGATCATCAAAGCCAGCCGCGTTGCTGAGCTGCATGGCCCCCAGCTCCATGCCGATCCAGGGGAAGAGCGAGAGTTTGATGTCGCCTTCAATGGTGAGATCGCGCCCCGTGGCCTCTTTGGCGGCTTGGCTGATCTGCGGCTTGTAGTCGTTAAGGTCGACCAAAAACGGGATAATGATGATCAGGGTGATCAGCAGGCCAAGGGTGATGCCGGTGTACTTCAGGGCTTTGGACATGGAGATGCTCTTTTGTGCCGATGGTTATCTGGTTAAGTTAGCTGAAGTGTCGGGAGTAAGCCAGCCACGAAGTTCCCATGCCGGGATATGCTAGTGTGTGCAGCTGGCTGAGGCGCGGGAGGCGTTATACATTAAATGGCTGAAATAAAAATCGAGCCGCTGGAGTTCAAGGGGAACAGTGGTGGGGTGGGCCGGGGTGAGCTGCATACTGTGGTGCTGACGATGGGCGACCGCCTCAAACGGACCTCCAGAGGCGTGGCGATCACGCTGGGGCTGGGGGTGCTGGCGGTTTTTATCCCGCTCTTTCACTGGGTGCTGGTGCCGATCTTTCTGGTGGCGGTGCCGGTGGTGGGGGTTTATATGTACCGCACCACAATATTGGTGGAGAAGGCGGTGGGGGAGTGTCCCGAGTGCCGCCAGGAGGTGGTTCTCGAACTTGCCCCGCAGACCCGCATCCCGCATTGGAGCTACTGCACGGGCTGCAATAAGCCGGTGCAGCTGGTGTATCATACAATCCCAGATTTTGCGGCGAAGAGTGAAGGTTAGGATATGCGGTTAGTAATGGCGTTTATAGTGATAGGAATGATTACGGTGGGTGGTACGGCGTCGATTACGTTGCTGCTCTATCTGCTTGGCATTATTGGTTAGTAATCCCTTCCATTACTTGCTTTTATCCTCTTAAGCGGCTTTCCTTGTAATGACAGGTTTACTGTTTGGATATTGTTTGAAAAGTTCACTAAGGAGGGTACGACAATGAGTGACTACTGTGTGGTTGTTGCAGATGGCGTCAGGGCGCGTCTGTTTTCTCTGGATGAGGCGGCTATTGGTGCGGGTGGCCCCAATCTTGTTGAAATTGCCGATCTCATCAATCCCGACCTGGCGGCCGAGGCGCTCAGGGGTGATGAAAAGTCTGGCCATAACGTTGCCTCGGCAAGCAGTGGCTCCCACGGTTTTGAAGATCACCGTGATAGCCATCGGCGTGAGAGCGAACGTCGCTTTGCCAAACAGGTGGCGGCAGAAGCCGCTACGGCGGTAAAGCATGAGAGGGCAGGTTGCCTGGTGGTGGTGGCAGAGTCCCGGATGCTAAGTCAGCTGCGCGACGCGTTGAATCTGCCTGTCACCGTGCTGGTCAGCGAGGTGGCCAAGGATTTGACCGAGCTGGCGCCACAGGAGCTGCATGCCCGTCTGGCGGCGGTTGATGCCTTGCCGGGCAGGCAGATCCCGGCATAAATTTTCCTGTTATTCGAACCGATAGCCTCGCCTGACGGCGGGGCTTTTTTATGTGTGAATGGGGGGGCTCACGTTACCGTTTGGTGTGGTCTACCTTGGTCTTCCAGCGCCAGTCTCATGAAGTCGCTGCCCGCGACGGCCTTACTGTAGAGAAATCCCTGGCCTTCGGTGCAGCCTTGTTTGAGCAGGAAATTGAGCTGTTCAGAGGTCTCTATCCCCTCGGCGTTGACGCGCATCTTCAGGCTCTGCCCCAGGGCGATGACGGCACAGGCGATCGCCTCGTCGTTTTTATCGAAGGGGATATCACGGACAAAGGACTGGTCGATCTTGAGCTTATCCACGGGCAGGTGTTTGAGCTGACTCAGGGATGAGTAGCCGGTGCCAAAATCATCGATTGAGATCATTACTCCCAGGCTCTTGAGTTCGTTGAGGGCGGCAATGGCACTCTTTGGCTTGGACATGATGATGCTCTCGGTGATCTCCAGTTCAAGGTGGTGGGCCGAGAGACCGGTCCGCTGCAGCGCTCGTTTGACGACATCTACAACGTTGTCGCGCTGGAATTGCAGTCCGGAGACGTTAACGGCGATGGTGTTGATTTTAACGCCCGCTGCCAGCCAGTCGCGCATCTGGGCGCAGGCGGTGGTGATGACCCATTCGCCGATCGGCACGATAAGCCCGGACTCTTCGGCTAGCGAGATAAAACTCTCTGGCTGGAGCAGGCCTCTGCTTGGGTGATTCCAGCGAATGAGCGCCTCCGCCCCCAGTATTTTCCCGCTGGCAAGTTTATATTGGGGTTGGTAGTGCAACACCAGCTCGTTGTTGTTGAGGGCGTTGCGTAGGGCGTTTTCGAGGCTGAGTTTTTCGCTGGCGACATTGGTCAGTTCGGCGGTGTAGCGGTGACAGGCGTTTCTGCCCGTCTCTTTGGCGCGGTACATGGCGGCGTCGGCATTTTTAATCAGGCGATCAGCGGTTTTACCGTCCTGGGGATAGAGCGCGATGCCGATGCTCAGCGAGATGTAGAGGCTGTGATGGTCGATGAGTACGGGCGCTTCAAACGCCGCCATCATCTTTTCGGCAATGGCCATCACGTCACTGTTATCAGCTAGATTTTCAAGCAGTATCACAAACTCATCGCCACCCACCCTGGCGAGTGTGTCTTGCTCCCTGGTCAGGAGTTTGAGGCAGTTAGCGACATGCTGGAGCAGTTTGTCGCCCATGGCATGTCCCAGGCTGTCGTTGATGTTTTTGAAACGGTCCAGATCGATAAACATAACGGCCACGCGCTCGCCGGAACGGTTGGCCACGTGTAGTGCATGTTTAAGACGGTCGTTGAGCAGCAGGCGGTTGGGCGTGCCGGTTAGTGGATCGTGGTAGGCAAGAAAATCGAGCCGCTCCTGACTCTTTTTCTGTTGTGCAATATCTTCGACGCTGGACCAGATGTAGGTCTCGCCCTCGCGCTCCAGCAACATGCCGTTGAGGCGCACCGGGACGAGATGGCCATCTTTATGTAGGTATTCTTTTTCGTAGGGGCCGTAGCTGCCGCTCCGCTTTAGCAGCGTCAGTATTTCATGCTCCTTGGTGCTATATCTCTCGGGGGTGACGTCCCAATAACTGCACAGTAGGGTCTCGGCGATGGTGCGACCAATGATGTTGGCAAAGGCGGGGTTGATGTCGACCAGTTCGCCGTTCATCCGGCATAGCGCCAGGCCGATAGGACTGCTCTCAAACAGCAGGCGGTTGTACTGCTCGCTCTCTTTTAATAATTTTTCGGCCTGTTTCTGCCGGGTGATGTCGCGGATGGTCTGCACCATCCCCTGTGGTGTCACGTCGTTGTTGATGGCGGCGAGTGTGTAATCATAAAACCGGTTGCTGCTGATGATGTGGAGTTCTAGGTTACAAGTCGCTTCGCCATGTTCAATGCACTGGCAGACGGGGCATGATGCAATTCTGGTATTGAGCTGATGAAAAATCTCATGACAGTGCTGGCCGACAAGGCCCGATAGGGGGCGTTGCGCCAGGGCGCAGGCGGCTTGGTTGGCGTGGCAGATGATGCCATTGTTATCAACCACGATGGTGGCATCGGGCAGTGCATCGTAGCTATCGGCGCCCCTGGCCATGGCGAGAAACGGTTTCTCCAGTGTGGTCTGCACCGTGGCCAGAAAGATCAGCCAGAAGGAGAACAGCTTAAAGATGTGCCCCACCAGATTGGATAGCCCATACACACTGATATAAAAGGTGAAGGCCAGTTCGGCGCAGATGGTGAGCGCGATAGAGAGGAGTAGCATCCACAGGATTCTGGGTTCAAGCAGGTTGCGCTTTTGCCACAATAATAGTGCCGCGATGGCCAGTACTGCCATGATGATGTATTCGTTAAAAACCTTGAAAGGGGTTAACCCCTGCCCTTCGATAAACATGGGGGGCAGGGGACCGCTGAAAAAGAACAGTGCCAGCGGGGCGGCAACTGCGCCCACAATCAACAATGAATGGCTGCGCTGAAGGTTGTGGTTCAGATAATAGGGTGCAGTCACCAGCACTATCGCCTCGAGGTAGCGTGCCGCCAGCCACAGCTGTATGCCCGGCTCTGGGGTTGTGAAGGAGAAGATGCCAAGCCCGGTGTAGGTAAGGGTGTGGAACAGATCAATGATGGCGACCCAAAAGTAGCCGATCCCAAGGAACATCAGGAAGCTGTTTTTGGTGAAGGGGTACATGTTCCAGGCGACCACCGTCATGGTGATGGCGACGCCAATGGCAAAGAGTTCGGCCAGGGTGTGGAAGAGCAGGAAGTTGTAGCGGCTGATGACGATCAGCAGGGTCGCCAGGGCCAAGGGAACGAGCCAAGGCCAGAGATTCAATTTTGATGTTAGCGGTTGTAAAACCATGCGCTCCCTTTAATCGTTAGCTAAATCGGCGGTGGTGGGCACGGAGCTAATGGAACGTACTGACGCCACGTCTTCAACATAGCTGAGTTGCTAGCTGGATTATAGAGATTTTTTGTATGGTTTTGGTGAGGGTGGAGCTGGAGCTGGAGCTGGAGCGGGTGAAGGGAATCGAACCCTCGTATGCAGCTTGGGAAGCTGCCGTTCTACCATTGAACTACACCCGCGAGAACCTGCCCCGCGAGGCGCTTTGGGCAGGCGCGCCTATCTTAACTGAAATTGCCGCGAGGCTCTAGCGGCTTGATGGTGGCGCGGAGGTGAGACTCTGCTCCTGTTGCGCCAGTCGCTGTTTGAGCAGGGTGATTTTTTTGGGATCAGCCTTGTGCTCTTCGAGCAGGCCGATGTAGTGGCGTACCCCCTCCAACTCATTACTGCTCAATTTGACGGCGGCAAGATTGAAGAGTGTCTGGGTATCGTCTGGCTTGAGTGTTAGCGCTAGATCAAGGAAGGGCAGGACCTCCTGTGGTGGTCGCCCCTGGTACATGTAGATCTGGCCAATCCAGCGGTTGGCCTCGCTGTTCTCCCGTATATTTTTGGTGGCGAACAGTAGTGGCAGGGCTTGATCGTAATTTTTCTGCGCCAGCAGGGCCTGAATGGCAGGGAAGTAGCTGGTGATGTTGTAGGGGGAGGCGCTGATCAGGGCGTTGTATTCACGCATCGCCAGCGCTGGTTTGCCTTCGGTTTCATAAGATTGGGCCAGCTGAATATGGCCATCGAAGTAACTGATCTCATCCTTAAAGTGGCGATAGGCCAGCGCTTCGGCCTTGCTGTGGGGCTTGAAATTGGCGATGGTGCGCTCGTCTTTGCCTTTGGGCGGATAGGGCCAGTGGTCGGTGAGGTTGATGATGCGGATTTCGCCCAGGGCGCGGTCGAAGTCGGTGATCGGCCAGGCGCGGCGATAGAGGGCGGCGGGCAGCATGTTTTTGTCGTCCCACTTATCGCTGATAAATCTGTTTTCATGCAGGGTGTCGAAGAAGGCCTCGCTCATCAGCAGATAGCCTTCAACATTGGGGTGCAGGTGTTCCAGCATTAGCCCCGCACCGATGATGCCGTTGGCGGACGCTGTTTCGAAATAGGCCCTCATCGGCACCACTGGGGCATTGAACTCAGCGGCCACTTTTTGAATGACGCCGTTGAACTCCTCCGGCGCGCGAAAACGCAGGCCATCCAGATCCTTGGCCCAGCGGTAGGTCTCTTTTGCCAGGCCGTACATCTGCTGCTGTTCCAGCATCTGCGCCCAGGCGTAGGCGATGTCAGCCGGCAGGTGCTCACCATCAGCGACGGAGACAAAGGGCTTCTGGTCGCGCAGATTGCTCACCAGCTCACTGATCACCACCGGCACCCCGGCGGCCTTGGCGGTTGTCAAAATCTCACGCAGATTGGCCTCGTAGTTGGCCTTGGCGATCTGGTAGGTGGGGCTGCCATAGGCGACGCTACGGTCGCCGACCATACGTCCCATCAGCGTGGCGTATTTCTCTGATGATGTTGCCTTGAACAGGTGTGTGGATGCGTTGATGGTGTTGCGGATCAGCTGAACGGTCTTCAGGTGCAGTAGTTTGAGATAGCGGGTGGTGATCCAGCGCGATTGCCCAACAGAGTTGGATGAGGCGGCCCCCAGCGCACCGTAGAACTCGTTATGGCCGGCGTAGATGAGGATGGCGTCGGGCTTTTGCGCCAGAATCTCATCCATAAAGTCGAGCAGGGTAAAGGTGCTGACGGCGGCGATGCCGGTGTTGATCACCTCGACATACTTATCAGGAAAGGCGTCGGCAAGTCGCTGGCCGAGGATGCGTGAAAAAAGCACATTGCCAGGGTAGGGCCAGCTGGCGGTGGTCGACTCCCCCATCACAAAGATGCGATAACTATTCTCCGATTTTTGCTGACGGAACAGCTCTTCCGGGGGGCGTGGTGCGTAGCCCGGGCTGGGAAAGTAGCGGTACGCAACCGCGGGGTTGGTCATTAGGTAGGGTTCGTTGCCTACCTCTTTGGGGGCGGGAATAAAGAGTCTTTGATCTGCGCCGTAGTCGAAAACCCTCAGCCCTGCCTCGAACAGCACAAAAAACAGCAACGGGATTGAGAGCGCGAAGGCGTAAAAAAGGTAGAGTTTTTTTCCGGTTGCCATGCTGGAGATGTGTGTCTCTTGATTGGAATTGCGATTAAGATAGCGGCCACGTTGTCGATACCCTTATGGGAAAAATATGAGTCGCCAGATGATGTTAGCAACATACCGAATGGAAAAACAGTTTGCCCTCCTGCTGGCCGGGATCATGGGTGTTGTTGCCGTCTGGCCACTCTTTGGCGGTGGTGCAGTTGCGTGGACGTGGCTACTGTTGGCGCTGTTGCCGCTGCTGTTCCGGCTGTTGGGTCGTGATGCCCTTCGGCTGAAGCAGATGAAGGCATCAAGCTACTGGCTAGAGCAGGATAAACAGTGGTCGCCTGAGAGTTTCAAGGATCAGTTCTGATGGATTTTTTGCGTGAGCTTTGGCAGTTCCTTCGGCAGAGAAAAAAGCTCTGGCTGTTGCCGGTGATAGCCATTTTGCTGCTGCTGGGGGTGATGATCGTCTTTGTTCAGGGCAGCGCCCTGGCGCCACTCATCTACACCGTTTTTTAAGATGTGGCTGCTGGGCATCTCCGCCTACTATCACGACAGCGCGGCGGCGTTGCTCCATGATGGCGAGATCATCGCGGCGGCGCAGGAGGAGCGCTTCACGCGCCAGAAACAGTGCGCCGACTTTCCCAAACACTCAATTGAATATTGTCTGCGCGAAGCGGGCATCAGGCTGGATCAGCTTGATCACATCGTCTTCTACGACAAACCTTTTCTCAAATTTGAACGGCTGCTGGAGAGTTACCACGCCTTTGCCCCATCGGGCTTTCGCTCTTTTGCCAGCGCCATGCCGGTCTGGATCAAGGAGAAGCTGTTTCAGAAACGGTTGTTGCGCCGTGAGCTTGAGGCGCTGGCGCCGGGTGTTGATCTGCGCAGCAAACTGCTCTTCTCCGAACACCATCTTTCACATGCCGCATCGGCCTTCTACCCCTCGCCGTTTGATAAGGCGCTGATCCTCACCATGGATGGCGTCGGTGAATGGGCCACCACTTCGGTGATGCTGGGCGAGGGGCGCGATATCCGGCTACTGAAGGAGATTCACTTTCCGCACTCACTGGGGCTGTTCTACTCCGCCTTCACCTCGTTCTCGACATGTCTTATTTTAACTACTGCACCGGCCTGACCATGACCAACCGCCGTTTTCATAAACTCTTTGGCCGTGGTCCACGCCCGCCGGAGTCACCCATCACCCAGCTCGACATGGATCTGGCACGTTCGGCCCAGGCGGTGACAGAGGAGGTGATCCTGAAGCTGGCGGCCTCACTGCGGCGTGAATATGGTGTTGAGAATCTCTGCCTCGCCGGCGGCGTGGCGCTCAACAGTGTCGCCAATGGCAAGCTGCTACGCTCAGGCCTGTTTGAAAATATCTGGATTCAGCCCGCCGCCGGTGATGCCGGTGGTGCGCTGGGGGCGGCGCTGGTGGGGTATCACCTGCACCGGCAGCCGCCGCGCACTCCACCTCAAAATGTTGATGGCATGGGGGGGTACCTCGGACCGCAGTTTGCAGATGCTGAAATAGAAAAGCTGCTTGTGGCGCAAGGTGTCACCTATCAACGTCTCGACGGTGATGAACTGATCAGCCACGCAGCACAGGCGCTGGCGGACGAGAAGGTGATCGGCTGGTTTCAGGGGCGCATGGAGTTTGGTCCGCGCGCCCTGGGTAATCGCAGCATCCTCGGTGATCCGCGTTCGCCGCGCACCCAGTCAGTGATGAATCTCAAAATCAAATTCCGCGAATCGTTTCGCCCCTTCGCCCCGTCGGTGTTGAGTGAGGATGTTGGTGATTATTTCGAGTTGTCGCAGCCCAGTCCCTACATGCTGCTGGTGGCGCCGCTGTTGTTATCACGGCGGCGTGAACTGTCTGAGGCCGAGCGTGAGGTGAGTGGTGTTGAACAGGTCAATCTGCTGCGCTCCGATATCCCGGCGGTGACCCACATCGACTACTCGGCGCGGCTGCAGACAGTGAGCGCGGCCACCAATCCGCTCTACCACCGGCTCATCAGCCGCTTCAAGGCGCTGACCGGTTATGGTCTGCTGGTCAACAGCTCCTTCAATGTGCGTGATGAACCGATTGTCTGCACCCCGCAAGATGCGCTCAACTGTTTTATGAAGAGCGGGATGGATGAACTCTATCTCGGTAGTTTTCGGCTGCAAAAACCGCCGCAATAACAGCCCTAAAAACCGTTCATGCCCCCCCCCATGCCGCCGCGTAAAACCACGCCGCCACCGCTGCCATCTCTGTTTTTACAGGCCCCATTGAGGGACCAGTTGGGGTTTTGGGTGGCGTCGCAGAACTCGGCGTAGTTGACGCCAGCGGGGTGGAAGGAATCGCCGTTGGCGGCATCGATATAGGCATAGGTGCCGTTGCTAGCCCCCTCTTCAGTACCGGCGGTGTAGGTGTAGCGGCCAGCGGTGGGGTTGGAGTTCTGGTTGTCGGTGGCGTAGTTGTAATCCCCTGCGGTGCCAAAGATGGCCGGGCCGCCGAGGGTCACGGTATTGGTGATGCCCGCGCCCGCTTTTTTGGTGATATTGGTGTGCCTGACCGAGGCTGGGGTGATGCCGGTAGCCGTAGCAAAGTCGATCACCGTATCGGTAGTGACGGTGGGGATGGCGTTCATGTTGCCGTGGCCCAGGGCGCGGGCATCCATGATCACGGTGCTGACCATGTCGGTAGCGCTGCCGGTGAAGCCTGCACCGTTGGTGGTGCCTGTCTTAGTATTGCCATTTTTGGTGGTCTGCGAGATCAGGGGTTTGTTGGCGAAGGTGTCTTTGAGAAAGACCATCTCGGTGTCGGCATCCTTGAGGAACAGGTGCATGATGACCTTGGTGGGATTGCCGGTGCCAGTGCCGGTTTTAAGCGCGTCGCTGCTGGATACGTCATAGGGTTTGACCATGTTGTAAAGCTGGTTGGCGGTGTCCTGAGCGGTGGTGCCGTTGTAGGCGCTGGCGGTGCGGTACAAGGCGCCGTTGCCGAAACTGGTGTCCCATCTCGATCCATAGGTGCTGTCAGCGGCAATGATGTACTCCAGGGCAAAGTTATCACCGGCGACGTAGTCGCCGATGATCACCTGGTAATACCACTTGCTGGTGGTGGTGTCCTGGAACATGCGTTGATAAAAGCCGCTGGCGTCGTCGTGGCTGCCTACGATCTGGTTGCCGCAGTTGGCGCTGGCAATATATGAGATGTAGCAGGAGACATAGGCGTCGTTGCCGTTGTAGCTGACGCCGGTGGTGCTGGCGCCGTTATTAATCTTTTCATCGGGTCTGAAGTTAAGATTGAACTCTGCCTGGCTGCTGGGAACGGCAGGTAGCAGGAACAGGCTCAGGCCAAGGGCGATGACCTTGGTGATAGTAAACTGTCGTCCGTGGCGAGGGGGGTGGCCTCCAATGGCGCAATGTTTGACTGCTTGCATAACGGCACCTGTCTGTTAATTCATGGCCAGTCCTGTCTCTGGCATGGATTGTTCGCGCTAGATCAACCGCAATATTAAGCGTATGTGTAAGAACGATCCCTTTCACTTGCTAAGGAACATAAGTAAAGGTTGATATACGCCTCTCTCAGTTTTTATCGGGTATTGAGGTAGAAACTTTAGGGGAATCCGCTTTGGGTGTTGTGGTAAGGATCGCCTTTTTTGTCAATTGTTGGCTTAACCAGGTGCCGGTTACGAGTGATCATCGTTTCAATCAGCGTTTACTGTGGGGTTTACTCGCCGGGATATTGATGGCCGTTTCTATGCCGCTGGGGGCGGAGTTTGCGCTCAACTTCAAACCTTTTGGTTCCACGGGAACTGGTAGTAATGGCGATGGTGGCTGGGGTGGCGGTGGCACCAGCGGTGGCTTCTCCAATGTGGAGTGTGGCGGTAG
>JAYWDX010000038.1:0-3335 GCA_043779675.1 Tenderia sp. (SeqCode)
ATCACAATATCTTGCAGCGCTGTCAGCAGCGCCTCGCACTCTTGTTGCGTGCCGATGGTGATACGCAGGTGCTGGTTGATACGCGGTTTGTTGAAATAACGTACCAGGACTTTTTTCTCGCGCAACGCCGCAAATATCTTGGCGGCATCGTGACCGGGGTGGCTGGCAAAGATGAAGTTAGCGGCAGAGGGAATCACCTCAAAACCAAGCTGTTGCAGCGCGGCAACTGTCC
The DNA here is from genome assembly GCA_043779675.1 of Tenderia sp. (SeqCode). Classification (GTDB taxonomy): domain Bacteria; phylum Pseudomonadota; class Gammaproteobacteria; order Tenderiales; family Tenderiaceae; genus JAKFXL01. The sequence goes on from JAYWDX010000038.1 coordinate 233, forward strand.
ACTCACGCGAGGCGATGATCTTCTGTCGTGTGGTCTCAAAATACTCATCGTCCTCGACAGCGGCAACGGCGGCCTGCATGGCAAGCATATCGAGCGGATAAGAGTTAAAAGAGTTTTTAACCCGTTCTAACCCTTCGATCAGTTCGGCATGGCCGATGGCAAAACCGACACGGACGCCAGCGAGGCTCCGTGATTTTGAGAAGGTATGCACCACCAGAAGATTGGGGAATTCATTCACCAACGGGATGGCTGATTCACCGCCAAAGTCGATATAGGCCTCGTCGATCATCACCACCGACTCAGTATTGCGTTGCAGCAGGGCGCGAATAACGTCGAGGCTAACGGCGCGTCCGGTGGGTGCGTTGGGGTTGGGGAAGACGATGCCGCCATTGTCACTGCTGTACTCATTCAGCAGGATCTCAAACTGGTCACTCAGTGGTGGCCGTTGCGACTTGATCTCGAAGAGGTCGCAGTAGACCGGATAAAAACTGTAGCTGATATCGGGGAAGAGGATCGGCCGGGGCTGTTTGAAAAAGGCCATGAAAGCCAGCGCCAGCACCTCGTCAGAACCGTTGCCAACAAACACCTGGTTGTGAGCCACGTGGTGGTACTTTGCCAGCGCCGCCTTTACCACGTCGCAGTTAGGATCGGGATAGAGTCGCAGCCGCTGCTTGTCGAAGGCATCAATCGCCGCAATCACCTGCGGCGAAGGTGGGTAGGGGTTCTCATTGGTATTGAGCTTGATCAAGTTCTGAATCTTGGGCTGCTCGCCCGGCACATAAGGGACCAGCCCTCTGATCAGTTCACTCCAGTATTTACTCACCGCAACCTCACTCAACCACCAATTTCATCGGGCGCCAATGATACCGCGCCCTGGCCGCCAGCCACAAACCTACTCAACCAATTTTGGCCGAACCGGATAGAGGGCCTTCACCGCCCTGCCCGGCTCCAGCATCACATTTAATGGCGAGGTGGGCAGTGTCCACTGTCCCTTCAGCACGTTTTTGTCCTCTTTATCAAACGCCAGATAGCTATATTTGCGATAGTGCGGCAGACGCTGGCCATAACGCGCCACGGCAGCAGCGGCGCTGCTGGCAAACCAGACTACAGTGTGTTCGGGATGGTCGGGGTTGTGCACCGCCAGCACCACGGAGTCACGCCCTGCCTGAAACTCCTCGCCTGCCAGCATCGCCAACTTCGGTGTGGCGATGGCGCCATAGTCATTAAAGCTTGTCTGCACCTGGCCAAGCAGATCGTTATCCCACCCCAACAACCAGACGGCGCGATCATCGGGCAGCTGTTTTAGATCACTGTCGCTTTTGATGGGCACGTCCCACTCCTTGGCCAGTTGCCGCCAGGCCCGTTTCAAATCCGGCGTGGCGCGCTCCGCCAGCACCAGCAGCATGCGCTCGGCGCCCAAAGATTGTGACAGCGCTGGCGGTGTCTCTTCACTGGTGAGGCGGCGGAACAGATCAAACTCAGGATCAACATCGATGCGCAACGGTTTGGCCGTAAGATCAAAGGCGAAGTGCTGCTCTTTGGCGCCCATGGCGACAGTGAGGTAACGCGCTGTCTGTTCACCTTCTACTGTAATGGCAACAGGCACATCGAGCAGATAGGGGGCACCAGACTGCGTCTGTCGCAGCACACCTTCAACACGCCACGCACTATCTTCACCAGTGCCCGTCTGTGCACTTTTAGCATCGACAATGGCCAGCTCCGGCGCACCCACCCGCTGCACCCACTGTTCAAAAAACGGCGCTAGGCTCTGGCCATAGACCCGCGAAAATACCCGCTCGATATCAACATAACTGGCGACTTTAAATTTGTGCTGCTGATAGAAGAGGCGCAATGCCTCAATGAACTTTTCATCCCCCAGCTTGAGCCGCAGCATGTGGAAGAGCATCAGCGACTTGCCATACCCGACTGCCTGCCCCTGAGTCTCAACACTGGAGGTAAACTGACGCAGAGCAATATCATTATCGCTACGGATAAAATCGGCGTACTTCTGCAACACCTCGCGACGATGATTAACACCATTGCCACGCTGCTCATCCAGCATATAGTCGGCAAGATAACTGGTAAGCCCCTCCGACCAGTTGCCCGAGTTGTAATCAACATAAACACTGTTGCCCCACCAGTTGTGCAAAATCTCATGCGGGTAGGATGTAGTACGAATAAAGGGCAGCCGCATCACCGCCGGGCCAAGAAAAGTAAACGACGGCATGCCAAAACCTGACTCCCAAAAACTCTCCACCAACGCAAATTTGGAATAGGGATAAACTCCAATCAGCCTCTCGTAGAGGGCGAGGTACTGATGAGTCAGCGCCAGATAATCCTTGGCCAATCCATCATCGGCCTGACGCAGAAATACCTGCGACTGCGTGCCCTTGGCCTCATCGGCGTAACTCACATAACGCCCAGCGATAAGAAAGATGCCCTGCTGCGGCTGCAACTCTTGCCACAACACCCGCTTGCGTCCCTGCTCCACCACCTCAGAGAGTCGCGCCCCCTGTGAAATCGCCGCCCACTGCTCCGGCACGGTTACCGCCATGGTAAAACTCAAACCACCATCACTGCCGCCCAACAGCGGATACCAGACCGCACCGGGGTCAAGAAACAGACCATCAGGCTGAGACGCATCCTGAGGAGAGGCCAGCACAATACCCATCTTGTCACTCTGCAACTGTTTGAGACGGGCGCGATAATGCAACGTCACCTTCGACTGCTGCGCCTGCAACCGATAGATCGTCACCCCGGCGGGGTAATCCTCATAACGCAATCCACCATCATTACGGTTACCGGCAGCCTCAGTAACACGCGGAGGTTGTGGAAAAAGCTGCTCAAGCACAAAACCATGGCTGGTCACTGCCGGTTCATGCGGCGGTGGCGTGCGCGGACGCGCCGTCACCTTGCCGCCCTCCACCTTATCTATCTCAAAAGCCTGATTGAGTAAAAACTCATAACCACCCGCCGCCGGAAGCTCAATGCTATCCACCACCGTAACCTGCCTAATGCCCGCCTCCACCGACACCTGAAGATCATGGTGATATGCAGCGCTCACCGTCACTGGCAACAGCGCCACCAACAACAGGCCAAACAG
>JAYWDX010000039.1:0-1747 GCA_043779675.1 Tenderia sp. (SeqCode)
CTGGAGTTGCTGACGGAGCTTGGATTTTTGGATTTATAGATGCAGATTAAATTACTGGTTCCCCATCTCACTCTACTGCTCGGTAGTTACCACCGTTTGACGGGGCGGCTACTGCTGGCGGCTGATGGCCTCTCGCCCGAGGCGCTGGCCGATGCCGTGAATGACGCGCCGTTTGCGCTGGTCTCTCACGGTATCGAGGTCGACCCCGTCTTCAATTACGGCAATAAAACCGCCTTGCGTCTGTTTGGCATGAGCGGGCAGGAGTTTACCGTGTTGCCTTCCCGTTACTCGGCAGAGCAGCCCAACCGTGAGGCGCGGGAGCGGTTGCTACATGAGGTCAAGAACCACGGTTTTATCGACGACTACAGCGGCGTGCGGATTGCAAAAGAGGGCCACCGCTTTTTGATCGAGCGCGCCACGGTCTGGAATGTGATCGATGAACAAGGGTGTTATCACGGTCAGGCGGCGACATTTTCGGAGTGGCGTTTTCTGTGATGGGTAGAGCGGTGGTCTTGGGGTGCTGTATTGAGCGTTATTGATCTAGCGCCAGTCTGGCTGACGCTGCAACTGGCGACAGTGACAACAGTGGTGTTGTTGTTGCTGAGTACGCCATTGGCGTGGTGGCTGGCCCAGACTGGATCGCGTTGGCGCACGCCGCTGGAGGCGCTGGTGGCGTTGCCGTTGGTACTGCCGCCGACGGTGCTGGGGTTTTATCTGCTGATCCTGCTTGGCCCTGAGGGGTGGTTGGGTGGTGCTTGGCTGGGGTTGACCGGTTCAGCATTGACTTTCACCTTTGGCGGACTGGTCATTGCATCGGTGATCTATTCACTGCCGTTTGTGGTGCAGCCGTTGCAAAATGCTTTTACCGCCATGGGGCGTAAGCCACTGGAGACGGCCTGGTCGTTGGGAGCGCGTCCCTTCGATACTTTTTTTACGGTGGTGATACCGCTGGCGCGGCGTGGCTACATCATGGCGGCAGTGCTTGGTTTTACCCATACGCTGGGTGAGTTTGGGGTGGTGCTGATGGTGGGTGGCAGTATTCCCGGCAAGACCCAAGTGCTCTCGATTGCGATTTTTGAACGTGTCGAGGTGCTTGATTACCGCACCGCTCATATCCTCTCTGTCGGTCTGTTGCTCTTCACTTTTGTGGTGCTGCTGTTGGTCTACTGCATGCAGCGTGGCGAGCGTCGATGAGTCGGCTAGAGGCACGTTTTGAGTTGCAGCTATCGGAGTTTACGCTGGCCGCTGAGTTTGATATCCCGGCGCAGGGGGCAAGTGCCATCTTTGGCCCATCCGGGTCGGGCAAATCAACGCTGTTGCGTTGTATTGCCGGACTCATGCGTAGCCCCGGCGGCTACTTACGTTTGGGTGATGAGCTGTTGCAGGATGATGATGCTGGCATCTTTGTGCCGCCCTATGCACGGCGTTTTGGCTTTGTATTTCAGGAGCCACGTCTCTTTAACCACCTAAGCGTGCGCGGTAATCTGGAGTTTGGCTACAAACGTGTGGCAGCAGGAATGCGTAGCATCGAGTGGCAGCAGGTGGTGGATTTGCTGGAGTTGCAGCCGTTGCTGGCGCGAAGTGTTGAACATCTTTCGTTGGGGGAGCAGCAGCGAGTGGCGATTGGCCGGGCGCTACTCGCCAGCCCACGACTGTTGCTGCTGGATGAGCCGCTGGCCTCGCTTGATGAGCAGCGCAAACAGGAGATTCTCCCTTACATCCAGCGACTCGGCAGTGAACTGCAGCT
>JAYWDX010000040.1:0-2722 GCA_043779675.1 Tenderia sp. (SeqCode)
TGTCTGCAGACGTATGACTGTCTCATGCGCTTGCGCCTTGGCGATGAGCCAGCCGGTGATTTCCTCTAGCGCCATATCTTTCGAATCGGCGATCTCGCATCCTGCCGGCGCCCAGCGCATAGCCGCCTCTGATACCAGCGAACCGGCGTAGATGATGGCAGAGGCGGAGGCGATCAGATCGCGCCCCTTGACCGTAATCAGATCGGGATCCCCCGGCCCTGCGCCGACAAACCACACCTTGCCCATCGTCACTCCAGCCACTTCTGCATATGGCCATAAAGGGTGCCTAACGCAATCCAAAAGAGGCCATTGGCAATCGCTGTGGCCATGATAAAGGTTTGCGCCAACTCCGCCGGGGCGCTGCTGCTATGAATCTCCGGTTGCGGGGCACCGATGAGGTGCGGCGCAATGAGCAGTGCCACGCCTACAACTTTGAGCCGAGCGCGCGGCGAAAAAACAGTCAGCCAGAGCCCGCCTGCCGTGGCGGCTACTGTGCCAGCCCACCAGAGTTGCCGTGCCGTCAACTCAGCCGCCTCGGTTCCCGGTAATTCAGGTGGCAAACCCAGCGATGGCGCAATAAAAAATACTGCGTAACCACCCAACCCCCACAGCAGGCCTGAACGCCAGGTCAGCTTTGCATTACGCAGCGTTACCAGCGCCCCCAGCAAGAGGGTAAAACCAAACGCCACCACAATATTGGCCCCAGCCGTGACGAGTGTGCGCTCCCACCCCTCTGCGGGCTGCCAGCCGCCATGTTCATTGCCATGGTCAGCCGCCGCATGGTCGTGCTCCCCACTCAGCATATGTTGCGCCGCCTCCTCATAGAGCTCCGCCTCCAGCAGCGTAGGCATAACTTGAAGTTGCTGCGCCACGGTTAACAACAGACCCGCGACAAGGGCCACTAGCGCAGCGACTGCAAATCTATTTTTAAATATGCCCAATGCCCTAGGTGCTATCGAACTTAGTGACATGGGAATCCTGCTGAGTGACGTGTATCGTGAGCCACATTGTGTACGACTTGTGTCTCCGCGAATCCGGCGACAAAAACCAATCCTAAACCAAAGAGCGCCGCCAACAGGGCGGGCAATCTACGGCTTGTTTCGCCAGTGGTGACAACGTTTGTCGCACGGCTCTCTATATTCTGTTCGATATGCATGGTGTTCTCCTATGTGGGTGGGGTTGATGAGTGTGACGACGTAAAGAGTTGCGCCGTCGCAATCGGGTTCGATGGAAAATAAAAGTGCAGATATGAGGCGTTGAGACGACCGTTGCGATAAACCGCTTCGCCGCGTCGTCCTGCACGCACCCCGTTGCTGATAGCGATGGCTGGCAGCGTGCTCTCCATCTGCGAATAGTGAAACGTGTGGCCGCGCATGATCCCTTCAGGCAGCGCTATGCTATGCAGCCCGAGGTTGGCAAGCTTTTCCTGCATTTTCGCACTGCCTGACAGGAGCCCAACCATCTCTGTTTTATGGCCATTAAGAGCGGTGAGCGACTCTAGCAGATACAACATGCCGCCACATTCGGCGACGATTGGTTTGTTGGCCGCATGATGGGCGCGTATCGCTGCCTTCATTGCCTGGTTGCTGGCCAGCTCTTCAAGATGTAGCTCGGGATAACCGCCGGGTAGATAGAGTGCATCGGCATCGGGCAAGATGCTATCACTGAGTGGTGAGAAGAATTTTATCTCTGCCCCCAAACTACGCAGCGTATCGAGATTGGCGCGATAGATAAAGGCAAAGGCGGCATCATGTGCGACAGCGATACGCACACCTTTTAACAGCTGTGTAGGGTTTGCTGTGGTGGCGGGCGCTGTAAAGACGACGGGGGCTGGCAACGTTTCGGGAATTGCGTTGAGCGCGGCTGCGGCACGATCGAGGCGGGCATCAAGGTCGTTGATCTCATTTGCCTGTACCAGTCCGAGATGGCGCTCCGGTAGTGTGATGGTCTTATCACGCGCCAGCCAGCCGAAGGGTGTTAGTGGTGGTTGCAGGCTTTCGGCCAGCATCTGATAGTGGCCTTCACTGGCGACGCGATTGGCAAATACGCCCGCGAAGGGGAGGCCCATACGATAGGTGGCAAGGCCGTGGGCAATCGCACCAAAGGTCTGCGCCATGGCGGAACCATCAATCACAGCCATCACTGGAATGCCAAACAGCATGGCGAGATCGGCACTGGATGATGTGCCATCAAACAGCCCCATTACACCTTCGATCAAAATCAGATCGGCTTCAGCCGCTGCTGCATAAAGAAGTTGGCGACAGTGCTCTTCGCCACCCATCCATAAATCGAGTTGATAGACGGGTTGCCCCGAGGCGCGCTTCAGAATCATCGGGTCGAGAAAGTCGGGGCCGGTTTTGAAGACGCGGACTTTGCGCCCTTTATTACGATAATAACGGGCCAGGGCGGCGGTGACGGTGGTCTTGCCCTGGCCAGAGGCAGGCGCGGCGATAATAAGCGCAGGACACTCTGACGTGCATGGATGCACTAATGTCGCGGGAGCCATGGATGGCGTGAGCGGCCTCACAGATCAACCCCTTTCTGCGCCCGTACACCATCGCGGAAGGCGTGTTTGATGTCGTTGAGTTCAGTCACGGTGTCAGCGGCATCGCATAGCGCTGCGGGTGCGCCGCGCCCGGTGATCACCACATGCTGCAGCGGTGGGCGATCGGCGAGATCATTCAGCACAGTCTCAATATCGAGCCAGCCATATTTGATCGGA
>JAYWDX010000041.1:0-1600 GCA_043779675.1 Tenderia sp. (SeqCode)
CCCTGCGCCAGAACCCTGGCGGCAGCGGCCATCTCCTCCAGGGGGCGTCGTATCAACCAGTCCTGGAGAATAAAATTAAGTGCCAACCCGGCAGCGATAAAGCTCAGCACGATCAGACTGATCAGTTGTATCTTCGATTGCTCTTCTGCCAGTTTGGCGCGTGGGTCAAAGTAGAGTGTCAGCTGCGCCAGCGATTCGCCGCCAAAATCGATAGGCTGCTGGATGGTCATGATTGCAGTCAGCACCGTCTCATCGATGGCGGTTAGTGGATAGAGTTGTTTGCCCTCCGTATTAACGAGTTGCAGCTGTTGCCAGGTTGGATCGGTGGCGATCACTGCATCCAAGATATTGTGGGTGCGACCAAAATCACCCGAGAGCATATCCTCAACCAGGGCCAGGTTGAGGATATGCAGTTTTAGACGCTGCTCTGCCTCTATGTTGGTGAGTGTGTTTGCTGTCTGCCACGGTATCCAGAGCCACTGGGTCAGGGCAAGCAGGAGCGCCAATGCCATCAAGCCGGGCAGCAACAGCTTGGTGCGGATGGTGACGAGGCGGCTACTCCTCATAAAACTCATCCAGATGCATCTTTGCCATGGTGGCGTAGTCGGCCAAATTGGCCGGGCCGATGGTTTTGATGGGTATCCGGCCGAGCAGTTGTTGTCCAGAATCACTCTGGCCCAGCGCCAGCAGCGCCTCTTGTACTGCACTCCTGACGGCCTCGGGCACGCGTGGATGTGCTACCAGTGGGTGGGAAGAAACAGCGGTGGTGGTGTAGAGCACCCGCAGTTGGTCACGTATCGCTATGGGTTGTTGCGCCAGGGTGCTGGCGATCCCGCCGCCCGCCGCAGCGCTGCCTAATACAACGTTGAGATAGACGGAGTCGTGGCTGTTGACGTAGCGTGGTTGGAACGGAATTTTGAATTCACGGGTAAGAACCGCCCGCAGCATCAGCGAGGCACCTAAGGCGTTGGGGGAAGGGAAGGCAAGGATCTGTCCCTGAAGCTGTTCGACCCGTTGATAGGGGCTATCCTTACGCACTATCAGGATGCCGTGCAGCTGATTGGCGGCATCACGGACCAGTGGGATGTAACCATTGCCGCGGTTGGACTTGAGCAGGTGATAGGGATTTATGTAGGCAAAATCGAATTCACCGGCCAGTAGCTGCTTATCGAAGAGCGGAATGCTCTGGCTACCACGTAAGATAAAGCGGTGGCCGGTGCGCTGTTGCAGCTCCTTGATAATGGGTAGCCAGTTCTGTTGCAGAGTGCGGGCATCGAACTGGGGCACCACACCTACGGTGAATTGATCGGCCTGGCAGATGCCCGCCATCAACAGTGTGGCTGCAATGGTCAGGGTTCGGTATAGCGCTTTTTTAAGCTGGATCTGAATGGCCATGTAAGTTCCTTTCTGCATCGGCAACGTGCGGGTATCAGCCTGCAAGTGTTGCGACTGCGTGACGCAGCTCGTCGCGCTTGAAGGGTTTTCTGAGGATGTTTGTGGCGCCGATGAGATTGGCGAGTGGCAGATAATCGAAACGGCCGCTCAGGCCACCGCCGCCAGACATCGCCACAATTTTTACGTTTGGGCAGATCTGGCGGAT
>JAYWDX010000042.1:0-2849 GCA_043779675.1 Tenderia sp. (SeqCode)
GATCCACGTGGTTTTGCGGTGAAGTTCTACACCGAGCAGGGCAACTGGGACATGGTTGGCAACAATACTCCGGTCTTCTTCCTGCGTGATCCGATCAAGTTTCCGGACTTTGTCCATTCGCAGAAAAAAAACCCACAGACCAATCTGCCCGATGCGGCGGCGATGTTTGAGTTCTGGGCCAACAGCCCGCAGTCGCTGCATCAGATGACGATCCTGATGTCGGATCGTGGTATTCCCGCGACACTACGTAATATGCATGGTTTTAGTTCGCATACCTTGAGCTTCTGGAATGCCAAGGGTGAGCGCAGCTGGGTCAAGTGGCACTTCAAGACCAATCAAGGGGTTAAGACTCTTACTAATGAAGAGGCGGCCAAGATGTCTCCCTTCGGGGCGCAGCAGGATCTGGTGGAGTCGATCAACAAAGGTGACTTCCCGAGCTGGGCGGTGAAGGTGCAGATCATGGACGAGGCGCAGGCGCGCACCTACAGGATCAACCCCTTTGACCTGACCAAGGTCTGGCCCCACGCCGACTTCCCGCTGATCGAGATCGGCCAAATGGAGTTGAACCGCAACGTCACCAACTACTTCGCCGAGACCGAGCAGGCCGCCTTCAGCCCCGGCAATCTGGTGCCCGGCATCGGCGCGTCGCCCGACAAGATGTTGCAGGCGCGGCTGATGGCCTATCCTGATGCACATCGCTACCGCATCGGCGCCAATGCCAACCAGCTGCCGGTCAACTCGCCGCGCTGCCCGTTCCACCACTATCAGCGCGATGGGGCGATGGCGGGTATGCCAGCGGCCTTTGGCAATGACAACAACCAGGGTGGTGGGGTGAACTTCTATCCCAATGATCGTATCGCCGATGGCGCCCCGGCACCTGCGCCGGAGTTTGCCGAACCACCGATGCCGATTCTGGGCGAGGCGTGGGTCAAGGCTTACGACACTCAGGATGACGATAACTTCAGCCAGGCCGGTGATCTCTATCGTCTGATGTCGGAGGATCAGAAAAACCAGTTGGCGGGCAACATCGCTGGTGGCCTGGTTCACGCCACCAAGAGTGTTCAGGATCGGATGTTGGCGCAGTTTAATGCCGCTGAGCCTGACTACGCCAAGCGTGTGAGCATGGCCATGAGCAAGATGGCCTAACGAGTTTCGATCAGGCATTCCCAAGACCGGTCATCGACGCCTCGACCTGTCGTTGCCATCTGCATTTTCATGCAGGCGGCGCGGCAGGGGCGAGGTTTTTTGTTTTCAGGTGAGCGTTACAGCTTTAATGGTATGCAGGCAAGTGGTTTGGGCAGATCAATGCCGTGTCCCTGGGCAAAGTCGACGCCGATCTTGCGCAGCAGTGTTATGCAGGCTTTATCCTGAGCAAACTCCGCAATGGTCTTGATGCCGCCGACATGGGCAATATCAGCGATTGCTCTGACGATCGCTTGGTCCATGGCGTCCTCCCCCATGTTTTTGACAAAGCTGCCATCGATCTTAATGAAGTCCACCGGAATCCGCTTCAGGTAGGAGAAGGAACTCATGCCGCTGCCAAAATCATCCAGCGCAAAGCGACAGCCCAGCGCCTTGATTTTATGAACGAAGTTGAGGGCGTTGCGGAAATCGGTGATGGCCGCTGTTTCAGTAATCTCAAAACAGATTGTTTGTGGCGGTAGCTGATAGTGCAGAAGCTGTTTGTGGATATGATCCAGAAGTCCCTCGTCACTTAACGAGGTGCCAGAGAGGTTGATAAACGCGATCCTGCTATCGTCACTGGGATTGGCAATCCTCTGTTCGCAGGCCAGCTGCTGGAAGGCGGTGTTGATCACCCAACGATCAACGGTTGTCATCATGTTGTAACGTTCTGCGGCGGGGATGAAGGCGTAGGGAAGGATGAGGTCTCCCTTCTCATCCACCATGCGGATCAGAAATTCGCGATAGTTGACCGGCTCAGCTTCGTTCAGCGCCATGATGGCATGTTCATAGAGGACAAAACGGTCCTCTTGCACGGCTTGGGCGATGCGCGAGGCCCATTGCATTTCGCTGTGGCGACGGTTGAGTTCGGCATCATCGGCGCGGTAAAGATGGACGCGGTTGCGGCCGAGATCCTTGGCGGCATAGCAGGCCATGTCGGCGCCGCTCATGACTTCCTCAACGCTGCGACTGGTATTGTTGATGACGGTTACGCCGATGCTGACACCGATAGCAAAGCTGTACTCTTTCCAAGAAAAACGAAAGTTTTGAATGGCTTCGCGGATGGTCTCGGCAATCTCCAGGGCGCGTGCCAGCGTGCAGTTCTCCAGCAGCACACCAAACTCATCGCCGCCGAGGCGCGCCAGGGTGTCGCGGTTACGTACCTGGCGCAGCAGGTCAATGGTTAGGCAGCGCAGCAGTTCATCGCCGGCCAGGTGGCCACAGGTATCGTTGATGATCTTGAACTGATCGAGATCAAGGTAGAGCAGCACATGGGTATTGTCCTGCGCCAGTGCACTTTGTAACGCCCGCTGTAATCGCCGTTCGAATTCGACCCGGTTGACCAGACCGGTGAGGGCATCATGATAGGCCATGTGCTGGATGGTAGCTTCGGCCTGACGCAGTGTTTGGCGTTGCCGCGCTTCGCGCAGTTCACGTTTGATAGCGGGTACCAGCCGGGTGAGATTGCCCTTCATGAGGTAGTCGTTGGCGCCATGTCTCATGGTCTCGACGGCAATCTCCTCGCCGATGGTGCCGGAGACGATGATGATGGGGATGTCGTTGCTGATCTCACGCACCAGCGTAAGCCCCTGGAGGGTGTCGATACCGGGTACGTTGTGGTCGCTGATGACAATGTCCCAATGACCGTCCGCCAGTGCATTGCGTAG
>JAYWDX010000043.1:0-7471 GCA_043779675.1 Tenderia sp. (SeqCode)
GCGACCTCTGCTTCCGCGAAGCCCTGCATGAAAAACTGGAGGCCTACATCCAGCACGTCCCCGAGGCTGACTTTGAACGCTTCCTGGGCGAAACCAGCACATCGCTGGAAGAGCGGCTAGCTGCCCCGGAGACACTGGAAGTCTTCAAACGCCTCAAGGACCGTTAACGTGGCAGGGAAGATTTTCTATTTCGACGTTGCTCACGCAGTCAGGGAACACGACTGGATCATCGACCACTCCGGCGGCCTGCATGGCATCAAGGATTTAGGCCAGCTGGAGAGCGTGCTTGCGCACATTCAGAACGACGACTACTACCCAACGTTTGAAGAGAAGCTCGTTCACATCATCTTTGCCATCAACAAATTTCACGCATTCACCGATGGTAACAAACGCTCCAGTCTGATCCTGGGCGCCTATTTTCTGGAGCTCAACGGTTACGATTTTGCCATCACCAAATTTGTGCTGGAGATGGAAAACATCGTGGTCTGGCTGGCAGAGAACAAGATCAGCAAGGCGCTGCTGGCCGAGATAATCCATTCACTTATCTACGATGAAGACTACCCCGAATCACTCAAACTCAACATTGCGAAGGCCGTCTGGATAGATGCTGAGTGATATAAAAACACTGATTTCTATACATATGAAAACGCACACGTATAGAAAACACCAATTTCTATACACAAGAGACATAGAGGCAACTTTTTTGTCCCCCCGAAGAACAGACCCAAGTCATCCGCCATGCTGACAATATGCATACAGCTATCGCAGTTGCCATGTTGCGCCTTCGCCAAACAATGTTGTGAGGGCCATGCAGGCGAACTACAGCAACACCCGCTCAATCCCCCCCATCGCGCGCCTTCTCCACAAACCCTCTCTGCCAACCATCACCCAATATTTTGTTGGCCAGCTCGACCACGATGTAGCTGGTCTCAACACCGGTATCATCGTTGTAACGTGACAGCCCCTGCTGACAGGCCGGGCATGAGGTGAGCATCTTGACGCTACCCGCTTTGGCAACCGGGCTGCCGGTAAGCTGCTCGACATTTATATGGATCTCTTCCTGTTTGCGGAAACGGAGCTGCGTTGAGATATCGGGACGCGACACCGCCAGTGTGCCGGCCTCACCACAGCAGCGATCAGAAAGCGTCACATCCTGACCGATAAGTGTGTTAACGACCTTCATCGGACTGTAGGTCTTCATCGGTGTATGGCACGGGTCATGGTAGAGGTACTGCACCCCCGCTACACCATCAAGGCTGACACCCTTCTCCATCAGATACTCGTGGATGTCGAGTAACCGGCAGCCGGGGAAGATCTTGTCGAACTCATACTTCATCAGCTGATCCATGCAGGTGCCGCAAGAGACCACCACGGTTTTGATGTCGAGGTAGTTGAGGGTATTGGCGACACGGTGGAACAGCACCCGATTGTCGGTGATGATCTTCTGTCCCTTGTCACGATCACCCCCCGAGGTCTGCGGGTAACCACAGCAGAGGTAGCCGGGTGGCAGCACCGTTTGCGCACCCGTGTGATGCAGCATCGCCAGCGTCGCCAGACCGACCTCGCTGAAGAGCCGCTCTGAGCCGCAACCGGGGAAGTAGAAGACCGCCTCTGATTCATCGTTGACCTTGAGCGGATCACGCACAATCGGCACCGTCTTATCGTCCTCGGCGCCGAGCATGGCGCGCATGGCGCGCATGGTCTGCATCGGCAGATTGCCTGGCATCGGCTTCTTCATGAAGTTGATGATCTGCGCCTTCACCTCCATCTTGCCGGTGGTCGCTGCGGGTAGCTTTTTTTCGCCGATCAGATGAAGTTTCTTGGCCAGCTTGTGCGCAAAACGTTGCCCGGCGTAGCCCCACTCGATCATGACCTTACGCATTATTTTGATAGTGCGCGGGTCGGTCACGTTGAGGAAGGCCATCGCCGCCTTGGTTCCAAGGCTAAAAGTCTTCTTGCCGCGCCGCTCGAGGATGGTACGCATGCGGATGGTGACATCACCAAAATCGATATCCACCGGGCTTCCCGCAATGCCTGGGGCTCACCTCAATTTGAGACAGTGCTGAAGCAAGAGCTTGAGATGTTGCCTATCGATCAGCTGCCATTGCAGCAGGGGTTGAAGGCGGGCAGTTATATCCTGGATGAGCAGCGCAGTGTGATGGTGCTCTCTGTGGTCGATGACGGCGACTTGATTCGCGCCAGGGTGGGTGTGCTTTACAGTGGTGTAATTGCGGGTTGCAGTTGCGCCGATGATCCAACGCCGGTTGAGGCAGCGAATGAGTATTGTGAGTTGTGGCTGGCCTTGGATAAGCGGACTGGAGCCGGAGATGTGGGGCTGGTGGATTGAGATGGATATTTTTGGTCTATGTATCGGGAGTCAGCGGTCTGCTGACTCCCAGTTCACTGCTCTTTAGAACAACACTTCAATGGTGATATCTGCCTGGGTATCGTTCACTTTAATAAACGTGGTTTTGATTGATTCGTTGTAATAGTAGCCATTCACTGCCGAGCTGTTGAGTGCTTCAGGAGTTCCGACGTTTGGCCACGACTTTCCACCTGAACTGACGCTACAGGGTGGGTTGGTGCCCAGCATACTGATGAAGTAGTAGGTTTCTGGCGGGGTGAATTTGTCGAATTCACGTTTTACTCGCAGTGATTGTCCGTTTGCGATGCCTGTATGGCTGATCTGCGTTACCCGATAGGCTTGCTGTAACTCATTTGCCATGGATACATGATCATCCTGGTAGAGCTGATAACTGCTATTTTTACCGGGATAGATGTTAAAGGTGATGGGATTCACGGCAAGTTCGCCAATGTACTGTTCCAGTTCGCGCATGGGGATGATTGCACCTTCACGCACGTAGAGTGGTACGAGATCTAACGGCACATACCAGTTCTGCGTGGTGCCCCCGGGAGTTGGTGTTCCCAGAGGGGTGGTGTTGTCGGAAAAAACATACCACTGGCTACCTGCTGGCAGGTAGATGTCGCGATTGGTGGAAAAGGGTTCCACAACAGGGGCGACCAGCAGGTTGTCACCCACAAAAAACTGCTGGTCGAGGTTGTTGTAGACCTGCGGATCAAAGGGATCGTTGACGAACATTGCGCGGGCGACGGGCAGACCGTTTTGTGTGTTGATATACATGGCATCGTAAAAGAGCTGGATGAGCCGGTAGCGCAGTTGGATGTATTTGCGGCAGTTGCTGGGCACAGGTTCGCCGTAGCGGTACGGTTCCTGAAAACTTTTGCTGTAACCATCGTAGTGGTTGCGGTACCAGGGCAGGAAGGCTCCAAGCGTCATCCACCGGGTGAAGAGTTGATAGTTTGTGACGCCGCCCCCTTCGCTGCCACTGCCATTGGCAAAACCACCAATATCACAGCCAGAGATAGCCTGTCCCGACAGTCCAAAGTTCAGCACTTCGGGTATGTTGATGCTGAGAAAATCCCAGCTTGATGCTGAGTCGCCAGTCCATACACCTGCATAACGGTGAACGCCACAGTAGGCACCACGTGCGATTATAAAATTACGTTTTTGATAGTTATAGCTGCCCTTGTAGGAGGGCTGTTGTTTCAGTTGAGTGAGGCCATTGTAGGTTGCCTGAATCAGATTGATTGCGAAGGTATTGTGTATCTTTGCCTGTGGCTGATACTGCTCGGTTACCTTGTCGTATGTCATCAAATCCAGTGGCAGGGTTTTGTCCAGTGTGTTGTTGTCGAAATTGGGCACAATTGCGGGGTCGGTCATATCCTGCCAAATCATGTCCAGCCCGATGGTGAGCAGATAATCGTACTGTTTTCCCCACCACTGCTGCACATCGGGGCGCCCCATGTCGGCATAAAATCCGTAGGTACCCAGGCTGTTCTGGCCATTGGGATAGGCGGGGGTCGGGTAGGTGCAGGGATTAAAACCGTTGTTGTCTCCATAACTTTCATTGGCGACAAACAGGTCTGGTGATTCGCCCAGCCCTGCACGTGTGTTGTAAATAAAGGGAACATCTACATTAGGTTTTATCTGGATCTGGTTGTTCTGGTCAATCGTAACGATGCTGTCACGCGTCGGATAGGGTGTGTCGCGGTTGCCATTTTCATCGAGTGGATTGGCAGTGATGATGCCGGTGATATTGGTGCTGCATTTAAATCCCATGGTATGGAGTTGATCAAACATCCCCTTGGGGTCTGGGAATTTGGTAGGGCTGCTGGTGAAGGTACGGTAGTTGTTGGCGAAATCAACATCGATATGGAGACCGTCAATTGGAATCTGCGCATTGCGGAATTGGTTGGCGACGTTCATGAGAATATCTTTGTTGTAGTAGCCGTAACACCCTTGCTGATAACCAAAGGCATATTTTGGCGGCATCGCCGAACGACCAGTCAACTGTGTAAATTGATCCATCACACTACGCACAGGATTGTTCTGGTAGTTGCTGCCGCCAACGCCGATGAGCAGGTAGTAGTCAAGTTCGCCATACAGTGCACCGAAGTAATATTTTCCGGTCATGTCTGAATAGTCGTTCGAGCCGAGATTAAAATAGGACTGCGAAACGTTATCGAAGAGGAGACCATAGCTGTAGAGTTGTGGTTGTTGCCCGACAGCTAACAGAAACGGAATGCTGTTATAAAGCGGCTCGGTTGGATTGAGTGGACCTGGCTGGTTGTTCTCTGGAACAACATTGCTACCAGAGTACATGAAGTTATCGTAGTTGAAAAATGAGAGGGTGAACCCTTTTTTGTTGAGTTGATTACCGCCTTTTTCACCAAAACCGTAGTAGTTTTCTGTGTCAGGTGACTTACGCAGGCATGCGACCGCCTCATTGCTATAAATGAGATTCTTGCCGTAAGTATCTTCAGTAATCAGCTGGCTCCCTTGATAGATAGCAATTCCATAGGGCTGTAATCCGACCATGACCTGCATTGTACCGGTGTCAATCTTCAGCGTTTTTCCACCTTGGTCAATCTCCGAAATCTTGAGGTTCACAGGGGCTAGCTGCTTGTTGACGACGGCATAAGAAGTGTCATAAAGCGAGTAGTCTGGTTTTGCTTCTGGACGGAAACGGACACGTAGACCAGTGGGTGACAGAAAACTGAGTTTTATCGCCATGCCCGCTACGTTGCTGAGTAAGATGCTGCGCTCGTCGAGTTGAATATATTGAGTGACATTGCCGAATTGTGTCCATCCATCAATATTCGGTTGAAACTGATCCACCTGCACATACTGGTATTCTGGTGTTTCTTGGGCAACCTGAATGGCGGATGGCACTGGTTGGCTGCTGACCAGGTGAATGTCTGATTTTTTTTTGCTTGTTGATGGCATGATTGACTCCGTTCATTCGTGATGACTGAGGGGGGCTTCGCTGGATGCGTAGTTAATGTCTGATATTTATTGTTTGAATTTCGCCTTCAGTTGCAGCAACCAACTGAAATCTGACGAGGCTGGGTTGCCGTATATGGCGGCGCGTTTTCCATTCTGTACTGTCTCACCCGTGGCGATGGCTCCGGAGTAGTGACAACCGATGCAGCCCTCAGTGCTGAATATCAGCTGGTTATTGGTGCCATATTGTTTGAATCCCTGAATCTGATGCCATGCCGTAGCATTGGCAATATTGGTATTGAATTGCGCGATGTTACCGTTACTTGCATCGGTAGCCCCCTGGAAGTAGGTTTCCATCACCATATTGGTTAAGTAGACCGGTGTTGGTTTGCCGCCAGATTTATTGGTAACGGCATCAGGCAGTTGTGGAGGGTTAGTGACGCTGTGGTCAGACACGGGGTAGGGGGGGGCATTGGGATCGGTTGGCCACTGGGTTCCAATCAACTGGTAATACTGCAACACGGAGTTCTGTTTTCTGAGCAGCTGTTGTACTTGCTGATTTAACTGTTCTGTTGCCTTCGAGATGGGAAGTACTCGTTGAATCTGATTCTTTTTGACCGTGGTGTCAGAGTAGTCACTCTCGATTCCGGGCGACCTGTTTACCGGGCAGATGTCGCACTCAGGATTATAAAATGAGGGTCTGAGTTTTTTGCCATTCACTACCGTGAGTGAATTTGTTTCAAGATTATCGACATGTTCAAAAGTTGCCCATATCCACTGGGGCGATGATTCTGTTTTGAGTGATATGTGCATACCTACCAGCCCAACCAGTGCCTTGCTGTAACTATTGTCAGGATTGTATATATAGGCCTGTTGGGTAAAAAAACGTTCCGCAATGTCATGTTCTGGATCGATAACTTTCCAAGCCAGCTTCAATTCAACCGCGCCAACCTTGCTGCGACTTGCTGATGGAAATGCAACGGTTTTATTGGACTTTGAAAATGCGATCTGTCCATCAATGTTGTACAGTTCATTATCAACGATGTAGTCGAATTCACTCTGATTCATTCGTATCTCATAACGAATTAGTTGCCCGTTTTGATCCCAGATCGGCGATGTAAATGCCTGGTCGATCTCATCAACAACATCGCTGCCCGTGAGTGGTGCCACCTTGCTGGTGCGATACAACATCAGTGCATTTGCCGGCTGATCGACTCTGAAGTTTGACGGCAGATCACGCTTCCCCCACGGCGAGGGCTTGCGGCCATCCGGCAAGAAGACTTCATAACTCTCTTTCCAGCCAAACCAGACTGGCTGCCCTTTATCGTTGATATGACGCCTGGCTTTGCCTTTGCCATTCTGTGGCCAGTTCAGAGCGATAAAGTTCTGCCATGACAGGACTTCAAACATACGCTGTACTTCATCAAACTTTTTAGCATCGGTAAGCCTCTTTTGCAGTTCCTGATTAACATCGTGTGGGGCGTTGGGACTAAGCATGGCGGGGAAGTTCAGATAGCTGTCAGATTTTGACTGTGCCATGCAAGGCGTGACCATCAGAGTTAACGCTGTGAGCAGAAGGGCGGATATGTTTCGCATTTCCATGGGATGGGTATTCCTTATGGTAAATTTGGGCTGTTGTCATGCAGGTTTGCAACTTAACCATATTTCAAATCGATATACACCGTAGTTATCATGAGGATTCATTGAAACCGCCAACCCATATTTCCCCTCCCGCAAAGTACCACCCCCGCCACCTCCCAACTCAACCCCCATGATTCAGCCATAAAACAGCACATTTCTCCCATCCTCATTCTCTTCCGCTTCACTCGTCTGGCCAAAAATCGTCCGTTTTTGCGAGCACTGTCGTCACGCATCCTCAGTCATGCCTGTCTCGGCATCTCTGATCAGTACGTTGCAAAAAGGTCCGATTCGTCATACAGATCGTAGCGGGCGGGGGTTCTTGGGGGTGGCTGGGCGGGGATGCCGAGGTGAGTGAGTATTTTGCGAATGAAAAATCCGTCAGACCATATACTCAGAGGTGCTCAATCTCATCGCCAGCTACGAAGTGGGGATCGCCCACGAACTCCAGCAAAAATCCGCCGCCGTGGGATACAAACTCACCATCAAAGAAGCCGAAGAGCTGTTTGCCACTTTCGAACAGCATCC
>JAYWDX010000044.1:0-5986 GCA_043779675.1 Tenderia sp. (SeqCode)
ACAATGGCAGTCAGCCCCATCGGGCCACAGAAGGAGTCTTTCATGATACGCATAGTGGCTTCGTGGTCACCCTGGCCGCCGATCCAACCATCTATCGTGTCGGCCAATCCATCCAGGTGCAGCGCGCCGCTGATGACAACCCAAACAGCCAAGATCAACGCCGCCGCCAGGATATTGGGTTGTGATTGCGCCAGCCAGGCAGTCAGCACCAATGCTACGCCGATGACCGCGCCAACCAGCGGATAAAAGAGCACCGCGCGCCCCTGCTCATCGGGCGAGGTGTGCCCCTGACTGGGCACTGGCAAACGGGTAAGGAACTGTAAGGCAATCCAGAATGGCCGCACGATCAAAGGCTCCCTGCATGAAACATTAAACAGGCCATGGCCTGTTGGCCCTGACCATCAACACGAATCCGGGTGATACCGGCATTGGGCACGTTGATGCAAAACATCCGCTCCAACGGCGTATCGAGCAGATGCCGCACCACCATACGGATCACGCCGGCGTGCCCCACTAACAATAGCTGCTGTCCGGCGTACTCTGTCAGTAGCTGATTCCAGGCAGCAACGATGCGGCTCTCGAATTCGGCAAGGGTTTCTGCCCCTGCGGGTCGGTGAGTTATCGGATCATTATAGAAGCGCTGCAGCGCATCAGGATCTTTTGCAGCGATCTGCTCTTTGGTAAGCCCTTCCCATTCACCGAAACCGATTTCCATAAACCGCTCATCAAAGGCAAGTGGCAGCTGGTGGCGCTGCGCCAGTTCAGTTGCAAAGGCTGCACAGCGTGACAACGGCGAACTGACAATCGCCTGCCACGGGCAGTGATCAGCGACCGCTTCGCGCATCTGCCGCCAACCTTTATCACTCAGCGGATCGTCGATCTTGCCGCGATAACGGCCACTACCTCCCACCGGCTCGCCGTGACGGATCAGGTCAATTGTGGTGACTGGTTCTGACATTCAATACCCTACATTTAATTTTATTCAGCGGAGCCCCATCTACCGCAACATCTCAATTATTGAGTGGCAACCGCCGCCTGATCGAAAGTCGCCATCCTGGTATGGAGGATGCAGGCTTGGCGGAGCAGAGGTACAGCAATGGCCGCTCCATCGCCTTCGCCCAACCTCATGCCAAGATTGAGCAACGGTTTGGCGTTGAGTTCGTAAAGCACATGGTGATGACCCGGTTCAGCAGAGGTGTGACCATAGAACCACCAAGTGCTGGCGCTGGCGTGAATACGACTGGCCAGGAGTGCGGCAACACTAGAGACAAAGCCGTCGACCAGCACCGGCAACCCGCGCTGCGCTGCGGCGATATAGGCGCCCGCCATGGCGGCAATCTCAAAACCACCGAGACGCTGCAACAGGTCCAACGTCGAGTTGACGTCGGGCAGGTGCAAATCAAGGGCGCATTGAATCACCGCCGCCTTGTAAACGCTATCGGCACGATCAATCCTGGTTCCGAAATCCTCTATATCACACGCCGACTTGCCTAGCAGGGCACAGGCCATGGCCGTGGCAGACATCGCGTTAGCAACACCCACATCACCGGCGATAAAAAGCTGCGCGCCACGATCCAGCGCTCGCACCACCGCCCGCTGCCCAACCAACAACGCCGCGGCAAGCTGCGGCGATGTCATGGCTGGACCATACCTGAAGTTGGCAGTGCCATGAGCAACCCGTGCACGAACCACGCCTTGGACTCCTTTTAGGTCATGAACAACCCCCACATCCACCACCTCGAGTTCGGCCCCCAGATATTTGGCAAGCACCGAAATCGCGGCACCACCGTTAGTAATGTTGCGCAGCGTCTCCTGAGTAACAACGTGGGGAAGGTCAGTGCCCTCCTCTTCGGCGACGCCATGATCAGCGGCAAAGATAGAGATCTGGATATCTGTCAGGTGCGGTTTATTACTGTTCTGCATGCCACAGAGGCGCACGGCAAGCTGCTCCATCACCCCCAGTGAACCGGGCGATTTGGCCAGCCGCAGTTGCCGATCAAGGGCGTGCTGATAGGCCGCCGTTGCGATCGGTTTAACGGGCTTGTGCAGCCAATCCAACATTACAGAGACTCTCCTTTAAGCACCAACGGCAAACCCGCAATGCTAAGTGTGACACGCTGACACTGCTGGGCGAGCGCCTGATGCAACCAGCCGGCTTCATCACAGAAACGACGACTCAACTCCCCCATCGGCACTACCCCCATGTTGACCTCGTTGCTCACCAGAATGATGTGACCTGGCAGTTGCGGCAGTAATTCAAGCAGCGCCTGGCGTTCATGTTGAAATTCCGAATCAGAGCCAGAGCCACAGCCAGAGCCGAGCAGATTACTGAGCCACAGGGTGAGGCAATCTACCAACAGACAGCGATCTGGGGCTGCACTCTGCCGCAACGCATCGGCCAACGCAATGGGCTCTTCGATCAACCTCCACTCCCTCCACTCATCGGCGCGTTCAAGGCGATGGCGCTGGATGCGCGCGGCCATCGCTTCATCCCCGGCGGTGGCGGTAGCGATGTAGGTCAGATTCAACCCTGATGCCAGGGCACGCCGCTGCGCCAGGGCACTTTTACCGGAACGAACACCACCAAGAATCAGCTCTTTCACTGCGCATGCCTCCAAAAAAAGGGCACTCTAACAAGCAAGTTACTCTTTTGTCACCGTTGGCTCTGCCAGCGACGTGGAGCCTTTATGGCTTTTGAGCGCCTTGCGAATCAGATGTGGAAACAGCAGATGAAACGGCATGCGCAGATAGTGTGAACGAATGTATAACATCCAGCGCGCCAGTGCGGTGTAGGTGTCGTCGCAACTAACATGATCAGGACGCAAGGCGCGCTCAAACAGAAAATCCATCAAACACAGCAGCGCCGCAGGCGGACGGCCTAATCTGGCAACGGCCTTGTCTGCAAACGACGGAATCGGCGTTGCTATCATCTGCGCCGTGTATCGCAATGCGTAATAGAGCGGCCGGGTCAAATCAAGCGTTACGGCACGCTCTACCAGTTGCTCCCAAAATTCGCTCTGCCTACCGAAGTGACACAGCAGCGCGTCCAGATCCACCAGATCACGCAGACCATGCTCCAACTCACCTTCATGAAAGAGATGTGTGGCACTGTGGAGGATCATATCCACGGCCGTGAAGGTGCAGACCTGCGTCTGCCCCGCCAGTGCCACTGCGGCGGCCAGCATCTTGGATGAATCTGGCTTTAACCGCGCCGTGGGCGGCAAAATGGCGTGATGAACGTCAATCACCGCCCCACGCACCCCATGTTTCATCGGTGGAATCTCATGCATCCATTGACGATAATATTTTTGGTCGTACTCATCGTGATGGGTAGTGCGCCAACCGTAGAGCAGTAGCGCATTCTCAACGGCCTCCATACGCTGCTTCGGTACCAAAATGTCGATATCAGAGAGCAACCGTCCCGGTGCAGCGGGCAATCCGGCCATGACGTAGGCCGCCCCCTTGAGCAATACCACGGGAATTTCCAGATCACTCAGTGCTTTATTTATGTTGGCAACTTCATAGCGCACCGACTGAGCCTGACGCTGGGCGAATGCCCATGCCGAATCAAGATGGCGCTGTGCCGGTTCCGGCAGATCGCTGTAGTCCGCCAGCAGATAGGCAAGCCGCGCCAACAGATCGGCATGGCGCGCCTGCCGGATCAACAGATCCCACTGCCGCAGACTCAGCCCTTTGACCTGTTCGGGGTTGATCAACACCTCACACAACAACGGCCGCGCCATCATGACAGCCACTCCAGCGTATCAAAAATCCGCACCGCATCGTCGAGACGACTATAGGTGAACTCGAGACAGACGGCGCCATCCACCACCTCAGTAAGCGCGTTGAAACCGCGCACTCCCGTGACACTGTAGTTAAATGAGTTGTCCGCCAGATACAGCCCCGTCTGCGCCTTGGAGCGGGGCGTCATCACCGCCTCGGCATTGGCCTGGTAGCGCGGAAAAACAATGCCTCCCACCCGTGCAGTTTCAGCCGCACGCCTGATGCTGTCCGAGGGAGCCTTCATCAACGCCACCGTGCCTTTGCGGGTATCAAGTGAGGCCCGGCTGATCACAGCCTGAGGCTCATAGTCACGCATAATCTGAATCGACTCATTTTTCAGCCCAATCGGTCTGGGGCAAGGCACCACCTGGCCATCCGCCATGGAGATTATCGCCAGCTCATCAGAAAAAAGCCGCCAACCGCGACTCACCAGACCCGCACACAGGGTGCTTTTGCCCGACCCAGGCGGCGCGGGCAGAATAATCGCAACGCCATTACGCTCAATCACTGCGGCATGAATTAACAGATAGCGATGCATCTGGCTCGCCACACACCAGTTCAGGCCCCACTCAAACAGCGGCAGCGCCTGATTCAACGGTAGCGGTTTGAAGGGGTGCAGACCATCGTATGAGAAATTAACTTGCGGGCGATACCAGCGCCTTACCCCCTGGCCATGCTCCAGCGAGAGATAGTAATCCACAAACCTGTCCGCGCCCCTGGCAATCAGCGGATACTCACCATATAACTGGTAAACACCCTCAGCCACGCTAGTTATCGATGACGTCAGAGAGACCACAAACGGACCGACACTAAATACCACTCCAACATCAGCAAGCTGAGAGGAGAATCGGGTAAAAGACAAGGAGTTCAGGAGGGTTACGTGGGGCATTGCAGGATATTCAACTTCACCAGAGCAGCCAGCCGCTGTTGCACTATAAGATCAAAATCGATCTCTGGATCAACATCAAGGTATTGAACAATCTTTTTCAGGATCTGCTCTTCAGAAAGACACCCTTCTGCAAGCAGTTCAATAATCGCCATGCATACATCATCCACCACATGGGTATCACCGGAAAACTGGTCATATAAAAGCGTCTCGCCATGCCACCCCTTGTAAATCGGGGCAAAACCCGACGCCAAACACCAACCGGAGGGGGACATCCCCATCACCCTGCGGCTAGCAACGATGGATAAGCAACACGTGGGTAAAGCACTATGGATTAGGAATGGTAAGACCCAACTGTGAAATTTGAGTCTGATAGTTCTGTCTTGTCGATGCGTCACTCTGATTCCAAATTTCAAACAATGCCTTTAATTCGGATGGTTTGGTCGCGGAGTAAGTATTGTAGAGAGCTATTACCTGATTACGTGTAAGACCATATTCAGTAGAGCCAAATGGGCTAGTCCCCGTATCAGACGCATGAGCATTTAACAGCGCAGCCACTGTGTGCGCTCCAAGGTAGCTAGGATCCATACTATTGGCAACCGTCCCCCCCATCGTTAAATCTAACACCTCAAAAAGGGTGTAACTTGTCGTGACACCACCTACAACATGGATAAACTGGCTTCCCGCAAATACATCATGAAAGAGAGTGCTCACTGCATACGGTGCAGGCCAAAGTGTTGTTCCGTACCAATATGTTGGCAGGCTTCCCATGCACTGCTGAATGGAACCCGGATGCGAAAGATTTCCAGAAATCATGCCAGAGACCGTACAACGGTAGTTCATGCCCAAGGCTGATTTACTACTCAAAGTCATAATGAGCGGCACAGCAATCAAACCAGCGGTGGAGAGTTTACGGCGTGACTGATTAACCGCCTGGTCCTCGTCCATCACCTTGTTAATGCCCTTGACCTCAGAATCATTCTGATTTGGCCCGCAGTCGTCATTCATTTGTAATCTCCTAACCAAAACCTACGCAGGGGCACGACAGCCGCCCCGAATGTGGGAATTATACCAACCCGTAGCCTGCCGTGTCTGCCCCGACGAAGGATTGTTCCACTATATATGTACACATTTGCATGCAAGAATCACACCCGACTCTGCCAACGCCTTGTAATGACAGTTTTTTTAACCTACAACCTGCATCTTGGAAATGCCAGCACGGCTTGAATGTAAAGAACTTCGACACTTTAATTATTCCAGGTTTTCAAGGTATTGGTCATGGCCATCACTCTAACCATGAACTAACTTTGACAATAC
>JAYWDX010000045.1:0-5021 GCA_043779675.1 Tenderia sp. (SeqCode)
TATGATTCACGGGTTCGTGATTTATTGGAGAATTTGATGAGTGCGACACTGAAAGATTTGGAAGCGGAAGCGTTGAAACTGTCCCCCCAGGAACGCAGCGAGCTGGCCGAACGCCTGATCACCAGTCTACATGGCCAACCCGAAGACACGCCGGAAGCCATCGCCAAGGCTTGGGATGAAGAAATCGCCCGACGCGTGGCCGAAATGGAGGCCGCTCGTACCAAATGGATTCCCGCCGAAGAAGTTTTTAAAGAGGTTGACGCCATCATCGCCGAGCACACTCGTTGAAAATAGTATTCTCGCCTGAAGCTCGCCCAGAATTCGCCGACGCTGCTCGGTGGTATGCAATTGAGGCCGGTCCCCAGCGCGCTGCGGACTTCAGGCACGCTGTGCACCGAACCCTCGCCCTGTTAGCCGAACATCCGTCAATGGGCGCCCCGGCCGCAAGCAATACTCGCCGCATTGTGGTGCATCACTACCCCTATTCCATTATTTACCGCGCAAGCGCCGAGTCCTTGCGCATCCTCGCCGTGGCGCATCAAAGTCGCCGACCGGGCTATTGGGCGGGGCGGCGTTAGACATTCGGCACTTTCATAGCGACCATAGCGACAGACTCAGGACACCCATGAAACAAGACTGCCACTCCATGCATTTTTATTATCCTACAGATTTTGAGCCTGACTCTTTTTGAGAAAACACCACTCGATCAATTCCTTAAAAATATGGAGACGCAAATGACTGCACCGCAAGACAATAACCAACTGAATCTATTCAATTAAATTGCCGGACACTACTGAGCCGGAATAATTAAAAAGTGCAGGAATGAATCAGGGATGGCCGTCACCGAGTAGGTGACGGCCTGACCGTTTAGAGGTTGTTGGCGGCAAAATCAGCCAGCCGCGAACGTTCACCACTGAGCAGGGTGATGTGGCCGCTGTTGCTCCAATGTTTGAAGCGGTCGACGGCGAAGGTGAGTCCTGATGTGGTTTCTGTAAGATAGGGCGTGTCAATCTGGGCGACATTGCCGAGACAAACAACCTTGGTTCCAGGTCCGGCGCGTGTGATGAGTGCCTTCATCTGTTTGGAGGTGAGGTTTTGAGCCTCATCAATGATGACAAATTTTTTCAGGAAGGTGCGGCCACGCATAAAATTGAGTGAGTGGATTTTGATGCGGTTGCGCAGCAGATCGTTGGTGGCGGCACGGCCCCAATCGCCACCCTCACCACCAGCGAGCACCTCCAGGTTGTCCATCAGTGCCCCCATCCACGGAACCATTTTCTCCTCTTCAGTGCCGGGCAGGAAGCCGATATCCTCACCCATGGGTACGGTGGCGCGAGTGACGATGATCTCGTGATAACGATGTTCGTCGAGTACCTGGGCCAGACCAGCCGCCAGCGTCAGCAGGGTTTTACCGGTGCCAGCGTTACCCAGCAGAGTGACAAAGTCGACCTCCGGGTCCATCAGTAGGTTGAGGGCAAAGTTCTGTTCGCGGTTGCGGGCGTTAATACCCCAGACAGCGTGGTGGGAGCGACGGTAGTTGTTGCTCATCTCGAGAATGGCGCTGCCATCCTTTACCTCGCGGACGATCGCCTCAAAGCCGTTTTCAACATTTTCATAGATCAACTGATAGGGATGCCAGGCGTTGAGGTCATTGCCGTTGATTTTGTAGAAGGTGCGTCCTTCCTCTTTCCATGAAGAGAGCTCCTTGGCATGGCTCTCCCAGAATTCGGGTTTGATTTCACTCTTGCCTGTGTAGAGCAGGTTGAGGTCGTCCAGCACTTGGTCGTCCTGGTAATCTTCCGCCAGAATGCCGAGGGCCGCCGCCTTGATGCGCAGGTTGATATCCTTGGAGACGATGATCACCTTGGAGTCCATGCGTGACTTCTGTAGCGCCAGCGCCGTGCCCAGGATGTTGTTGTCAGGGATGCTGCCAGGCAGGCTGGCAGGGAGTTCGTATGTGAGGTGGCGTGTCTGAAAGAAGATGTGGCCGCTAACAAAGCTGCTGTTAACGGGCTGCGGTAGCTTGATGCCTTTTTCGATATCCTTCTTGCCGGCGCCGCTGATCAGCTCCTCCATGAAACGACTGGCCTGGCGGGCGTTACGCGCAACATCGGTATGCCCACGTTTGTTTTTATCCAGCTCCTCTAGGACAATCATCGGCAGGAATATATCGTGTTCCTGAAAGCGGTAGAGACAGGCTGGATCGTGCATCAGCACGTTGGTGTCTAGGACAAAAAGTCGTTTTGGGCTGTTGTCACGTTTTGCTGGCATCGCTACTTCTCCTTTGCAACTAACTACTTGAGAGCGGCCTATTGGTTGAGGGCTTCGGCAGCCGTGAACACCTCGTCAACATGACCATCCACTTTCACCTTGCGCCATTCCTGGCGCAATACACCGTTTGTATCGATAAGAAAAGTACTGCGCTCGATGCCGCGCACCTGTTTGCCGTACATGTTTTTTAGCTTGATAACATCAAATAGAGTGCAGAGTGTTTCATCCTTGTCTGAGATCAGGTCAAAGGGAAATGTCTGTTTGGCTTTGAAATTTTCGTGAGACTTCAGGCCGTCGCGGGAGACACCAAAAATCACGGTATTGGCATGGACGAATTTGGAATGGTTGTCGCGAAAGTTCTGTCCCTCAAGGGTACAGCCGGGCGTGCTGTCCTTGGGGTAGAAATAGATCACGACATTTTTACCCTTGAGATTGGCAAGCTTGATCGTTTGATCTGTTGTGGCGGGTACTTCAAAGTCAGGCACCTCACTACCAAGTTCCACTATCATTGTTGTCGTCCTTTCAGGCTATTTCATTAGGCGGCGGATTAGCCGCGCACCGGTTCCATCATGCCATCGATATTCACCGCATCGCAGAAGTCGAGAAACTGTTCACGCAGCTGGGCGATGGAGTGGTTGGCGGGGATGTTGACTGTCATGGTTAGGGCGAACATGGGTGTGCCGGTGTGGGCAGCGTTGTAGGTATCGCTGTTAAGACTTTCGATATTGACATTGCGACTGGAGAAAAACTCAGACACCTGATGAACGATACCAGGCTGATCGATGGCCAGTGCATCAACATGATAGCTGAGTAGATTGGTCTGTTTGACGCGTGACTCAGTGCGTTTGCAGGTCAGGCTGAGGCCGAGCTGTTCCGCCATGCGTGGCAGGCCATCCTCCGCCTTGGCAATGGCGCTCCAGTTGCCTGCCAGCAGCAAAATGATGGCAAATTCGCCACCAAGGATGGTCATGCGACTATCCTGAATATTGCAGCCGCTCTCAAGGATTTGTTTGGTGAGTTCGTTGACAATGCCAGGCCTGTCGTTGCCGACGGCAGTAATGACCAAATGATTCGACATACGAGACTTTCTACTCTTGATAAATGGAGGGTGATGAGTTTTGGTAAACGAAATTCATCATACGCCACTTCCCGTAGCCCCGGAAAGGGGGCGTTTAGGCGCTTGGCTGCTGCGCAACTGGTGCTTGTCTTCCGCCCATGCCATCAGTACCATGGGCGTTTTTCTGCGGTACGGAGAGTAAAAAGCTATGTTTCACGGCAGCATGGTGGCCCTGGTAACACCGATGCGGGCGGATGGCAGCCTCGATTATGAGGGGCTGGAACGCTTGGTAGAGTTTCATCTTGATAATGGCACCGACGCCATTGTTGCGGTGGGCACGACGGGTGAGTCGCCAACACTCGACGATAACGAGCACTGCGCCGTCATCCGCAGAACTGTTGAACTGGTGCGCGGCCGTGTCCCCGTAATTGCTGGGACTGGCTCCAACTGCACCCGTGAGGCGATTAGCCTGAGCCGCTGCGCCATGGAGTCCGGTGCTGACGGCTGCCTGTTGGTGACCCCTTACTACAATAAGCCGACTCAGGAAGGGCTCTACCTGCACTACAAGGCGATTGCTGAAGCAGTGGCCATTCCCCATATCCTATATAACGTTCCCGGCCGCACCGGCTGCGACCTCAAACCTGCCACTGTCGAGCGGTTGGCCAAGATTGCTAACATCGTGGGTCTCAAGGAGGCGACCGGTGACCTGCAACGGGCGCAGGAGATCCTCGATGGCTGCGGTGATGCCATTGACCTCTATGGCGGCGATGACGCCACCTGCCGCGAACTGATCCTGATGGGCGGCAAGGGGGTGATCTCGGTCACCGCCAATGTCGCGCCCAAGGCGATGCACGAGATGTGCGCCGCTGCGCTTGCCGGCGATCAAGCCAAGGCCGAGGCGCTGGACGCCCCGTTGGTGGGGTTGCACGAACACCTGTTTGTTGAGGCCAATCCGATCCCCGTGAAGTGGGCGTTGGCCGAGATGGGGCTGATTGGTCTGGGTATCCGTCTGCCGCTGACGGTGCTCTCGCCGCAATATCACGAAACTCTGCGTCAGGCCATGCGCCAGGCGGGCGTGCTTTGATTCGCGCTGGACTGTTGCTGTTGACGATCATCCTGGTTGCCAGTGGTTGTGGTGTGGTGGAGCAGAAACGCCAGGCCTATCTCACCAGCCAGAGTATCGCCCCGCTGCAACTGCCTGACTCACTGACGTCGCCCGCCAGCGATAATGCATTGATGCTGCCAGAGCGGTCAGCCACTGCCGCGCCTTTCGATAGTCGTCCACCTGCACCCGCCAATTTTCCTGCTGAGGTCAAGCCCGAGACTAACTCCGGGACCAAGGAGTAAGGTCGGTGCGCTTTGCCTCCTTGGGCAGCGGCAGCCGTGGCAATGGCACGCTGATCGAGGCTGAAAACACACTGGTGCTGCTCGATTGTGGCTTTGCCACCGTATATGTCGAGGCGCGTATGGCCCGGCTTGGCAAACACCCCTCCGACCTGACGGCCATTGTGGTCACCCACGAACATGGCGATCACATTAATGGCGTTGGCCCTTTGGCGCGGCGTTATAATATTCCGGTCTGGATGACACCGGGCACGGCGCGACACCCACGTTTGGGGGTGTTGCCACAGCAGCAGCTGTTTAACAGTCATGCCGTTTTTTCCATCGATGCCCTGGAGCTGGCGCCGTACCC